>JBKBRQ010000193.1:0-5068 GCA_046292055.1 Spirosomataceae bacterium | reverse complement strand
TGAATGGCTCCTTTTCGCCATCGACAGCCCAAGCACGTCGAATAGTCGAGGTTTTACACGTGGTCATTTTTTTGCAGAATCGGGCGAATTAGTAGCCTCTGTGGTACAGGAAGGATTAATCCGACAGAAAAAATAGTCTACTTTTATACACTTTTTCAACCCACTTCATCTATTTATGAAACACTTACCTGCAAACATGCAACAGCTTGGTTTACCCGTTGTGGTTGCTCCTATGTTCCTTATTTCTGGGCCTTCTTTGGTGATTGAATGCTGCCGGCAAGGCATTGTCGGGACATTCCCCGCACTGAACCACCGGAGTACAGAAGGCTTTGAACAATGGGTCATTGAAATCAAAGAAGCGCTGGCTACTATGGAGAATCCTGCGCCTTTTGGTGTCAATTTAATCGTTCACCCGACGAATCACCGTTTGATGCAAGACATTGAAGTCATTGTAAAACACCAAGTTCCGCTTGTGATTACTTCTCTTGGTGCTGTTCCAGATCTTGTGGATGCTGTACACAGTTACGGTGGTTTGGTATTTCATGATGTCATCAATCGCCGCCATGCAGAAAAAGCAGTTGCTGCGGGTGTGGACGGACTCATCCTTGTCTCTGCTGGTGCAGGTGGACATGCGGGAACTTTGAATCCAATGGCATTCATTCACGAAATTCGTTCTTTCTTTGATAAAACAATCTTGCTTTCTGGTTGTATCAGCGATGGCCAAGATGTTGCTTCTGCTATGCAAATGGGGGCAGATTTGGCCTATATGGGAACTCGTTTTATCAATACCACGGAGGCAAATGTCGATAAAGCTTACCAGCAAATGATTGTAGAAAGTGGTACATCTGACATCGTTTACACGGCGGCAGTTTCGGGTGTTTCAGCTAATTTTATGAAGAAAAGTCTGGAAAATGCTGGAATACCTCCTGAAATGTGGAGTCGAGCAGGAAAAATAGATTTTGGAAAAGAATTAGATGCCGCTCAAGCAGAAGCAAAAGCCTGGAAAACCATTTGGTCGGCAGGGCAAGGTGTGGCAGCTATCCAAGATGTGCTCCCGGTAGCCGATTTGGTACAACAACTTAAAACAGATTTCCATCAATCGATAGAGGCTCAAATCGAGTTACTTCAGAAATATAAATAATTCACATACGTATTTCCTCTTGCAGAAACACAGAGGAAATACGTATTTTCAAAACAAGATGAATACTTTATTTCCACTTTTTGTGAAGTTAGAACAACAGTCTATTTTGTTGGTAGGTGGCGGATACGTCGCACTAGAAAAGCTAACTGCCATTTATGCCAATTCTCCAGCAACCGTTCTGACGTTGGTTGCCCCTGAAATTCGACAGGAAATCCGGGAAATGGCTACCCAATTTTCGATTCAATTGATAGAAAAGCCGTTTGATTCTAGTTTTCTAGCTGAAAAAAATCTTGTTTTCGTAGCTACCAATGATAAAATGTTGAATAATCGAATTTCGGATGAATGCCGGCAGAAAGGTATTTTGGTGAATGTAGCAGACACACCCGATGCGTGTGATTTCTATTTGGGCTCGGTTGTTCAAAAAGGAGATTTAAAAATTGGGATTTCTACTAATGGGAAATCGCCTACTTTTGCTAAGCGTTTTCGGGAAATATTGATAGATATTTTACCCGATTCGTTGCAAGAAACATTAGACAATTTACAAGCGATTCGTAATAAATTGAAGGGGGATTTCGAAGAAAAAGTGGAGAAGTTGAATGAAATTACCAAAGTAATGCGGGCAGAAAAGTAATCTTATTCTGTGTCTTTTACTTCCAAAATATCGCAGGCTTTTCGAGCAGCATCTTGTTCAGCTTTCTTTTTGTTCCAGCCACGTCCTTCACTAACAGGCTCGCCATCTAAGGTAACTTGTGCAACGAATTCTTTTTGGTGGTGCTTGCCATTTTCTTCAATAATGTCAAAACTAACTTTTTTACCTCCGTGTTGCGCCCAGCTAAGGAGGATACTTTTGTAGTTGGTATTATTTGAAATAACGGCGTCTAAATCGAAGTAATTCGCAATTAAGTTCTTGACAATGAAGCGTTTTGTGAACCGAAAACCTTTATCTAAGTAAATGGCACCAATGAGTGCTTCCATGGCATCGCCGTACATGGAAGTTCTTTTATGACTTACCCGATGGCCGTCAAATTGAATGAGATTTTCTAAACCAATTTTGCGTGCAACTACATTGAGTGATTCACGATTTACAATCCGCGAACGGATTTCAGTTAAAAAACCTTCGTCTTTGTAGGGGTATTTTTTGAAGAGGTATTCTGCAATGACCATACCGAGGACTGAATCACCTAGAAACTCTAATCTTTCATTTGATTCTTTGAATCCATTGAAATTGTTTTCTTTGGAAGCAGAAGTATGTCTAAAAGCGAGTTGGTACAATTCCAAGTTACTTGGTTTTTCGCCAATAATTTGCTCAATTGCTTTTTTGAACTCTCTTTCTTTTGGGCTTGATTTAAAAAAATCAAAGAAATTTTCCGCTGCCATGGAGATGTCTCATCGGAGTGGTTATAAGTGTGTCATTGCATACATAAAGACAGAGCGAGTAACCCATAGGGATTACTCGTTTGTCAATTTTTTAAATATCAAAGTGGCGTTATGTCCACCAAAACCAAAGCAGTTACTTAGAATGACATTTACCTTTTTTGCTTTCGCTACGTTCGGTGTCAGGTCAATACGTGAGTCGATGACCTCATCTTGGTTGAAGAGATTGATTGTAGGTGGAATCATTTGATGTTCCAGTGCTAAGATTCCGGCAACTGTTTCTACAGCGCCTGCGCCTCCCAAAAGATGGCCAGTCATCGATTTTGTAGAACTGATGCTCACTTTGTAGGCATGTTCTCCAAACAATTGTTCGATAGCTTTGATTTCCTGTGGGTCTCCGAGTGGGGTAGAAGTACCATGTGTATTGATATAATCAATTTCTTCTGGTTGCATTTGCGCATCTTCGAGTGCATCTTTCATGGAGAGATACGCGCCGTAGCCCTCTGGGTGCGGTGCCGTAATGTGGTACGCATCTGAAGAAAATCCACCTCCAACTAGCTCACAGTATATTTTAGCACCACGTGCTTTGGCATGTTCGTATTCTTCCAAAACGATTGCTGCGCCACCTTCACCTAAAACGAAACCATCTCTGTCTTTGTCATAAGGTCTTGAAGCCGTTGTAGGGTCGTCATTTCTTTCAGAGAGGGCACGTAGAGCATTGAATCCACCAACGCCTGCTTGCGTTACTGCGGCTTCAGAACCACCTGTCACGCAGGCAACCATTCTACCCAAACGGATGTAGTTGAAGGCGTCGATGATGGCATTATTTGCCGATGAACATGCAGAGACTGTCACATAGTTAGGTCCTCTAAAACCATATTTAATGGAAATTTGACCAGAGACAGAGTCTGCAATCATTTTCGGAATAAAGAAGGGATTAAAGCGAGGTGTTCCGTTTCCATTTGTGAAATTGATCACTTCCTCTTCAAATGTTTTTAGACCTCCAATACCAGAGCCCCAAATAACACCTACTTTATCTTTATTAATTGTATCTATGTGTAAGTTGGCATCCGCAACAGCCTCATCAGCGACAATTACTCCAAATTGAGTAAATAAGTCCATTTTGCGGGCATCTTGGCGCGGAATAAAATCTGTGACTTCTAAGTTTTTAACTTCACAAGCGAATTTAGTCTTGAAAAGAGATGCATCAAATCGTGTGATGGGAGCTGCGCCGCTAACTCCATTTGACAGACCTTTCCAATATTCTTCAACAGTATTACCAATAGGAGTGAGTGCACCCAAACCCGTTACAACAACTCTTTTTATAGCCATAGTGAAATGCGTTTTAAAAATTTAAAGTTCAATACTCAACGCTTTTGTAAATCTACAAAAGCATGTTGAATATTGAACTTTCAACATAAAAGAAAATCATTATTTAGAATTCTCTTCCAAGTAAGCGATTGCCTGACCAACAGTCTGAATGTTTTCAGCCTGATCATCTGGAATAGACACGTTGAATTCTTTTTCGAACTCCATAATAAGTTCAACTGTGTCTAAAGAATCAGCTCCTAGGTCGTTTGTGAAGGATGCCTCATTTGTAATTTCGGCTTCTCCAACGGCAAGCTTTTCTACAATAATTTTCGTTACTCTCGCTGCGATATCTGACATTTTTCAAAAGGTAGTTTGGTGAAAAACGTTGCAAAGTAAGATATTTTCAATGAAAACAGCAAAAGGATTTGATTTTTTTGAGTGGATATTTGTTCCGAAATTTGTAGTTGGTTTTCAATTCTAGGTATTTTAATTTCTCTAAGTCTATGTTGCTCCCCTTTTTTCCACCTGACCCCAACGCTCCTTTTTTCTTGCTAGCTGGACCTTGTGCGATAGAGGGCAGAGAGGAGGCGCGAATCATTGCTCAGCAATTGAAAGATATAACGACTAGATTAGGTATTCCTTGGGTGTTTAAAGGAAGTTTTCGCAAAGCAAATCGGTCAAAAATGAATAGCTTTACGGGGATTGGCGACCAACTAGCCCTCGAAATTCTTGCAGAAATACGCGCTGATTTTGGTGTGCCTGTCATGACGGACATTCATGAATCAAACGAAGCTGAATTCGCTGCAAAATATGTAGATATCCTACAAATACCGGCTTTTTTATGTCGTCAAACAGATTTACTCGTGGCTGCTGCACAAACAAGCAAGCCCATAAACATCAAAAAAGGTCAGTTTATGTCGGGTGAAGCAATGGGTTTTGCCGTAGATAAAATCAAATCGGTTAATCCGAATTCACTCGTGTTTTTGACAGAGAGAGGGAACTCATTTGGTTATGGTGATTTGGTCGTGGATTTTCGGAATATCCCCGCAATGAAACAACTGAATGTTCCTGTAATTATGGATTGTACTCACTCTTTACAGCAGCCGAATCGACCTTCTGGTGTGACTGGCGGACAACCTCATTTGATTGAGACCATTGCAAAAGCAGCCGTTGCAGTTGGTGTAGATGGCCTCTTTTTGGAAACTCATCCTAACCCAAAAGAAGCCAAATCCGATGGTGAAA
>JBKBRQ010000192.1:0-5114 GCA_046292055.1 Spirosomataceae bacterium | reverse complement strand
ACTTGATTATACCTCTGTCAAATTAGAAATGATGACAAGTGCGGCTATTCTAAAGCGTGTTTCTTCTAGATATAAAGATGCCTTAAAAAAGAATTTTAAATACGTTGTAGAAGATTCTACTGCTAAAATAGCCCGTCTTGAAATTAGTTCGTTTTCACTTTCAGGCAAGTTCTTTGACGTATCTCAACAGAAATTCAAGCGATTACTAAAACAGCGATTTGCACAAATCAAGGAAGATAGTATTCAGCACTTGCTCATCGACTTTCGTGGGAATGGCGGTGGATATATTCCGAATGTCCGTCGATTTGTAAGTTATCTAGCAAAAGAACCTTTTCAGTTGGTAGATTCGCTTGCATTTAAAAAATCAGCTATTTCAGCAATCGCACCTTGGTACTCGATTTTCCCACCTCTCATTACCCGACTCGTCTTTCGAAAATCGCAGGTAGAAGGTTACCTTGGTCGTAAAAACCCAGCCAAGCCATTCCATGATTTCCCCAAAACGGCTTTCAGTGGCAAAACCTACTTTCTAATGGATGGTGGTAGCTATTCTGCTACAACGTTTACATTGGGGCTTTTATACGACCAAGGTGTCGGAACATACATCGGAACGCAACCAGGTGGTGCAAATTGGGGTAGTTTTGCTGTAAATTGGAAAGATGCCAAACTTCCTCATTCCAAGCTAATTTTACATATTCCACTTTTTAAAATAGATCACCGTCTCCCGAACCAAAGAGCAAAATCCTTCTTCATTCAACCCGACTTATGGGTAGAACCAAGTTGGCAAGATTTTTTGGATAGAAAGGACACCGTCGTGGAGTTTACCAAACAAATGATTCGTTCCTCTGTGACCTCAAAGTAAAATAGACTCAAATGTGCTCAAGTCGTCAGGAAACGTAGTGAAGACAGCAGGATAATTCGGTTTGATATACCCAACTGTTTTTTCCATGCCAAGTACACGTGCCGGACGACTTGTGGCCATTTCTATTGCGGTCTTCAGTGGAATTTGTACTTTCTCAACCGCATTTTTAACCATTTCGCCGAGTGATAAGGCGCCTCCTGCTAA
The DNA here is from genome assembly GCA_046292055.1 of Spirosomataceae bacterium. GTDB lineage: Bacteria > Bacteroidota > Bacteroidia > Cytophagales > Spirosomataceae > CAYNRA01. Next base: position 4,051 of record JBKBRQ010000192.1, on the reverse strand, counting down.
GTTTCCTTCCTTGTTGGTATATACTTCACCCGTCCGTGTTGCGTCGAACTCTTCCCAGACGAATCTTTCTTTTTTCTTTCCTAAAAACAAAGCATCTGAAACCAAAAAAAGGCTTTCTTTTTTTGCTTCGTAAGCCAACTTTGCCGCAGAAAAATGGCAATGGTAGCCGTCCAGAATAATTGGGGCAAAAACGTTTGGGTGAGTTAATGTAGCACCCACCAAACCGGGTTCGCGGTGTCCAAATCCAGACATAGCATTGTACAAATGTGTGACCAACGAAATCCCACCTTGCATCGCTTCAGCCGCTTCTTGATATGTTGCGTTGGAATGTCCAATAGACAACGTAAATCCTGCATCACGTAATTGTGCTATTTGATGCGTCGAGAATAACTCAGGGGCAATTGTAAGTAATTTAATAACATCTTTTCCTTCTTGAATGAGAAAGTCGATGGAATCTTGTGTTGGAATCTGCAAGTATTTTTCTAGATGAGCTCCTCTTTTTTGTGGAGATAAAAAAGGCCCTTCTAAGTGCATGCCCAATAAGCCAGTACTCGGATACTTAGCTGTAAATGCGCGAAGAGCATGTATCCCTTTCTGGATATTTTCCAAAGAGGATGTAATCAAGCACGCTAACAGAAAGGGCGCTCCCGTTGCTTTTGATGCTTCGTACATATCTTCTAGGCTCTCTAGGGTTGGTTCGTGCGTAAAATGATGAGTATAGCCACCGTTGATGTGCGTATCAAAAAAACCGGGTGCAAGATTATCGTACATAAACGGCCCGTTATGCCGATGGACAGAAATGATTTTTCCGTTTTGGACTTTTATTTCTTGGTTTCGCAGTACGCTTGACCCCGTAAATAATCGCTTTGTTCGTATGGTCTGCATGTGTTTTTATCGTTTTTTCAATGTTTAGAGAATGGAATTCTTGTTCGGTTTTCTTTGTAAAACCAAAGAAAAAATGTGTTTAGAAAGTGTAAGAAACCGTTTATTCGCTTTGTTTGAATGGAAATGCATAAAATTAATGAGGTATCTTGAAATAATCCTTTAATTTGTCATTTAAAATCTATCTATTTTACAATTTATGCGGTTCCCTCAACAAATTTTATCATTTTGTCTCTTGCTTTCCCTGGCTACTTCTGCGCAGTCACCCGAACTTTGGCAGATTCATGGAGTTGGCGTTCAAAAAGCGCATTGGAATGCAGCTTCGCTTGCATCATCCACAGATAAAAAAGTACAGCTCTCTGTTGGGCTTTTATCACTGCAAGTTGCTAACAATCAAGTGTTTGATACGCGAATAATTGGTTCGCAAACAGGTGATTCTCCTACGCAAACAGCAAAAAGAGCCCAGAGTTCATTGGTGCAAGGGCCTGGTATTCAGGTAAATACAAAGAAATTTGGCTCGATTGCTTTTGACTATTTTTATCAGTCTGTACATCATTCAACAGGAAATATTGATTTAATTTTTAATGGTGTACCGGGTTCCAGACAGTTGTTTCCATCAGGTTCTTATCGTGGAGATGCTGTCCAATCTGTCAATTTCTCTTATGCGTATCCCATTCGGTTCAAGCAACATGAGTTGGCGGTAGGTGGAACAATACGTCGATACGATTGGCAATATCACCAATCCATTAGTTTACTTGGGCCTTCGTTGGAATCCGTTACGAACCAGTACGATATAGGCTTTCAATTGAAGTCACTTTTCTCATTCAACCAACAAGCTACAGGGGTAGATTGGGGAGTACTTTATTCGTTTCAGCGAAAAAATCAAGAGGTAAATTCTTTTGAAGACAAGAAAAAATGGTTTCGACCTCGTCCTGAAGCAAAATGGGTAACAGTTGGTTTAAGTTTTGTAAATCAAGGAATTAATCAACTCTCTCAAGTATCACCGACTTATTTTGGACTAAACTTGAACCGTTCTGAATCCGATTGGTCGGGGGATGTAGGAAAAGATATTCTTAACTATAACCTGATTGCAGATGGGCAGCGTCAAATTACGTTAGATGGTAGTTTTTCACCTTTGCGCCATGTATCTGCGGAGGTATTTATCGGAAGGACAGGTTGGTCTATTGGTTCAGTTTGGACAACTATGCTAGAATTTACCGAAACTGCTGAATCAAACTCTCAATTCTTGCTTTATCCACGTTTTCAAGCGCAAAAAGGGCAGATTAGTTTCCCGATGCAACTCAATACACAAAATGGCAAATGGGGCGTTGGTTTCCATGCACAAGCAGGGCCGTTGGTTGTCGGAATGCAGTCGATAAATGGGTTTTTCGGACAAAAAGCAGCGCATTTACCTACACAAATTTATATGGGCTTATCATTCGCTCAAAAATAAATCACTGGCAATACCATCGGCTAAAAATTTTCCTTCTTTGGTTAAAAATAGTTGATTTTCGTGCTCCGTTAGCTTTCCTTGTTTTTTGTATTTTTCAATGATTTGAAAAAAAGAAGCGGGTAGGGTTGTTCTTAATTTTTCTTGTACTTTGGTAATAGAAACTCCCCATTGGGTTCGAAGACCTGTCATAATATATTCGTTTGCTTCGTCTGTAGGACTGAGGTTTTCTATTGTAAATGGAATATCTCCTTCCTCTACTCCTTTGATATACAGGGAGTTATTAGCAATGCTATATTGTCTGCTTGTTCCGTTGAACGAATGAGCAGAAGGTCCAATACCGAAATAGGGTTCGCCTAGCCAATAGGAGGTATTGTGTCTTGCATATTTTTTGATTTCGAGCAAAATTTGAAATTTCATATTGTTCAAAACCGTGATTTTCTGTGTAATCGAGTAGAATTTTAAATTGTTCTTCGGCAAAGATATCGTCGGGTTCAGGAAGTTTATTCGTTTTTTGCCAATGACCAAAAACTGTTTTTTCTTCTATCGTTAGGCAGTAGGAAGAAAGGTGTGTGACGTTCAATTTCATGGCTTTTTCTAGGTCATTTCGCCAAATTTGATGTCTGTCAGTCGGTGCAGTAGCCCATTTTTTCTTGATTGCCTTGGCGTAACTTGCCACAGGATCTATACCGTAAATGAGGTCGATACTCAAGTCATCTATTCCCGAGTCTTGCGCAATTTTGACACAGTTTTCTGCGTGTACTGCGGTATGTATGCGGTTTAAAAAGGCTAACTGGTATTCGTCAAAGGTTTGAATACCAATGCTTAACCGATTGATTCCAAATTTTCGCCAAACATTGATTCGTTCTGCGGTGATGTCATCTGGATTGGCCTCCAAAGTGATTTCTGCGGTAGGACTTACCTGAAATAAGTCATGAATTTTTTCGAATACATCATGTAACTCATTGATATTTAACAATGAAGGAGTTCCCCCGCCAAAATAAATCGTTTCCAGAGATTGAGTAGGAAGGTAGGATTTACGCAAATCCATTTCTTCAATCATTGCTCTGGTGAGTGCAGATTTAGTCGTAAGGTTCGTACTGAAATGGAAGTCGCAATAGTGGCAGGCACGTCGGCAAAAAGGAACATGAATATACAGGTGCATACGCTGTTATTTCACGCTTTTTGTACCGATGAAGAAAAAGTCAATGCAATTTTCAGGCGTTTCGCTCAAGAAATGGTCATCCCATTGGATAGAAGCTGCCAATCCGTCTGTTTCATCCAATAGTTTATTTCTGTTGCGACGGTTCAGAAATTCATACGGAATGCGCAACATCCAAGCGGGTAATTTGTGTTGTAAATCAAAAATATCCCAACGCATGATGCGGTTGACAGAAATTTTGTTTTGCTCGTAATAAGCCCATACTTTTTCGTTTCCGTCTATTCCCCACGTTTCCAGTTTACAAAAATATTTTTGCATCAAACCGCGAAGTTCAGAAGTCTTGTATTCACGAACATGCCATGGGTTTCTGCTCAAAGAATAGTCTTTGTTTACCGTTGTCAAAAAGAGTTTCCCACCCGGTTTGAGTACACGATGTGCTTCTTGCAAAAAACGATGATCGTCTTGGATGTGCTCAATAACTTGAAATGTAACGACAAAATCAAAGGAATTGTCAGCAAATTCAGCCAAGGATGGCAAATCAACGGTATTGAAATAAT
>JBKBRQ010000191.1:0-5134 GCA_046292055.1 Spirosomataceae bacterium | reverse complement strand
ATAGGACAGTAGTGTTTGTATTCATGCCACAAAGTTAACAATAGATGCTATGAAAATATGTAAATTTGCTGAATTTACCGTATCCCGTAATCCCAAACTTAATTTATAAACCTTCTTTTCTCTTCGGAGTTTAAGAACAACAGTCTAATCTACCAACGGATGAACAAAATACACATTGACTACCTAGAACACCCTTCTGTAGAAGAACTTGATGCCAAAGAATACATCATTATCAAAGGGGCTAAGGTCAATAATTTGAAAAATATTGATGTCGCCATTGCCCGAAATAAACTGACTGTCATCACGGGGCTGTCGGGTAGCGGCAAATCTTCTTTGGCATTTGACACACTCTTTGCAGAAGGGCAACGCATGTACGTAGAAAGTCTAAGTAGCTATGCTCGCCAGTTCCTTGGTCGAATGGAAAAGCCTGATGTTCAGTATATTAAAGGGGTTTCGCCCGCGATTGCTATCGAACAAAAGGTATCTACCAAAAATCCACGCTCGACGGTTGGTACGACCACCGAAATTTACGATTATTTAAAGCTCCTTTTTGCCCGTATTGGTATTACGTATTCGCCTATTTCAGGTGAGGCAGTTACAAAAGATACGGTGACAAGTGTCGTTGACTTCATCTTTTCGCTTGAATCGGGCACCCGATTGCTCATTCTTGCTCCGCTCATCTGCAAAGAAGACCGCACGCTAGAAAAGGAATTAGATCTCTTATTGAAAAAAGGATATACCCGCATTCGGATGAATGGCGAGGTACACGAACTCGAAGATATTCTCGCGAACTCGACGAATATCTCGGCAAATACATCCATAGAAATTGTTGTTGACCGTGTAGCAGTTAAAAAAACAACGTCTGGTCTACCCGAAGAAGAATTGCAATTTAGACTTTCTGATTCTGTCCAAACGGCTTTTTTTGAGGGAGAAGGAGCGTGTATTTTGGATATTCGGGCAGAAGAACCCTTCGAAAAACGATTCTCTGATAAATTTGAACGCGATGGTATTTCGTTTGAAGAACCATCGGTTAATTTATTTGCATTCAATAATCCCTATGGTGCTTGCAAAAATTGCGATGGATTCGGGAATGTACTCGGACTCGATAAAGATTTAATTATTCCAGATAAAAATTTATCTGTCTTTGAGGGCGCAATTGCACCTTGGCGAAGTGAAAAAATGAGTGAATGGGTTTTGCCACTTATTAAAAACGGCGTACGCTTTGATTTTCCTATTCACCGCGCGTACAAAGATTTGACAACTACCGAGCAAGAACTCATCTGGAAAGGAAATAAATATTTTGCAGGTCTAAATGACTTTTTTAGAACCTTAGAATCGCAAACACATAAAATTCAATACCGAGTTCTTTTGTCCAAATACAAAGGAAAAACGGCTTGTCCCGAATGCCGTGGCTCTCGATTGCGTAAGGATGCTTCGTACGTACAAATTGGTGGCAAGTCCATTACAGATATCGTACTTATGCCCATTGCTAAAGCTGCGCGTTTTTTCGATGAACTCACATTAACAGAGAAACAACAAGAAGTTGCCAAGCGAATTTTATTCGAAATTAAAAGCCGTCTATCTTTTATGGAGCAGGTTGGGTTGGGGTATCTGACCTTGAATCGCCTGACTTCCACGCTTTCGGGTGGGGAGTTTCAACGCATCAAATTAGCAACTTCTTTGGGTAGTGCACTGGTTGGTTCGATGTATATTCTCGATGAACCGAGCATCGGTTTGCACCCACGAGATACCAATCGCTTGGTAGATGTGCTTCTTTCGCTTCGCGATTTAGGAAATACTGTGATAGTTGTGGAGCACGAGGAGGAAGTCATGCGGGCAGCGGATGAAATCATTGATATTGGACCTGAGGCGGGAAATCTCGGCGGCCACGTTGTTTTTCATGGCCGTGTGTCTGAACAAGAAACAGACAGCGCCATGCCTGCCAACAGCGAATCGTCGCATACGATTGCCTTTTTGCTCGGAAAAGACGTAATTCCTATTCCAGACTTTAGACGAAAACCAACGGATTTTATTCGTATTGTCGGTGCGAAAGAAAATAATTTGAAAGATATAAATGTCGGTATTCCTATTGGAGTTCTCTCGGTTGTGACAGGCGTGAGTGGCTCAGGAAAATCGACATTAATTCGTAAAATTTTGTATCCTGCGCTTGCTCGTTTGAAAGGTGGATACAGCGAAGAGGCAGGGAAATACACGGATATTTCAGGAGATTTGCACCGAATCAATCAAATAGAATTGGTCGATCAAAATCCAATTGGTAAGTCAAGTCGTTCAAATCCAGTAACTTATATTAAGGCATACGATTCCATTCGTCAATTATTTACGGAACAGCCACTTTCAAAGACACGAGATTATAAACCTGCATTTTTCTCGTTTAACGTAGAAGGCGGGCGTTGTGAAGCCTGTCAAGGAGAGGGGCAACAGACCATCGAAATGCAATTCATGGCAGATGTCAAACTGACGTGTGAAAGCTGCGGAGGGCGCCGTTTCAAACAAGAAATTTTGGAAGTGCTCTACAAGGAAAAATCAATCTCTGATATCCTAGACATGACAGTCGATGAGGCCATTGCATTTTTTGCTCCAGATGATACACGTCTTGCCGATAAATTACGCCCTTTGCAAGAAGTCGGACTCGGGTACATTCGGCTCGGGCAGTCGTCGAGTACACTTTCTGGCGGTGAAGCACAACGGGTGAAATTGGCCTTCTTCTTAGGAAAAGGCAATGCTGACAAAGGAAAAACGATGTTTATCTTTGATGAACCAACTACGGGACTTCATTTTCATGATATTCGTAAATTACTGAAAGCCATTCAGGCGCTAGTCAACCAAGGAGATACCGTCGTGATTATTGAACATAACATGGAGGTAATCAAATGTGCAGACTGGATTATTGATTTAGGTCCAGATGGCGGAGATGAAGGTGGTTACGTTTGTTTTGAAGGTACACCTGAACAAATGGTCGCTCTCGAAGATAATTTTACTGCCTTGTATTTGAAAGATAAAATGTGATAATCGAATAATAAAAAGGAGCAAATAGAAGAATGAAAACACCTTTGTTTTTTAAACTCTTGTTGCTACTTGCCCTCGGCTTTCGGTTGATACGCGCCGCGCGGAAAACACCTGATTTACTTCAGAAGAAAACTCCTTTTCGTTTGAATCGAAGTAAATCTACCTTTTCCATTCCTAACATCCAGGAACAGGAATCCTCGGTTGCGTTTATGCTGTATTTTTATCGGACAAACGTGCGGCCTTTATACCAAACAACAGATGATTTTTCAGGCTTACCACTCGTTTATCAAATGGCAGTTGTTTTACACGAATGGTACCAGTCGGTTTCAAAAAAGAAGAAAGGCATTTTTCGCTTTTTCTGGTACAAAGAACCGTGGATTTTCGTTTTTTATGAGGTGTTGGATGAGCTTCAATTGACAGAAGAAGGCAAAGTATTAGCTCAAATTATGACAGAAGTTGCTGAAACTGACCAATGGAACGAGCAAACGACATTCGTCTTGACGGGCGGTAAAGAATATCCGACCATGCAACGTTTTGATGAATTATTTGATGAAAATCACCTATTTGCTATTTTTAAAAAGTATGTAATGAAATGGGCTTCGGCACAAGATTATGACAAAAATTGATACTACTTCCCCTAAAACCGCCCCTTGGGTTTACTTATCTATTTCGATGTATGTGGCAGGGTTGATTGGGCTTAATTTCTCAGAAACACGTTCTTTTTTTCAGTTTCTTACTCCTTTCCATCTCCTGAGCTCGCTCGGCATTCTCTTTTATTTTCACAAGGATTGGCGTTCTCCCGTTCCTATTCTTTTTTTTCTGGTGTATTTGGGTGGCTATTTGGTGGAGGTCGCTGGCGTACACACCGGGCTTATTTTTGGTGAATATCAATACGAAACAACCCTCGGCTGGAAAGTATTTGATGTCCCGCTCATGATTGGCGTAAATTGGTTGATGCTCGTCTATTGCCACGTAGATATTCTTTCCAGATGGGGGAATAAATGGGCAGTTTCTCACCCAACTTTTCTGTTGATAATTCGTACAACCATCGGCGCGATTCTTCTAACAACCCTCGATTATATCGTGGAACCCATCGCCATTGAACAAAATATGTGGTCTTGGGCAAATGGAGTTCCTCCTCTTCAAAATTACCTCGGTTGGTTGGTTACTTCTTGGTTGCTCGTATTTTTGTTGATGCGCCAATCCTACCAAAAACAAAACCCAATGGCACCTTGGATTTTAGGGTTACAGTGGGCGTTTTTCCTTGTTCAATGGTTTGTTTGATGTTCCTTTCTCTTCTCAAATTGCACAATGTCATTAGTATATATCCAAACAGAAGAACAATGCAATGAGGCTTTCCTTACGTATTTTGGCTCTTCGCCCGAAATCCTCGTTCGTGCACCCGGACGCATCAATTTACTTGGTGAACATACGGATTATAACCAAGGATTTGTTCTTCCTGCCGCTATTGATTTTTCTCTGTTCTTTGCCATTCGACGCCGAACAGACACATCCGTGACGTGTGTTGCCCATGATTTTCAACAAGAAAAAAGGATATTTTCTCTGGAAAATACGCTCACCCCACAACAAGGTTGGATAAATCATGTACTAGGGGTTGTGCATGAATTTACTGTGTTAGGATTTCATTTTCCGACAGGTTTTGATGTACTTTTTGGTGGAAATATCCCCTCCGGTGCTGGGCTTTCTTCCTCTGCTGCCCTCGAAGCGGGTTTGGCACGTGGGCTTTGTGACTTATTTGATTGGGAGGTTTCTTTGCTCACTTTAGCCCAAATTGCCCAACGTGCCGAGCATCATTTCGTTGGTGTAAAGTGTGGAATCATGGATATGTATGCTTCTTTATTTGGTCAGAAAAACCAACTCATTCAACTGGATTGTAGGGCTCAGACACATGCGTATATTCCGTTTGAATTAAAGGATTATGTTATTTTATTGGCGAACTCAGGGGTAAAACATAGTTTGGCAGAGAGTGCATATAATGCCAGAAGGGCTTCGTGTGAGGAAGGTGTAACGTATTTTCAGTTAATAGATGCGTCTATTCAGTCGCTTCGCGATGTCTCACTTGCTTTTTTTTACGCGCATGCCTCTT
>JBKBRQ010000190.1:0-5140 GCA_046292055.1 Spirosomataceae bacterium | reverse complement strand
TCTTTTTTTTTTTCTTCTTTTTGTGGTTTCCCAAATTTTTTTATATCTTTGTGTTGCCAACCCCTAAAACTTATTTAAAAACTTATTTAAAAACTCTCTCTCAAAACACGCGCGAGAAAATTTGTCGAAATTCAAAAAAAAAAAAAGAGGGGGCAATCCATTATTTTTAGCAATCGCTGAAAAAATTACTAAAAATAAAAATTCACTTCTTTTTGGGCTTCGTGAACGTCTTATTTTGGTTTTAGAAATTTTGCTTGTTTTTCTCCCCCCAGTTCCGGCCGCCCCCCCTCATTGCCGAATGGATTAAATTTTACAAGTGGGGAAAATATTTCTGTGCCGTTTTCGGATTATTGGCTCTCAGGCGTTCGATTCCGTTTTCGAGCTGGTGAATGTAACCAATGGCAGACTTGAGTCTCTCGTCATCTGTGTTGCGAAACCAGGAGTAAGCCGTAAGTGTGAACGCCAGGGAAAGAAGTGTGAAATACAAAGCGAATGGACGCCAGCTCGTAAAGCCGTAGAAATCTCCTTGAAATTTTACTCGTACAAACTCTGTTTTTTCGGCTCGGGTCGCTTTTATCGCTGAGATGGCCATGTCTTGAACGCTTTCAAGACGACTTTGACTAGCCCTGAGTGCTAATTCATGCTTACTAAATTCGGACTTTAGGGTAGAAATTAATTTTTCTTCATCAACCTTGATGCTCAAGTTGTCCAAATGACCCTTGATTTCATGCGATATTTGGCTTGTATTGAGTTTAATTATCGGAGGTGGTGGATTTCCTTGTTTTTCAATTTCGGCTCGAATTTCGTCAAATTTCGAGGCCAATAGATTCGTTAAATCTGTTTTTAAATCTTCAATTACTTGCATAGGGGAAGTCGCTAACGTTTAAATCCTTGGTTTTTCTTTTGAATTACTTGCTTATTGAGTTCGGTGTATTGTTGGACTAACTGGTTGTATTCGGTCAATAAATCTGCCTTATCTCCTTGTAAAACAGCTAGTTCCTTCTCTGATTTTGATTTTATGTAGGATAGATTGAGTTGATGAAGCTCGGTTTCATCCTTCAGCTTTTTTTGCTCCACTTGCAACGCTCCAAGGTCTAAGCCGTAAACCTGCTCCAGTCTTTTGGCTTCTGCTTCGATTTTGAACGCTATTGAGGTCAGATGCTTGACTTCACTGCTCTGACCACGTTCAAGACTTAAACTTTTCGCTACCACGGTTTGGAGAGCTGCCATGTCTTGCTTGTTGAGCTTGAGGCTTTTTCCTGTGCTGTGGTCAGTCCAATCGAAGACCATGTGGGCGTGATAGTTGGGCTTCCACTCAGCTCCGTCCCAATGACCTTCGTCTTTGTGAGTGTAAGCTTGAATCGTCTTTATCCCGAACTGAGTCTCTAGTTCGCTGGCTAATTTCATCAGGTCGTCAATCCCTGTCGTTTCTTTGATAATTAGGACTCCTTCTCGAATTGGGGTAGCCTTGTCTTGCATACTCCGTCCTGTTAAGTTTTTGCAATTCTCCTTGACAAATTTTGTACGTTCATGGATAGACGTTAGGCGATATGATTCGTTCAAATGACTCAGCTCTTTGCGAACGTAGTTTAACTCTTGTTCTCGATTATTGTGACGTTCTGAACCTGATTTTACAGGTAGAATGTGAATGGAACTTTTTGCCATGGCGACTACTATTTTTTTTGTAAAGATGCTCCGCAGGACACACGGAAACTAGGAACTATAAAACGTAGCGAAGTGAGGATTTATTGTTCCTAGTTATAGTGTGCTGTAACAATAGAAAAAATTGTTCGTTAAAAATGATTTTTAAATACATCTAACCATGTTTAAATACAAAATAGGTTTGGACATTTATCCAAACCTATTTTGTATTTAAACATCATAATGAAAGTAAGTTAATAGTTAAAATTGATAGCTTAGGTAAACAGCATGTATTGGATTAATATCGATATTGTTTGAACTTACACCAGTGCCATAATATACAGACCCAGATATCAATCCACCTCTATAGTAGTTGTACACTAAATGACTTTCTGCCGATACTGAAAAGTGGGAACCCAAATAATACTTACCTCCAATAAAACAACTTAATCCTGTATTGAGTTGTTTTGCTTCTGACACAACGTATGTGTTAATATTTGAAACAGTTAACTGTTTGTATCGAAAGAAGGGTTCTAGTCCATATAAAAATGTAAATCTGTCATATTGCTTTTGCCACTCGTACCCAATTGCCACGTCTATAGCATAATCCGTCTGTAATATTGTACCTCCATCATAAGGGAGACTATTAGCAAAAGATGGCAGAATTTTGAGTCTAGCAGCTCTCATTTCACCATTTCTTTGAAAATTTCTTTTCACAATAAATCCGAATGAATCTCTAGATTTATTAATTAAAGGAAGAGTATTAAGACCAAATTCCCATTTAGAAAAAGGTATTACTGAATTATCAGAGGACGTATTTTGCGAAAGTACATCGGGATTCCCTAATAGAATGCTCGCAAAAAGGCATACTACTGACTTTGCTATTAGTTTCATTGGACGTAAAAATTTGTTAGAAATAAGGTTAATAAGGTTGTTGAAATCTAGTGGCTAATTTGGTAAGAAAAAGTAGTGAATGCAGTGCTTTTCTTTTCATATTTTAAGGTTTATTACTGCAATAATAGGTACGAACTATGATACTTTTGCAACAAAAGTAATAGTATTTATTAGAAAAGCAATAATTGTCAGCAGATAGTTTGTGAGCAGTTTATGGGAAATAAAACGCTTACGCACTTAGTTAAAAGGTTAACGAAATGATTTCTAATTTCGATTATTAACTAACCTTTTAACTAAGTGCGTAAGTGACCATTTAAGACATAGTTATTTAAATTACGACTTTATCATATTGATCATCATAATAGAATCCCTCTAAGGAAAGGTCTTCGTCAATTGCTTCCCAGTGAATACCAAAAGGAGATATTTCAAAGGCATTTTTATCTTCTTCTGAAGCATTAAATAACCGTGGATATTTTTCCAATAAATCACTTTTAATCTCGCCTAAAGAAGTTTCAATAAATATTCTCTGGCTATCGAACCATACTTTTAATATGGTAATATCTCTAGTTGTGGTATTCATTCCATTTTTGAATTAAAAGTTCTCTATTTTCTTCGATTATTGATTCTGCTAACTTAATATCTTTAGGTTTCATACCTTTGTTTGATACTAATTTAACTTCATCAATTTCAAACTTAGCTTCGCCATCCGAATTTCTTACGTGAACATGAATTGGTAAATGTTCGTTTGAATAAAAAAAGAATCTAAGTCCAAATACAATAAATAATGTGGGCATCTGCTTTTAAATTAATTAGTTACATATTCTTTTGCTAAAGAATATTAAAATTATAATCCTTAGATTGTCAAGTTATAGACAATGCTCCTTTCAATCTATATCTAAATATACGACTTCATCATTTTCATTAAAACCAATACGTATATCATGATGAGTGAGGACGTAATTTATATACCTAGGTTGTCGATATTCAACTCCTTTTTTTTGAGCTTCTGCAAACATCTCACCTGCCTGTAATATTCCAAAGCGATTGAGCTGTTTCGTTTTTTGGTCTATTGCTAGATTTCTACCATTCACGATATTTTGTTTTGCTTCTCTAATTATTAATAAAGCCGTTTTCTTTTGTTCTTCTGAGGCATTATTATAAATCTGCTCTAATTGACTATCTCTATGTCTTATGTAATCGTCTTGGATTTTTTTTATAAGTCCAACCTTCTGCTTATCTTGAGTAGCTTTGACTTTTTTCTGTTGACTTTCCCACAGCCCCAAGCCTAAGCCTTTTGATTTAAAAATATATGCAAGTGGGCGTTCTATTGGGTGATTTTGTGCTTTTAAGGCAGAATACCCCTTGAGAGCTTCCCATGTTTTTACATAGTCGTTATCGAAATAGTCTAGTATTTCAGCTATCTGCTCATGCGTAAATAACACCTTTTCTCCAAGCTCTTTTATCATTACCATGCTAGGTGTATCTTTTGATAATGACTCTTCGTATGGTATTATTTTGGGTAAAGATTCTTGAATTTCTTCAAAATGAATATCTTGAGCTTTCACTGGTTTCTGTTCTGGCTTAGTGGATTCTCTTATTAATTTAATCTGCTCACGTTCTGTTGTTTGCGAATAAATCAAAAACTTGATGCCTACTACTTTTTTACCATCTTTCAGCTCATCATATTCAAAATAAATATCACAATTTTCTTTTATTTCTCTTTGGGCTGTTTCTAGCACTTTTATCCTAAAATGAGCATAGTTCTTATACTTGTCATCTACATTAAGCTTATATTTTAAGTCAATAAGACTAATTGTTCTTTCTCCTATATTCTCAAATTGCTTTAATAGTTGAAATAGTAGGATCGAAAATATTGACCTCAAGGACAAAATATTTCTAATATCATACTGTGTGAACTTCGTTTTTAATCCGAGTAAATAAGGTTTTAACTTAGGATCGAATGTCAACTCAACAAAACCTTCTCCACTTCTATATTCAGCACTACTGATATAGTTAGTAATTAAGTAACTCCCATCTTCTCCCTCTCGTCTAAATTTTTTACTAGTTAATTGGTCTGATACCTTCTTTAATTCTTCGTGCATATCTTTTCGTTTAAGCCCTGCAGCTTCTACGAACTTTTCAATATCGATTCTATAAATTTTAAACTCTTCATCTTCTTTTTCGACTTGCGCTACTACAGATAAGAACACTCTAGCTTCTTGCATTGTAAGAGTGTGTCTAAAATTGATAAATTCATTGTCTTGTACAACTAAATACGGATTGCTTTTTTGAATTTGATTCTTATTTTTCATTTGATTTTTGAGATTTAGACGTAAAGTAAGTGAAAAAATGCTAATTGTTACCATTATATTTAAGGTTACATATTATTGGCTTGTTAGCAATAATATCAAGAACTGATTTTACTTAATTGTAAGTAAGTACTATGAAATAGCCCTGTTTCGGTTACAATCGTACCCTGTTTCGGTTACAATGACCCTGTTTCGGTTACAATAGCGACCCTGTTTCGGTTACAATGACCCGGTTTATGTGAAAAAGAAACGCATTAGTTTAAAAAAACACACAAAGGGTTAGAATAAAAACCAAC
>JBKBRQ010000189.1:0-5165 GCA_046292055.1 Spirosomataceae bacterium | reverse complement strand
GGGCTCTCCGAATCGTCTAGATATCTTAGACTTTGGACCTGTGTAACGTGCCATATAAAATTTAGTAAATTGTAGTGAGTAGCCCCATAGTCCAAACTACCACTAATAAATAGTTAAAATTAAACTCTTCTTCTTTTAGGAGGACGACATCCGTTGTGAGGCAATGGCGTCACATCAGTAATCGATAATACATCGATACCTAGACCTTGAATTGTACGAATAGCAGATTCACGACCAGCACCCGGACCTTTAACAAAAACTTCAGCTTTACGCATTCCTGCATCATAAGCTACTTGGCCACAGTTTTGAGCCGCAGTTTGAGCTGCATAAGGTGTATTCTTCTTAGAACCACGGAAACCCATTTTACCTGCAGATGCCCAAGAAATTACTTGACCTGAACTGTTCGTAACAGAAATAATAATATTGTTGAAACTAGCCTTGATGTGTACTTGTCCCAATGCTTCGACAACTACAACACGCTTTTTAGCTTTATCTTTTCTTTTAGCTTGTGCCATTGATAATAGAATTATATTGAAAGGCGAAACGAAATACTCGTTTCCTGATCTACATTAAATTACTTAGTTGCTTTCTTTTTGTTAGCAATCGTCTTACGTTTTCCTTTACGTGTACGAGAGTTATTCTTTGTACGTTGACCTCTCAAAGGTAAACCTTTTCTGTGACGAAGTCCTCTGTAACAACCAATGTCCATAAGACGTTTGATGCTCAACTGAACTTCAGATTTCAAAGCACCTTCAACCGTAAATTCAGCAGAAATGATTGCACGAATGGCATTCGCCTCTTCATCCGACCATTCTCCTGCTTTCTTATGAACAGAAATATTTGCCTTGTTTAAAATCTGAGTAGCGGAGCTACGCCCGATACCATAAATGTAAGTAAGAGAGATTTCGCCTCTTTTCTTGTCTGGAATATCTACACCTGCAATCCTCATAAAATTAACCTTGTCTTTGTTTAAACTTTGGATTTTTCTTGTTGATTATATAAATCTTACCGTTTCTACGGATAATTTTGCAATCAACGCTTCGCTTTTTAACTGATGCCCTAACTTTCATAATAACTTATTTTTAAACTACATAAAACGATGTTAATAACTCATTTATAGCGGTAAACTATTCTCGCTTTCGTCAAGTCATAAGGAGACATTTCCAACTTAACTTTGTCTCCAGGTAGAATACGAATATAGTGCATTCTCATTTTTCCAGAGATATGTGCAATTACTTCGTGCTTATTTTCTAACTCAACACGGAACATCGCATTAGAAAGAGCTTCAGTGATTACTCCATCAACCTGAATATTTGCCTGTTTTGCCATAAATGCTATGCGATCAAATAATTTTTCTTTATTAATACTGCTTCAATATCTGCAAAGGTAGTCAAAATTTCTGAACCATCCTTTGTAATCAGCACAGTATGCTCAAAATGAGCTGATAATGACCGATCTTCTGTCCTGATAGTCCAATTATCAGACTCTTGGACAACGTTTCTTTTGCCTAATGTCACCATTGGCTCAATAGCAATCACCATGCCGTCTTGTAGCCTTGGTCCATTTCCTCTCTTACCAAAATTAGGCACTTCTGGTGCTTCATGTAGTGACTTTCCTACTCCATGCCCGACGAGCTCTCTTACGATTCCATACCCAAGAGATTCGCAATGGTCTTGGATAGCAAAACTTACATCACCCATTCTAGCTCCTTTCTTGATTGCCTCAATTCCTAGGTAAAGAGATTTTTTTGTCTCTCTTAATAGAGTAGCAGCACTGTCTGAGATTTCGCCAATACCGTATGTATACGCACTATCCGCATGAAAACCGTCTTTAAAAACACCACAGTCAATCGAGACGACATCACCTTCCTTTAATTCGCGATTACTAGGAATACCATGAACAACCACTTCATTAACGGAAATACACAATGTCGCTGGAAAGCCGTTGTAACCTTTAAACGAAGGTAAACCACCATTATCGCGTATATACTGTTCAGCTATACCATCCAAATATTTGGTTGTAATACCAGGCTCTAGTACTTTGGCAACTTCAGCATGTGCCTTTGCCAAGATTCCTCCATTACGTTTAATGATTTCTGCTTGCTCGCTTGTCTTTAGAAGTATTGTGCGTTTATTTCCCATAACAAATTAGCCAGCAACAACTGAAGATTGGCGGCCTTGTAACCTTCCAGACTCCATAAGTCCTTCGTATCTTCTCATTAAAAGGTAACTTTCAATCTGTTGCAATGTATCAAGTACAACACCAACTAGAATCAGAAGCGATGTGCCCCCAAAGAAGGAAGCAAAAACTTGAGTCATTCCAAAAAGACTTGCTATCGCTGGGAAAATTGCAACAAGTGCCAATAAAACACCACCAGGAAGTGTGATACGATCCAATATAGCAGCGACAAAGTCAGATGTAGGTTGGCCAGGCTTTATTCCTGGGACAAAACCACCACCTCTTTTCATATCATCCGCTATTTGATTAGGATTAATTGAAATGGCTGTGTAGAAGAACGTAAATGCAATGATTAAGAAAGCATACAATAAGTTATATTGCCACGAAGTAATATCACTGAAAGTCTGTGCTATACTTTGTGCTGTATCACTTTTCTCTGCAAACATGGATGCTACTGTTGAAGGTACGAACATCAGTGCTTGACCAAAAATAATGGGCATAACACCTGAAATGTTGAGCTTTAATGGTAGATACTGTCTTTGGCCAGTAACTGCTTTATTTCCGACAATTTGTTTAGCATATTGAACGGGAATCCTTCTTACTGCCTGAGTAATTGCAACTGCAAAAAGAACTACAAGGAACAATGCTACTAATTCAATGACGAAGAATAAAAAGCCACCACTTGCACCTCGTGCCTGCGCTTCACCAATGATTGCACCAGGGAAACGAGATACAATTCCAATCATGATTAACATTGAAATTCCATTTCCTACTCCCTTCTCTGTCATTCTCTCACCAAGCCACATACTCATCATTGTACCAGCAACTAACATAATTACCGATGAAAAATAATAAAGTCCTTGGTTTACCATGATAGCCTCTGTAGGTATCGTAGTCTTCAAATAAGTAAAGCCTTGTGTGATAGTTACAGCGATTGTCAACCATCTAGTAATCTGATTTAGTTTCTTTCTCCCAGACTCACCTTCTTTTTGAAGTTTGCTGAAATAAGGAAGTGCTAAACCAAGTAACTGTATAGCGATAGATGCAGAAATATATGGCATAATTCCTAACGCCATGATGGATGCATTACTAAAAGCACCACCCACCAAAGTATCAAGTAAGCCTAATAACCCATTTGAACCGGTCAAGTCTTGTAATTTTTCAGGATCGGTACCTGGTAAAACTACAAACGAGCCAATTCGAAATACGATGATTATTAATACAGTATTGAGAATTCTATTTCTTAATTCCTCAATAGACCATATATTTTTTAGGGTTGATAGCAGTTTATTCATTTTCAGAACAGTATTCTAAAGGTAAAGGGTCTTTCGACCCATTAATTCTTATTCAGCTGAAAAGTTGGAGTGTACAATAGCAGTACCACCTTGCTTCTCGATTGCTTCTTTAGCTGAAGCAGAAAAAGCATGTGCTGTTACCTGTAAATTGGCACCAACTTCACCTCTACCTAGTATTTTAACAAGACCAGACTTATTAATCAAACCGTTTTCTCTCATTACTTCAAGAGTAATTACAGTAGAACCAATAGAGTCAGCCAATGCTTGAACAGTATCCAAGTTGATTGCTTTGTATTCTACACGATTGATGTTGTTGAAACCAAACTTAGGTACACGTCTTTGAAGCGGCATTTGTCCCCCTTCAAAACCTCTTTTTTGGCTATAACCAGAACGAGACTTCGCACCTTTGTGTCCTCTTTTTGCAGTGCCACCACCGCCAGAACCTTGACCTCTACCTAGTCTTGTGTTTGTTCTTACAGAACCTTTTGCTGGACTTAATGAACTTAAATTCATTGGAGAAAATATATTTAATGTGATTCGCAGTCATATGACCACTCGGCTTTGCCTATTATATTTCTTCTACAACAATCAAATGTTGTACTTTACGAATCATACCCGCAATTGGGGCGTTGACTTCTTTAACTACTGACTTATTTATTTTCCCTAAACCAAGTGCTTGGATTGTTAGCTTTTGGTTTTTTGGACGATCAATAGTACTCTTTACTTGCGTTATTTTAACAGTTGCCATAATGTATGATTAGCTATCGCTAAAGATTATCCGTTAAATACTTTTGTTAATGACACATTACGCTGCTTTGCTACATCATGCGGAGACTTCATTTTAGACAAAGCGTCCAAAGTAGCTTTCACTACGTTATGTGGGTTCGAAGAACCTTTCGATTTTGCCAATACGTTGTGGATACCTGCAGCTTCTAAGACAGCACGCATTGCACCACCCGCGATTACCCCTGTACCAGGAGCAGCAGGACGTACGAAGACGTAACCACCTGAGAATTTACCATGCATTTCATGGGGAACAGTATCGTTAATTACAGGCACCTGAACTAGATTTTTCTTTGCATCTTCGATTGCCTTTGCAATAGCATCTGTAACCTCATTTGCTTTACCTAGTCCTTGTCCTACTACACCTTTTCCGTCGCCTACTACTACAATTGCCGAGAAGCTGAATCTTCTACCACCTTTCACTACTTTAGCTACACGGTTAATAGCGACTACTTTCTCTTTAAGCTCCGATTCGTTTACTTTTGTTGCTTTATTCATCACTTAATCATTCAAATAATTAGAATACTAAACCAGCTTCTCTTGCACCCTCAGCCAATGCCTTCACATTTCCGTGGTATAGGTATCCGTTTCTGTCGAATACACACTGAGAGATTCCGTTTGCCACAGCTTTCTCAGCGATTTTGCTACCTACTTGCTTTGAGTTCTCCACTTTTACACCCTTCAAGCCTAACTCGATAGACGAAGCAGCGGCAAGGGTTTTTCCAGTTAAATCATCAACTAACTGGGCATAAATAGCTGTATTTGAACGATATACAGTCAATCTTGGACGTACAGCCGTACCTTTGATTCTACGCCGAATACGCCATTTTATCTTTTGTCTTCTTTGAACTTTACTTTGTGCCATTTCCTTTTAAATTAAATTAATCGAAATTTATTTTATTTCTTACC
>JBKBRQ010000018.1:0-23249 GCA_046292055.1 Spirosomataceae bacterium | reverse complement strand
AAGGACCATAATCGCACCAGCATAAACAATAATGTTTACGGCTGCAAGAAACTGTGCGTTTAGTAGAATGTAATGTGCAGATATAGAGAAAAACGTAAGTATTAAATAAATAACACTGTGAATTGGGTTTCTGGAAAATATTGTCCCTAGTGCACCGAATAATGTTAAGATCGATACGATAGAGAAGATGATGACTGTGTTATCAGGTAGGTTCATTGTACAAATCGGTTCTAAATGAAAAATCAAGAATTTTGAGATGGAATTTCTTTTTGCCAATTGGCTTGCATCTCTTCTTTTGTCCAAGCATCTCTGTTGTATCGGTTGTCCATGTCTTCAACCAATTGGTCTTTGCCATAAATAACTTGACTTCTGTCCGTGAATACAGGTACAAATTTATCATGACGTAAGTAGATGGCTTCTTTCGGACATGCTTCTTCACATAGACCACAGAAAATGCAACGGAGCATATTTATCTCGTATTGCGCTGCATATTTTTCTTCGCGGTACATTTTTTCTTCTCCTTTTTGTCTTTCGGCAGCAACCATGGAGATAGCTTCTGCCGGACAGGCTACAGCACAAAGTCCGCAAGCTGTGCAACGCTCTCTTCCTTGCTCGTCTCTTTTCAAGATATGGTGTCCACGAAAGACTGGACCAAGATATCTTTGTTGTTCTGGATATCGAATGGTTGCTTTTTTGGAGAAAAAGTGTTTGATCGTAATACCTAGACCCGTTGCTATACCTGGTAGATACGTTCTTTCGTATAGACTTAGCTCTGTCTTATCTGTTTTTTTTGCTCTATTAGTAAGTTGCATCATTTCTAGTAATTAATTAGCTTAATTTTACTTGTGATTTAGGCTTTACAAAAGGCCACACAAGTGTGAGTACGATTAAAAAGACAGCTAAGCCAATCCAGTTTCCGATAAGCGGTTTTCCAGAAAGCATTGCTGCTGCTGTGATAATCATGTTGATTACAGCAAGTGGAATTAATCCTTTCCAACCAAGTCCCATCAATTGGTCATATCTGAAACGTGGAAGTGTCCAACGAACCCACATATAGAAGAAAATAAAGAACGAAATCTTAGCAAAGAATACGAGAATTCCAACAGCTGTAGCTGCATTATGTCCACTAATTTCACCAAAAGAGCCCACCAACTGAGCATACACCCAATCCATTCCTGGATAGTTGAATCCACCGAAATAGAGGGCTGCTATAACTGCTGAAGAGATAAACATATTCACATATTCAGAGAATAAATAAAGACCAAGTTTCATGGAGCTATACTCTGTATGGTATCCAGCAACTAGTTCGTTTTCTGATTCTGGTAAATCAAAAGGAGTACGATTACATTCTGCAAATGAACATGTTAGAAAAATGATGAAACCCATAGGTTGATAAAAGATATTCCAATCTCCACCATGTTGTCCTAAGACAATTTCACGGATAGATAGAGACTCAGACATCATAATAATAGCAATAATCGAAAGTCCCATTGCTAATTCGTAACTAATGTTTTGAGATGCAGCTCTGATAGCACCATAGAGTGAGTATTTATTATTGGAAGACCAACCTCCAATTAAAATTCCATAAACACCTAGAGAAACGACACCAAAAACCCAAAGGATTCCAATATTCACTTCGATTGCTTGTACTGCAATGACTTCACCTGCAATTTTGAGGGTATCCCCAAATGGGATAACAGCGCTCGTCATTAATGCTGTTAACATAGCCAAACTTGGCCCTAAAATGAATAGGAATTTATCGGATTTTGCGGGAATAAATTCTTCTTTGAAGAAGAGTTTACCTGCATCTGCAAGTGGCTGCAATAATCCGAAAGGACCTGCGTAATCAGGTCCAATTCTATCCTGAATAAATGCTGCAATTTTACGCTCGAAATAAGTTTCATATGCGGCGATTCCCAAAGAAATAGCGAATACAGCAACAATGATGATGGTCTTTACTAAGAATACTGTTTCCATTGATATTTAATGTGCGTGTTTTCAATCTAATTTCTTAGTCTTGACTAAACGCTTCTGTTTAATGACGGATACAAAATTTAATGCCTATGTTGAAACAACGGAAGGCAAATAGTCCAAAATTTACTTGAGGAACTTCTGGTTTTTCTCCATAAGTCCTTGGTAATCTTCAGATGCTTTGATTTCTTCTAATTTATTAAGGTAAGGTCTGCTGTCATCGATTTTCTTGAATTGACTTTCAGCTAATTTCATTGCAAATTCAGGTTTTTCAATTGTATTTGCAGCGTATTTATTTGCTGAAATGACAGAGTGACGAACAATTTTAGAAGGTCCTTCAATCGTCCAATCGCTTGTTTTTTTCTTTTCAAAACGGCATGAGTTACAGATAAAGCTTTCAACTTCTCCCCACTGGTTTTTACGCGCCGTAACCCGGATAACTTCATCACCTTTGTACCATAATTGTACTTTACCGCTACATTTTTCGCAATTGCAATGCGCATCAACAGGCTTTGTGAACCAAACTCTGTTTTTGAAACGATACGTCTTATCCGTTAATGCGCCAACAGGGCATACATCGATAACATTTCCAGAAAAATCATTTTCAATCGCCTGACCAATGTACGTACTGATTTCTGCATGGTCTCCTCTGTGCATAACACCGTGTACTCTTTTTTCTGTTAGTTGATCTGCTGTATAAACACATCTGTAACAAAGAATACAACGATTCATGTGGAGTTGAACATAAGGACCAATATCTTCCTTCTCAAATGTTCTTCGTTCTTCTTGGAATCGTGTAGCACCAGTTCCGTGCTCAAAAGAGAAATCTTGTAGGTGACATTCACCGGCCTGGTCACAAACGGGGCAATCTAGTGGGTGATTGGCTAACAGAAACTCTACAACACCTTTTCGCGCTTCGATTACATCTGGATTAGAGTAATTTTCAACAACCATTCCATCTTGAATAGGAGTTATACAAGATGCAACTAATTTAGGCATGGGTCTTGGGTCTCTTTCAGAACCTTGGGCAACTTTCACCAAACAAGCACGGCATTTTCCGCCTGTTCCTTTGAGTGGTTCGTAGTAACACATAGCCGGAGGAGCGACTTCAGGTCCAATTTGACGTGCAGCTTGCAGAATAGTCGTTCCAGCTGGAACTTCTATCATTTTTCCGTCGATGGTTACTTTATGTAGTTGAGGGGATGTATTTTCCATGATTTTTATCTTTCTAATTATGATATCACTGACAAATTTCCATGATAGATAGCACCTGGTCTAGTTGCTTCTAACGGATGAGAAATATGCCATTCAAACTCGTCTCTAAAATGTCTGATGGCACTTGCCACAGGCCATGCTGCTGCATCTCCAAGTGGGCAAATGGTATTTCCTTCGATTTTTTTAGCGACGTCAACGAGTAAGTCTATATCTTGAGGTGTTCCTTTACCAGTTTCTATACGTTCAAGTACTTTTGCCATCCAGCCTGTTCCTTCTCTACACGGTGAGCATTGCCCACATGACTCATGTGCGTAGAATTTGGCAAAATTCCATGTATTTCGAACAATACAAGTCGTCTCGTCCATAGCAATAAATCCGCCAGAACCGAGCATCGTACCTGTCGCAAATCCACCGTCTGAAAGTCCTTCATAAGACATGACGCGTGGCTCTCCGTTGGCTGTTTTGAGAATTAAATGAGCAGGTAAAATAGGCACAGACGAACCACCAGCAACAACTGCTTTGAGCTGGTGTCCAGCCCGGATTCCACCTAAATATTCGTCTGAATAGATAAACTCCTCGACAGGAAGACCTAATTCAATTTCGTAAACACCTGGATTTTTGATATGTCCTGAGGCAGAAATTAGCTTTGTACCTGTACTTCTACCGATTCCGACTGCCGCGTATGCATCCCCTCCATTGTTAATAATCCAAGGAGTTGTTGCGATTGATTCTACGTTATTTACCACTGTTGGACATTGGTACAAACCTTTTACAGCAGGGAAAGGTGGCTTATTTCTTGGGTTTCCTCTTTTTCCTTCTAAAGATTCCAAAAGTGCTGTCTCTTCTCCACAAATGTAAGCACCACCACCTGGCTGAACTACAATTTCAAGGTCATAACCAGTTCCCAGAATGTTTTTACCCAAAAAACCATTTGCTTTTGCTTCTGCAATGGCTTTTTCGAGGATACGGATGACATACATAAGTTCACCGCGTACATAAATAAAGGATGTATTAGCACCTAATGCAAAGCTTGACACGATCATCCCTTCAATCAAAAGATGGGGAATGTTTTTCATCAAGTAATGATCTTTGAATGTTCCAGGCTCTGATTCATCCGCATTGCAGACAAGATACCTTGGAACACCTTCTGGTTTTGCAAGAAAGCTCCATTTCATTCCCATCGGAAAACCAGCACCACCACGTCCACGAACCCCCGATTTTTTTACTTCTTCGACGATTTCGTCAGGCGTCATTTTTTTCAACGCTTTCTCTACAGCGGTGTATCCTCCTAGTTTTCGATAGACATCAAAGGTTTCAATACCTTCTTGTCCTATATGTTGTGTTAATATTTTAGTCGTATTTGCCATGTTGACTTTCGCTTCGTTTTATCCTTATAAAACCTTGATTTTGAATTTGGTATGAAGAATTTTATTTACTTAGTTCTTCAATAATCTCATCTACTTTTTCATTGGTTAAATGAAGGTAGAATTTCTCACGAATTTGGAAACAGGGTCCCCAACCGCAAGCCGCCAGACATTCTACTTGTTTGAGTGTAAACTTCTCATCTTCTGTAGTTTCACCCGTATTGATGTTTAATCTTTTCTGTAGGTGGTCATATACTTCTTCGCCACCCATGGTACAGCAAGGGCCTGTTCTACAATATTCGATTACGTGTTTTCCAACAGGCTCTAAATGGAACATGGTGTAAAAAGTGGCTACTTCATATACTTCGATAGGTTCGATATGTAATAAACTAGCTACATAATCCATTGCTTGGCTACTCACCCAACCAAAATCTTCTTGGATAAGGTGTAAAATGGGGAGTAAAGCCGATTTTTGTTTCCCTTCAGGATATCTATGAATGATTTCTTTCACTTCTTCAAGTCTAGCAGGAGAGAAAGAAATTGTTTCGAGTTCAGTCATCATTAAATGTAATTAAATGAATCTTTTTTTAATTTTAAGCGTCTAATTCACCAGCGATTACGTTCAAGCTACTCATGATAGCAACTGCATCTGAGATAGTTAATCCTTGACACATTTCAGAATAAGCTTGGTAATAAATGAAACAAGGTCTTCTAAAGTGCAACCTGAAAGGTGTTCTACCTCCGTCACTCACCAAGTAATACCCGATTTCTCCGTTCCCACCTTCCACTGCGTGATATACTTCCCCAGCTGGCGCATCTATTTCTCCCATCACGATTTTGAAGTGATAGATCAGAGCTTCCATATTGGAATAGACGTCTTTTTTTGGAGGAAGATAATAGTGGTCTTCGTTTGCATAATATGGTCCTTCGGGGAGATTCTCTATTGCTTGGCGGATAATCTTGATACTTTCCCACATTTCCATTCCACGAACCATGAAACGGTCGTAGGTGTCTCCATTGTGTCCGACAGGGATATCGAATTCGAAGTCTTCATAAGAAGAATAAGGCTCCATCACACGGACATCATAATCTACTCCAGCAGCGCGTAAATTTGGACCTGTAAAGCCATACTCCATCGCTCTTTTTGCTGTGATAGGACCTACGTCAACAGTACGATCCATAAAAATCCGATTTCTATTGAATAGTTCTTCGAATTCTTTCAGGACTTTAGGTAAGGAGTTATAAACTAAGTCTTTTATTTTAGCGATAGCAGTTGGTGACAAATCACGCTCCATGCCACCGATTCTACCCATATTTGTGGTTAGGCGTGCACCACAGACTTCCTCATATATTTCATAGATTTTTTCTCTTTCTTGAAACACGTACAAAAAGCCAGAGTAAGCGCCTGTATCTACACCAAGAATGGAATTACAAATGATGTGATCTGAAATACGAGCAAGTTCCATCATAATCACACGAATGTACTGTGCTCTTTTAGGAACCTCGATACCTAAAAGTTTTTCTACTGTCATGTGCCAACCAAAGTTATTGATTGGAGATGAACAGTAGTTCATCCGGTCTGTAAGTGTTGTAATCTGATAAAACGGTCTTCTTTCCGCTATTTTTTCAAAAGCTCTGTGGATATACCCAACTGTCTGTTCGCCTGAGACGATACGGTCTCCATCCATCTGCAATATATTTTGGAAAATTCCATGAGTTGCAGGGTGGGTTGGGCCTAAGTTTAGGGTTGTTAATTCCCTATCCTCAATGATTGGCGTATTCATTGCCAATGCGTCTGAGGTATTTTTTGCTATATTTGGAAGATTCTGTGTCATTTTTTCCAGTTTTTTTATCCTTTGGATTACGTACTTTTAACCCCTTTGTGAGAGATTATCTACCAAAGAGAGCATCTATTTTATCTTCACGTGTGGCATCTTCAAGAGGATACTCTTTTCTCATCGGGAAATAATCCATTTCTTCGATATTTAGAATTCTTTTCAGGTTAGGGTGCCCGACAAAGTTTATTCCGTAAAAGTCGAAAGTTTCTCTTTCCATCCAATTTGCACCAACGTATAGATTTACAGCGGTAGGTATGTTTAGGTCATTTTCAGATAAGAAGACTTTTACTCTTATTCTAATTCCATTTTCAAAGCTGTGTAAATGGTAGATGACACCAAACTCAGCTCCTTTGTTATCAGGTAGATGGATACCCGTGATATCTGTGATGAAATTGAATTTCAAAACAGAACTAGTATATAGGTGTGTGAGAATCTCAACGATATTTTCACGTTTTGTCGTGAAAGTTAGCATTCCATTCGGTTCAGAAAAATCAAAAACACTTTCTCCAAAATGTTCTACAATATCATTTACCAAATCTTGATTTGTCATAGGTAGATTAGTTTTGTTGAATTTTTAAGAAGTGTGTATTTGGTATGATTCAAGTAGGGCTTTGTATTCTTCTGAGTCACGACGTCTCAAGGATTCGTTACGCGCAATTTCACGAACTTGTATCAACCCATCTAAAATTTGTTCTGGTCTTGGAGGGCAACCTGGAACATATACATCTACCGGGATAACACGATCTATTCCTTGAAGTACAGAGTAGGTGTCGAAGATTCCACCACTTGAAGCACAAGCACCCACAGCGATTACCCAGCGTGGTTCAGCCATTTGAAGGTATACTTGCTTGACTACAGGAGCCATCTTCTTTGCGATTGTACCCATGACCATCAAAAGATCTGCTTGTCTTGGCGAAAAGCTAGGTCTTTCAGATCCGAAGCGCGCGATATCGTAGTGTGCACCCATTGTTGCCATGAACTCGATTCCACAACATGAAGTAGCGAATGGTAGTGGCCAAAGGGAGTTACTACGCGCTAGCCCAATAACAGCATCTAGGGAAGTTGCAAAAAAGCCAGGGCCTTCGTGGCCATCTGGTGCATTTACCATTTGTATATTACTCATAACCTTTTTCTTTTTTTAACCAATTGTGTGTGTGTGATGTTTCAGAAATTAGTCTTGGCGTTCCCAATCTAGAACTCCTTTGCGGATAACATAGTAGAAACCAGCCATCAGAAGCGTTACAAAGACAATCATTTCCATAAAACCAAACCAACCTAATTTCATGAAATTGACAGCCCAAGGATACATAAAGATAATCTCGACGTCAAATAATACAAATAAGATAGCGATTAGGAAATAGCGAACAGAAATTGGTGTACGTGCGTCACCTTGGGATTCAATACCGCATTCAAATGGTTCATCTTTTTGATTACCTTTGATTTTAGGTCCTAATAGGTGTGTTAACGACATCGAAAAAATGATGAATCCAATGGCAGCGCCTAATTGGACTAATATCGGCAGATAGTCTGAGGGTAAGTGTTCTTTCATTGGGTGTTAAAATTTACTCAAAAATAGTTAATATGTGCTCATTTGCCAATTATTCTATTAAAATCCTTTTTGTAATGTCAATGTTTTGATTTTTTAGCTGTAGAAAATATTCCCCTTTTGGAATTCCTACAGCGGAGAAGCTCCTTAGCTGTGAAAAATCAGCTATCTGATAGGTTCGGATTAATTGGCCTAACGGGGAGTATAGGAACGCCTGCACGTTTTGTTGTGGTTCTACCATTTCTACTGAGAATGTTGACCCATTGATAGGAATGGGGAAAACAACTAAATAACGATTTATATCTTCTTCTGAAATACGAATTGGGTTGGATATTTCTGACAAACAAATGAGTGGTGTTGTATTAACAAGATAAGTCCGACTCGCTTTAGCCGTATATTCTGCTGCTTTTGAAATCTTTAATTGGGCTTTATTTTCACCTGTCAATACACTATTGTTTGACAGCCATTCGACAGTTGAGTTAGGCTGTAGTGAAACGACTTGTAACGAAAAAGGTGTACTTCTTTCGATATTTGGTTTAATGGGTGTATCACCCACAAACAAAGATATAGCCGGAGTGGTTACAGTGCATCCGAATTCGTTAGTGGCTTGCAATGAATAGTTACCTGTTTGGTTAATTTTAATTCTAGGTAACGTTTCTCCATTACTCCATTTGATACCTTCTGATAGATTTGCTTCTAAAAATAAATCTTCATCTGAACAAGTAATTGGCTTCCCTACAATAGAAACTTGGGGATTTGGATTAGGATTTACCAGAATAGTAACAGCATCTGACTGTACAGTACATCCGTAGTTATTTGTGTAGGAAACACGTGCTGTTGTAGTAGTTTTTACTTCAATTTGTGGAGTAATTGCACCGTTGTTCCATATATTGTCGTTGGTATAGTTTGACCTCAGGATAGCTGTTTCTCCCTCACAAAGTATACTTGAGCCAATAAGCGCTATTTGTGGTTTTTGGGGAACAGTGTTTTGGTCGAAAAAAAGAATAGGACTGTAGGTTACATTTCTATTTGAATCAATTACTTCTGCTTGTAGCTGACCACTATTCACGAAAATAGTGTTTTGTTTGAGCCCGTTTGACCAATTTATATCCTTTTTATCCGTATTCAATGCGATTTGGATAGGGAGGTCGGATTGAGGAGAACATGTAATTGTAGGTTCAACGAGGTCTGTACCAACAAATGGAAATGAGGAGCGAAAGAAAGCATCACTAAGAAATATATTCCATTCATCAGCCGCTTTCCTTAGTCCAATGGTATTAAAATGTGTGCCATCGTATCTATCAATTATTTGATCAAGGTTTGGGCCGGGGAATACATTTTGAGTAGTAGAAATAGTTATATTTTGTCCTTGAACTACATCTGCAGATACTCTATTTCCTACTCTAGACGTTCTGGAAACTACCCAAGTTATGTTTTTTGCACTTGATTTTCTGGTTTCATTAATGACTAACTTTAAATCATTTGCATATTCTTGAGCTGTTTTGTTAATAAAAGTATCAGATTCTCCTTGTGACCATAGGATTGCTCTAATTCCGAGTAAATGATGGTAATAGTTTAATGCGAATCGAGTTGAATTATAGGGATATCCTTGTTTTGCACTTAGTCCGGAAAAAGGATTTGGCGCCGTTCCACCGCGAGAGCTTTCTCTCCAAGCATCTATGGCTAATCCTTCCCAAGAAGTATTAATGAATAAAATCGGCACATTTAATCGAGCGGCTAACTTTGCGCCAAGTTCACCCCAATACCATGACCCATATCCTTCGGGTGCATAAAAAGTATTTTCATCTTTTAGTTGAGCAAAAGTAGGGAAGGGAGGTGTATCGGTATCATTTGCAAAGAAGTTAGTAATACAGGATACTCTATCTTCAAGATTAACAGGGTGCGTCGTTTCGCCAAGAACTCCCCTTGCGTTGGACTGCCCTGAAACAAGGAAAACCTCACCAACACCAACTCGATTAACTGTTGTAATTGCCTCTATACTTTCATTCTTTATTCCGCGAACTTCAAGCCTGTACCAGCCAGCCGTGACTTCAAGTTTACCAACGAAATTTCCACCAGTTGGTTTCGCAGAAATGGTAGTCCAAGATGTTTCTTGTCCACCATTAATTGGGATGACACGGGCTTCGACCCGTGTTAGAATGGGTCGATAACTTCCCGAAATTTGAATGAATCCTTTGTTGTTTTGGTTTCTTTGAAAAACAGCTCTTTCTGTTGGGAAAGAGATGGAAATTTGTGAAAAAACACCGAATGGAATTAACAGGGAACATATTAATTTCCAAAAGATTTTACTTTTCATTGATAATGTGTTAATGTCAAAAAATCATTAAAAACAATCAGTTAAGTATTTGCCAAAGCACGTCTTTTAATTCTTTAATTCCTTCACCAGTATGTGCAGAAAACAGAGTTACAGGCAGTTCGTTTCCTAGTTTTGTGCGTATTTCTATTTTCTTTTCTTCGTCAATTAATTCTATTTTTGAGATACCAATCACCCTTTTCTTATCCAAAAGTTCCGGGTTATGTAGTTGAAGCTCATGTACAAGGATACGGTAATCTTCCAAGACGTCTTCAGACTCTGCTGATATAACAAATAGTAAACTTGAATTTCGTTCAATATGTCTTAAAAAGCGCAATCCAAGTCCTTTGCCTTCTGATGCCCCTTCGATAATTCCAGGTATATCTGCCACTACAAACGATTTGAAATCGTAATAAGGAACAACCCCTAAGTTGGGAGTAATCGTAGTAAACGGGTATGCGCCTATTTCTGGTTTGGCTGCTGAAATTGCAGATAGGAGGGTGGATTTTCCAGCGTTAGGATATCCAACAAGTCCGATATCTGCAAGTACTTTCAATTCAAAAATAAGCCAGTTTTCGAGTCCTAGCTCACCCGGTTGGGCATAATAAGGTGTTTGCTTTGTCGAGGATTTGAAATGATTGTTTCCAAGTCCTCCTTTTCCACCTTCGAGAATAATTATCTCTTGATTTTCTTCGGTTACTTCAGCTATTTGCTCGAAAGTCTCCGCATCTTTTATAACTGTTCCTAAAGGGACTTCAATGATAATATCTTCACCTTGTAACCCTGTGCTTCGGCTTTTTCCTCCACTTTTCCCGTTACCAGCAAAGATATGTTTTTGATACTTCAAATGTAAAAGTGTCCAAAGTTGTGGATTTGCACGGACAATTACGTGCCCGCCTCTACCGCCATCTCCACCATCAGGACCACCCTTAGGGACAAATTTTTCTCTTCTAAAATGTACAGATCCAGCGCCACCTTTGCCGGATCTGCAATTAATTTTTACGTAATCTATAAAGTTTGATGTCATTTTTCTTCTGTGAAATAATCCACAAAAGTACCACTTTTTTAAGGGAATAAGAAATACTAATGACTATTTACCAAAATTACATGCTCAATTCAATCGTTTTGCTGATTTCTTGGTGAATATCTTCAATGTCTCCGACACCATTTACCTTGACTACTTTCTCTTGGTTTTGATAATAAGGTAATACATGAATTGTTTTGGTGAAGTATTCATCAATTCGTTTGATTAATTTATCCTCATCATCATCAGCGCGTCCACTCACTTTTTTTCTTTCCGCAATTCTTTCCTTGATAATCGTTTCAGAAACATCTAATTGCAAAACTAAATCGATTTTATTCCCTTTGCTAGCTACAAATGCATCGAGTGCTTCTGCTTGTGCAACAGTACGTGGAAATCCATCAAATATAAATCCGTTCGCATCTGTATTTCTAGCTACCTCTTCCTCTAACATGTCGATTGTTATGGAGTCGGGTACTAATGAGCCACTTGCCAAAATTGATTTTACTTGCTGGCCGAGTGCAGTGTCATTTTTGATGTGCATACGAAACATATCACCAGTTGAGATATGTACTAAATTGTACTTTTTGATGATTTTCTCTGACTGAGTTCCTTTACCTGCTCCTGGAGGTCCAAAGATAACTAGATTAAACATATACTTTTTTGTGTAATAAATTGGTTTGTAATGAGGCGATTCTTTTATTTAAATCACTGAAGACTTTGTTACCTCGTTACAAAGTAGCAAATTCAGTTGAAATAAATTGTAAATTATCAAACAACAAAGTTATTTGGTAATTTGATAATTCAAAGAAACTTTTGGAATAAATATAAAAAAAACGGGAACCTGAATAGATTCCCGTTTTTTTAAAGTGATTGAAATTTCAACTACTCTTCTTTTGTTCTTCTGATGGCACAATAGCTGGCGTACCATTTAATGATTCCAAAAGTTGAAGTGCGTCCGCATTTTGTGGGTCAATCTTCAAAATTTGTGTGATATATCCTTTCGCCTTTTCAGTGTCTTTTTCAAACAAGAATGCTTTGCCGGATAGGTAACGAAGTGCTTCTATTACAGATGCCTTATTTTGAATTTTTTGCTCATCATTTAATAGAGATACGAATTTTTCGTAAACTGGAGCTGCTACGAAAGAGCTATCTCCTTTGTATCTGTATGTTTGGATTCTTGCACGGTACAAATAGGCTGCAGGCCAAGAATCTTTGTATAGTTCACATACTTTAGCAAATGTATCATCTGCTTTATCCCAAATATTAGCGGAGTAATATAGGATACCTAGGTTGGCGTAGTCAGTCGCATCTTCTTTTCCTTTAGCTGCGATGATTTCTTCCAAAGTAGCTGCTGCTTTATCGAATTGCTTGTTATCCTTATAGATTTTAACAATATCTTCAGAATAGTTGTACGATGTATCCTTCATACTGATTGCTTTTTTCATGTAAGCAATACCGATTGAATCATTAGCTATCTTATTTCCCGTATTCGGAATTGCTACGTAGGCTCTACCCATAAAGCCATAGTCCATTCCAAGGATTTGTTCTTGGCTAGCCTTACCTAAAAAAGTTTGGATAGACTCGATAGCCTCTTGTGCTTTCCCTTGTTTGAACTTACTATATCCCGCGATACGGTAAACGATTGGGTCTTGGTTACAAGATTGAATATCGTCAATTGTTTTCAATACATTGGCAAAGTCTTCAGCAATATATGCTAACTTGACATATCTCAATTTGGCGGCACAGTCACCATCTGAGTATTTTAAATAATTTTGTGCAGACTCAGCTGATTTACCAAACTGTTGGAATGTTTGGTAATAAGAACTTAACAAAAGGTGTGCAGTTGCATATTCTGGGTCTGTTGCAATCGCTTGATCTAATCTTTCTTTTGCTTCTTTGTAGTTCTTTCCTCTTAACCAGATTTCGCCCATTCTAGCATATACTTTTGCTAGATTTTTAGCTAACCTTTCCGCATTTTGAAGAGCGTTCATCGCATCACCACCTTCATTTTTCATTAGGTAAGCTTCTGCTAAAGTAATGAAGTAATCTGGGTTGTCGCGCAATTTAGACTTTTCGAGTGCCATTTGGATATTCAAAATAGCTTCTGCTGGGTCTTTAGCATTGTCAAACATCGTGTAAGCTTCTCCGATACGAAATAGTACGTCTGGATTTTTGCTTTTCGTAGTTTTGATTACTTCATCGAAGATCAACTTGGCTTCTGCAACTTTGCCATTCGCAAGTTGAACAGCACCAAGTCCTACATTACAAAGTGGATCAGGCTTTTTATCCAACGTGTTCCCTTTTGTGAAGGCTTCCGATGCTGATTTTAGCTTGGCAGCGCGTGCATCTGCACTTGCATCTTTCGAGGTTACTTCAGGTGTGTTTAAGTAATAATAACCTAAGTAGAAGTAGTTTTCTGGGGTGGGTGTGCTCTCAGCAGTTTGTGTGAAAATCTTCTCGGCAGCAGAAAATCTACCCGCCTCAAGCTCTCTTAATCCTGCTTCTGTACCTTGTGCTGACGCTGTTGTGTGGAACGCAAGCACCGAAATTAAGAGCAAGTACAGAGATTGAAATTTGTTCTTCATCTTCGCTTCTAGGTTGGTTTATGGAAAAATAGTTAGTAACAATTCTACAAATATAGAATAAAAAAAAGTTTTGAACCTCAAAAAAAGGCTCGAAACGTATCAAAATTTGGATTTTGACTAATAAACAATTTATTCAATAGATATTTGAAACGGTTTTCCAATGATTATTGGTTTAAAAATCAAGATGGCAGTTCAGCCACTCTTCGTCAAAGCGTGTACCGTATGTTTTATAAAAGTCAATGGCTGGTTTGTTCCAATCCAAGACTTGCCACATCATACCTGTACAGTTTGTTTCTTTGGCTTTTTCAACTGTAGCATTGAAAAGCAGTTTCCCGTAACCAAATCCGCGAAATTTCTCCCGTACAATTAAATCTTCGAGATACAAGCGCTTTCCCTTCCATGTTGAGTAACGAAAGTAATAAAGTGACATGCCGACGACTCCATCTGTGGGTGTTTCTGCTAGAATGGTGTGAAAGATAGGATGGGTCCCAAACCCATCCTCTTCCATTTTCTCCAACGTGTTTGTAACTTGCTCCGGCGCTTTTTCATAAAGTGCCAACTCTTTGACCATTGAAAGTATTTCAGGTAAATCTGATTTTACCGCAAATCGGAGTGAGACTGACATGTTTCAAGTTTAGTTATATTGTAAATAGTGTTCCCATTTCTCGATGACTTGCTGGAAGTCTTCCGGTAGCTCCGAGTCAAATTGCATCCATTTTTTTGTCGTTGGATGCTCAAAACCAAGTGTTTTTGCATGTAAAGCTTGTCTTGGTAAAATCACGAAGAGGTTTTCTACAAATTGTTTGAATCGCGAAAAAAGCTGTCCACGAAGAACCTTATCTCCGCCATAGGCTGCATCACCAAACAAAGGATGACCTAAATATTTCATGTGTGCCCGAATCTGATGCGTTCTTCCCGTCTCTAAATTACATTGCACTAACGAAACATAGCGCAATGACTTCAATACTTTGTAGTGTGTGATTGCTTCCTTTCCGAAATCTCCTTCTGGAAAAACATCGGATACCCGTCTATCTTTGTAACCTCGGCCAATATGTGCGTTGATAGTTCCTTCAGATTCTTTTGGTTCGCCCCAAATGAGTGCATAATACGTTCGTTGGGTCGTATGATTGGCAAATTGTTTCGCCAAATACTGCATAGCATATTCATTTTTTGCAATCACAAGTAGCCCAGACGTACCTTTGTCTATCCGATGCACAAGCCCCGGACGAATCGCCCCATTTTTGGATGTTGGTAAGTTGTCAAAATGGTGTACCAATGCGTTGACAAGTGTTCCAGTCCAATTATTATGTCCTGGATGGACGACCATTTCTTGTGCTTTATTGATAATCAAAACATCGTCGTCCTCATACACAATATTCAAAGGTATGTCCTCTGGCAAAAGTTCGGTATGTTCTTTGGGTGGATGTGGAAAAGAAACCGTAATTAAGTCAAGTGGCTTAACTTTGTAACTGGCTTTTACAATGATTCCATTCACGGCGACGGACTCTGTATCGATAGCTTGCTGAATCTTATTTCTCGATGTATTTTTGATGTGAAGGCCAAGATATTTGTCAATCCGCATCAATGATTGACCTGCATCCACTTCGATTCTATAATGTTCGAATAAATCATCTTCCTCTTCAAAGAGGTCTTGTTGCTCTGTCATATTCCATTTATTAAGCTACAAAAGTAACGCTTTTATGTTTGAATTAGAAAATTTAATCCAATCCCCGACTCCCTTAGTACGTTGGAGGCTCCCTTTATTCGAGGAAAAAAAAATTCGTGTTTGGATAAAGCGGGATGATTTGACGCACCCGTACGTCATGGGGAATAAGTGGAGAAAATTGAAGGGGAATGTACAATATGCTTTGCAAGCAGGTTATACAGGAATTGCGACGTTTGGTGGTGCTTATTCAAATCATATCTATGCTTCGGCTGCAGCTGCAAAATATGCAGGTTTAAAAGCCATTGGGATTATTCGCGGTGACGAACTCCACCCAAATTCAAGTCCTACCTTGCAATTTGCCCACCAAATGGGCATGGAGTTCCACTTTGTCTCGCGTGAAATGTATCGTCAAAAACAACTCGATAGCCATCTTCAAGATTCTTTTTTCTTTATTCCTGAAGGCGGTACGAATGAATACGCTTTTTCAGGTGTAGCCGAGATGGTTGCTGAAATTGAAAAGCTTTGTGTGCCTGATTTCTATATCTGCGCTGCTGGAACGGGAGGGACTTCGGCTGGAATAGTATCTGCTACGAACCAACAAGTGATTGCTGTTTCAGTACTGAAAGGAGGGTTCATGCAGAATGAAATTCGACGGTGGATTCCAGAAAATAAATGGAATCAATTACTAACCTGGGATGATTTTCATGCAGGTGGATACGCGCGCGTCTCTACAGAACTCCGTACGTTTGTAAGCCAACACAATCAGCAAGAAACTTTTCCTATTGAACCCATTTATACGGGTAAAATGATTGCTGCTTTTTTACAACAAGTTGAAAACGAGTATTTTCCGATTGGCTCAACAATCGTATTGATACATACAGGTGGACTTCAGACCTTTCCATCAAACATCAACTAACTTCTGCTTGTCCAAACTGCATTTGGTGTAAATTATAGTAAAATCCTTGCTTTGTTAGAAGTTCATCGTGTGTTCCTTTCTCCATAATTTGACCTTTATCCAGCACAATAATTTGGTCTGCATGCTGAATTGTACTCAGTCTGTGTGCAATGACAAGAGCAGTTCGTCCTTTCATTAACTTGGTAATAGCAGCTTGAATAAGTTCTTCCGTTTCTGTATCAACAGAAGAAGTTGCCTCATCTAGTACAATAATTTTTGGGTTCTGTACCATCGCACGGACAAACGAAATGAGCTGTCTTTGTCCAACTGAAAGCGTAGCACCTCGCTCCATCACGTTATACTCGTATCCGCCTGGAAGTTGCATAATAAATTCATGCACTCCTACCAGTTTGGCTGCTTCCTGGACTTGTTCCTTCGTAATTGTTGGGTCGCCCAAGGTTATGTTGTATTCAATGGTATTTGAAAACAAAAATACATCTTGTAATACCACGCCTACTTGTTTACGGAGAGATTTTAGTTCATACTCTGAAACAGGAGTAGAATCTATGCAAATATCTCCTTTATTTATGTCGTAAAATCTGGATAATAAATTGATTATAGATGATTTTCCTGCACCGGTTGCACCAACGAAAGCAACTGTTTGACCGGCTTGTACTTCGAAGGAAATGTCCTTTAAAACAAAATTTTCATCGTTGTATGCAAACCAAACATTTTTGAATGAAACGTCACCATTAATTGAGTTTGTAACATGACCATTGTTTACCGTGTAATCGTCCCCATCAAGCAGGTCAATGATTCTTTCTGTGCTCACAATCCCCATTTGTAAGGTATTGATGCGGTCTGCAATCATGCGAATTGGGCGAAAAAACTGATTAATAAACATGATAAACGCGGTGACAGTACCAAAAGTAACTTCCATCCCGATGATTTGACGCGCCCCGTACCATACAACAAGCCCAGTACCAAGTGCGGCAATTACCTCTGCAACAGGGAAATAAACGGAATAGTATAAGATGGATTTAATATTCGCGTCGCGATGTTCTTCATTTATTTTAACAAATTTATCGTACTCCAATTTCTCTGTATTAAAAATTTGGACAACACTCATGCCTGTGATGTGTTCTTGTACAAATGAGTTTAAATTTGCTACGGCATTTCGTACTAATTGAAAAGATTTTTTTACTTTCTCTTTAAACACATAGGTGCTAACAAGCATCAAAGGAATCGTTGACAAGCTAATTAACGAAAGGCGCCAATCTGTATAAAACATGACAGAAATAATGAGAACTAGCTGAAGAATGTCTCCGGCTATGGCAGCAAAACCAGAGCTAAAAACCTCGGCAAGAGTTTCAATATCAGATATGGTTCGAGTTACTAACCTTCCGATGGGTGTATCGTCGAAAAACTTAAGACGTAATTCAAGGATTTTTTCATACAGCTCAATACGAATATCTCGGATAATATGTTGCCCAAGCCATCCTGCTGCATAGGTATTGTAGAATGAAATTACAGAATTGAAAACAAGTAGCAGTACCATTACGCCCAATGCAACAGCAAGCTGCGTATAGTCTCCATTTGCAATGGGTTTATCAATCGTATATTGAATGAGTAGCGGTTGAAGAGGAGATAGCCCTGCACCGAGCATGATGGTCAGAACGAGTGTATAAAATTGTCTTTTATACGGTTTTGTATAACTAAATAGACGTACAAGAATGTCTTTATTGAACAACTTAACTTTCTTCGGTGCTTCCACAAGGAGTGATTTTCGGGTTTGGTACGATGCGTATACTTTATCAATCAATTGATAAAGTACCTGAATATAACTTTAATTCTGTCTTTTAGGTTCGGTGAGGTACGTGATGCCCTCTGAAATGAATCCAATCCCATACGCAGTTAGTTGAATGCCACATGCCCAAATGCTTAAAAAAGCCACATGTATGGACTGATTTTGCCGGTAGGCATCTATTCCTACAGTTCCAAAATAAGCAAGGTAGATAAGTAGTCCTAACCAACCAAAAAGGGGGAATACAATAAACCACAAAGGAATTGAGCTTGCTGCAAGAAAGAAAAAACTTGGAAATACATGAACAAGCTTAAGTTCTTTTGGGTAGAACCGCGCAATGTTGATGCGTGCTCTTCCGAAAAAGTGAAGTTGACGGAAAAATTGCTGAAAAGAGGTTCTTCGTTTATGATAAACAAATGCTTCTTCTATTAATCCAACCCGAAAACCGCTATTGATGATTCGGATACTGTATTCGATGTCTTCACCCATGCGTGTGACCTTATAGCCGCCTACGGTTTCCCAGACTTGGCGAGAGATACCAAAGTTGAAACTTCTTGGATGAAACTGTCCTCCCAAATTGTTCTTTTTACCTCGAATTCCGCCCGTTGTAAAGACGGATGTCATGGCATAATTGATTGCCTTTTGGATAGGTGTAAAAGAGGTATCTGCGGCATCCGGTCCACCGAAGGCATCCCATTTGTGTGTATCTAATGCCTTATCCACTTTTTCAAAATAATCTGGAGGAATGACTGCATCTGAGTCAAATTGGATAAAATAATCACCTGAGGCACGTTCAAAAGCATAATTTCTTGAGAAGCCTTGTCCACTGTTTTCCTTGAAAAAGTAGTGAATTGTCAGTCTATCTTGAAAAAGCCGACAGACATCTTCTGCTTTTTGAACAGAACCATCTTCTACAATAATGACCTCAAAAGGTGGAAAGGATTGGTTGGCCAAGCTATCAAGTAGCTCAGCCAATTCATCCGGACGATTATAAACGGGTGTAATAACGGAATATTTACGCATGGATAGCGGCGATACTTTCTGCATGAGCAGCAATCACTTTCTTTATCAACTTAGGGGTGAGTGCTGTGGATAAAAATAAAGATTCAAACTGCGAAGGAGCAAGGTAGACACCTCTTTGCAGCATCTCATGGAAGTATTTTCCGAACAATGCGGTATCAGATGTTTTCGCAGAGGCAAAATCAGTGACAGGTTCTTCTGTGAAAAACAAACTATACATAGAACCTATGTGATTAATTGTATACGGTAGTTTTTTCTCGATAAGTATCTGTCTGATTCCACTGACAAGTTGATGACCAATGTCGTCTAACTCTTTGTAAATGTGTTTGTTTTCTTTCAAATATGTGAGCATAGCGATTCCTGCAGCCATAGCTATTGGGTTCCCTGAAAGTGTACCTGCTTGATAAACAGGGCCTTGTGGAGAAA
The DNA here is from genome assembly GCA_046292055.1 of Spirosomataceae bacterium. Taxonomy (GTDB): domain Bacteria; phylum Bacteroidota; class Bacteroidia; order Cytophagales; family Spirosomataceae; genus CAYNRA01. Next base: position 3,581 of record JBKBRQ010000018.1, on the reverse strand, counting down.
CACAATCCATGATTTCTTTTTTCCCCCCGTAAGCACCAACAGGCATACCGCCACCGATGATTTTTCCGAGTGTTGTCATGTCGGGTATTACGCCAAAACGTTCTTGCGCACCACCTGGGGCAAGTCGGAAACCTGTCATCACTTCGTCGAAAATAAGAACGATTCCGTGTTGGGTACAAAGGTCACGAAGCCCTTGGAGATAGCCAGGTTGAGGAAGTACACATCCCATATTGCCGACGACAGGCTCAATAATTAGCGCTGCAATTTGGTCTGGATTAGCCTCAATCAATGCTTCAACAGCTTTGAGGTCATTGTAAGGTGCTGTTAATGTATCGTTTGCTGTTCCTTTTGTAACGCCTGGGCTATCAGGTGAGCCCATAGTAACGACACCACTGCCTGCCGCAATTAGAAATGAATCGCCGTGTCCGTGGTAACAGCCCTCAAATTTGATAATTTTATCTCTTCCTGTATATCCACGTGCTACACGTATTGCAGACATTGTCGCCTCTGTTCCTGAATTGACCATCCGTACTTTCTCAATAGATGGAACCATCTCAATGATGAGTTCAGCCATCTGGATTTCTCTTCGGGTGGGTGCACCGTAAGAAAAGGAGTTTTTAATTGCCTTTCGAACGGCTTTTTGAATCAAAGGGTTGGCATGTCCTAAAATCATGGGCCCCCATGAATTAATTAACTCAATGTATTTATTTCCATCCTCATCAAATAAATATGCTTTTTTGGCTTTTTTGATAAAGATAGGAGAGCCTCCGACAGACTTAAAGGCACGAACTGGAGAATTGACACCACCAGGAATAAGTGGCTGTGCACGTTCGAATAATTCTTTACTTACTTTGTTCTTCATGAAGAGATGTCTGATTTTACGTTTTATCTTGAGATTTCGATGAATTGTCCGTCTTGGTATTTTACAATAGGAACAATTCGGTTTACTTGATTGCCCTTTGTGTAATCAAAGCCAGAAAGATGATAGCCTTGTGTGTAATCAATACTATCAAGTTTTTGTCGCGTAGTTTGTTTTGTTTTTTGCAAAATTTTACTAAAAAAATAGGTTACATCGTAGCCTAGATAACTGAAAAAAGAAGGGGCTAATCCGACTCGATTGATGTACTTGCTTTTGAATGAGGTAACTTCCTGCTTTTGTGCTGAGATAAATTCAGGGTAGATAATGTATAAATTAGATTGTAAAAATTCTTTGGACGCTGTACTAAAACTGAAACTACTTGCGGTGGTAAAAAAAACAGGTGTCATTTTATATTTGCGGATAGCTCGTGCTACTTTAGGTGCAAAGTTGGTATCTCCTATCAGGAAAACACTGCCTGGGTTTCCTTTACTTGGATGGATGGATTTTTCATCAACAAAGGGAGCGATTTCTATAACAGTCCATCCCAAATCTTTTGCTTTTTTAGCATAGGTTTCTGCAAATAAGATATCTTTACGTGCGTTGCCATGGTAGATAGATACCGTTTTAGGTACGCCTAACTCTCTTGAAAATTCCAATGCTTTTTGTGCTTGCGCTTCGTATGAAGGTTGTGCTAAAAAAGCATTACCTGATTTTTCCGTCAATGATTGACTATTTGAAATCGGATGAATTTGCAAGATAGAATGTGTCGTGAGGTAGTCTGCAACAACATCATTGGCTGCTGGATACAAAGGACCAACTAGTACATCCATTTGTTCTAAAACCCCTGACTGAACTAGCTGGTTCATTTCTTCGGCTGAGTTGCCAATGTCAAAAGGGTGTAATTTTATCTTTATTCCTTTCTTCTTCGCATCTTCTTGCGCCATTTGCATTCCTAGATACAAATCATAAATGTATTGGTTTTTTCTACTAATTTGTGTGGGATCAAATGTGTCCAGACTAAAAGGGAGTAGAACCGCCATATCAATGGTACTATTTTCTCTTGGTTTCGGTTTAACAGACGGCCTATTAGCTGGTGCAGTAGTTTCAAGACGAGTACGAAGGCGATTTGTTAGTAAGTCACTAAGCTCGAGTTCCTGCTTGGTAGGATACTCTTTGTTTTGTATTGCCTGAACTAATTGATAGTTTAACGGAATAACTTGTGGGTATTTTTGATACCATTTCTTGAGGAGATTTAGGTCGAGAATCTCTTTCAAGTAGTGACTTTGTGCATTCTCGATATCTTTAAGAAGTGAACTTTCAGTTATTTTTTGTGCATATTCTAGTCCTACATCATGGTAGCCATCTGCGTGATTTGCCAGTGCATAAAGATAGTAGGTGTCGTCGAGTTTTTCCCAATGAGGGAATCGCTCCATTTGTTGCCGTAATAAAACCCGTGCTTGTAAGTAATTCTTCTGTTTGAATAGAATGAGAGCCGAATAATAAATAGAATAGGGGGTGAGCGCGTCGGGTTGTGCTCGGTTAGAAAGCGAGGTAAAAAGCGGAAATGCTTCTTGATATTGTTCGTTTACGTAGAGTTGTACAGCCTTTTTATATTGATTAGGAGGGCTCAAAGGGGCTTGTCTTTGGGCATTGGTAGTCAAAATGCCAAAAGTAAAGAGACAAATAAAAGTCAGAATACGCTTCATAATTAGCTATTGCGTGAAAAATGAAATCAAAATATACAAAAAATGTTCTACGTAACAAACATAGAACACTTTTTGTCTTACAGGGTTCACATTCATTCAAAAATGAAGTAACTCCCTTTACTTTTTACTATTTCGCTTCTTTTGGTTAACTTCAAGTTGCTTTTTTTTCGCCTCTTCTGTACTTTGAAGCTGCTTTTGTAAATATTCCGTAAACTTACTTGTCTTTTTTGGTTTTGTCTGGAACTTGAGTTTGTTTGCTGCCAAAACTTGTTTGATTTTATCTTCGTCTATGAATTTTCGAACGATAAGTTGTTGACCAATCGTGACTAGGTTTGACACCAAGTAGTAGAAACTCAAAGCCGCAGGGAAACTATTCAAGACAAAGAAGAAAACGAGTGGAAATACGTAGCTAATTTTCTTCATGTCGATTGGCCCCGGTTGTGCTGGCGTAATTTGGTTGTTATAATACGTGAATGCCAAGCTTGAAATGGTCATTAACACAACAAACAAACTGATATGGTTACCAATAATCGGTAAACTTACTGCCCAAGACAAGGGAGCATCGTACGTAGATAGATCGGGTGCCCACAAGAAGGACTGTTGGCGGAACATAATCATGTTCGGGAATAAGAAGAACACAGACATCAAAATAGGCATTTGCAAGAGCATAGGCACACATCCACTCAATGGGCTTACACCAACCTCTTGGTATAACTTCATAGTTTCTTGTTGTACTTTCACTTGGTCGTCACCTACTTTCTCTTTGATTTCGTTGATTTCTGGCGCCAAAATTCGCATTTTTGCTGAGCTCACATACGATTTGTAAATCAAAGGTGTCAAAGCAAGTTTAATAAATAGAACCACTACAATGATTAAGAAGCCGTAATTGGAAATGAATTTCTCAAACCATTCAAATATGGGAACAAAAATGAATCGATTGATGGGTTTCACAATGTCATAACCTAGATACACGTTTCCGTGGAAACCTTCAGCAACTTGATTGACTATTTGGTAAT
>JBKBRQ010000188.1:0-5166 GCA_046292055.1 Spirosomataceae bacterium | reverse complement strand
AGGTTCGCCATTTAGTGGTGGTTTTGGAGCTGCCTGCTGGAGTAAAAAGTTAGGGAAAGTCGTGTTTCTTAGTTCTCGAGATGGACACAGACTTCCGATTAGTAATTCAGAAATCATCGGAGAACTGAGAAAACTGGTAAGGGAGCCAGAAATAGGCATAGATTTTGAATTGGAAGCCCTCCAACAATTGGTCGCTGAAATTCAGGAGTTGGAGAAGCAGGAGTCGGAAATCAAGGAGACTGTATCTTAAATTCTCCTTTTGGATCGAATAATGGCAAGAGGCGTTCGCTGAGGTATGCGAAAGAAAAAAGGGCTGTCACTGACCGCTTAATAAGTATATTTTGTCGGGGGTAACGTGAACAAGTACATTTGTACTCTATTCAATTTCTTTATTCCAGATACGATTGAACAGATCATGGAAGTGAATGTAGCGAATTGAATAGGCTGCTTAATCAAGGCATTTTTTGTAACGAAAATGCCTTGTTTGTGGCGCAAACGAAGTAAAATGAATTCTATTCAAAACCAAATTTAGAGATGAGGGAAATCGATGAGGTGACAGCGCAAAATATGCGTAAATATTTTTCAATCAAATCCATTGTGGAGGATAGTATTTTTTATCCTGCCTCTGGTTTGGATATATCTGTCATAGCTTATTTTTCGCGTCAATACACGAGCTTTGTGCATGTAGATTATTCGCATACAAGGGAGCGCGTAGAAAACAGCATGAAGCATCAATTTGAGGCGTTGGGATATGACTTGGTGGGAATGCGGTATGTGAGTCGAGATGAACTCACGCCGAGGGGATTTGCACCACGCCTCGCTCTTTCGCCACAGACCTTGAATGCATACGAACAACAGCAGCTAAGCCATGGCTCAATTCTGAAAAACTTCACGGCTTCGGGGTTTACGCCATTTGCGACGTGGGCGGTGTATGAACGGAATCCGTCGAAATATGCTACCAACCAGCAGCGTGTGAAACGGTTTTCGTTACTCCACGTTGGGGGAGAGGCGTGCGCAGTATTTGAGGGTTTGTACATAGGTAACAGGGTGAATCCGGTAGGTGTGGCGATTGTGGGTCCTGGAGAAGACAAGGAGGAGAACTGGACGGATTTTAGAAACCCGGATTTTCGGTTTTACCGAGCGGTCGCGTACAATGTGACCAAAAACAAAGCACAAATGCCTGCTGTGTTATTTACAAATCAAGCTGATGCACATACGGGTTGCTTTTGGCCAGATTATACGTTTAAAAAAGGCGTAGAACTCCCGCAGCGCACGTGTTTGGTTTTCGAGAAAAAGGGAGAAAAATAGACCTAATTAGAAAAATATGAGCGAACCAAAGAAAACCAACGAGAAGCCAGTGCATCCCTTTGTGAGTCGTTGCAAAAGAAACACGCGACCGTATGAAGCGTATAAAATCCTATTGAGTGGAGGAATGTATGACATGATTGATGGTATAGTAAAACTAGCTTACCGAATTACCGATGCGGAGTACGACTATTTGTGTGAAGTATTAACAGACGAAGAAATGGATTATTTTGTAGATGATAAATTGCCTTTTGGCAAAAAAAGAACGTGTCTGCAAATCGTGGAAAGGCACATGGCGAATTATTATGCACAAATCTCTGCTTCTCCGGAAAACCTCCCAAAGGAATTGGGCGGCTGATTTTGGAATGGAATTCTCTTTTCTGATTGGCGTATTTTTAGACAGATTTATTCAATATATGCTACTATCTCAATTTGCTACGCACTGTGTAGTAAATTGAGAAGAAGGTAGAGATTGTCCGGTTCGGATGCGTTGCACGAAAGGCAACTTATACGAAGCCGGACAATTTTATTTTGGGGAGGTTTGACCGCTTAATAAATTTGTTTTGTAATCTGATACACCATGTGCTATTTTTATAGTAGTTTACAAAACCATGAACTAATTGCTAAATAATAGTCTTAAATGAATAAAATTGAAACGATGGATGAAGACACAAAACAAGTAAAATTCAAAAAACCGATTATATTTTTTGAATGGAGTGCTGTTAATCGCTCAATGCTAAAACGCAGAGATTATACGTTTAAATTTTTGATGGAAAAGCCCCACTAATTCTCCATGTTCAATGACGAAGGAAATGCAGCAGCAATTGATGAACCTGTTAAGGACTTTCCGTTGATTCATTGATTAAAATTGTCTGAATCAGGATTTTGGTGATTAAATGATATGCAAGATGAAAACTTTTGACGATTTAACTTATAAGATTAATGGCTGTGCCATGAAGGTTCATAACACACTGGGCAATGGATTTCAAGAGGTCATTTATCAACGATGCTTGGCGATTGAGCTTAAAAGAGTCGGTTTAGGTTTTGCCCGAGAGTTAGAGCAGGATATTTTCTATGATGGTATTCACGTAGGTACACGAAGAGCTGATTTTGTCGTAGAAAATGACATTATTGTTGAGTTGAAAGCAGTAATCAATTTGGAGGACGTGCATCTGGCTCAAGCTAAAAACTATTTAGTCGCTTATGACAAACCCATTGGGCTTTTAATCAATTTTGGAGCAACAAGTTTGCAAATCAAAAAGGTATTCAATCAGAAATTCCGTCAGAATCAGGATTTGTAAGATGAAAGGATGAACAAGATTGAATTAGAGAATAAATCTAGTTAATCTCTCAATCCTGAGCATCCTGATTCAGACAATAAATGGCGTAAATTATGATACAAACGAACTATAACCTAGATGTACTTTCTTATACAAAAGACTATATATAAGTACGAGTCGACTTTTTGGTGTTGGATGAGATTGCCATGGAAATAAAAAATATTATCTGTTTGGAAGACGTACTTCTAGCTAAAGCCATGAATTATTTGGAATCATACAATATACAAACAGGTTTGTTGGTCAATTTTGGTAAAAGTGGATATTAAATAAGAAATTAAGCCGTGACTGGGATTATCGATATTCCCCCTGCTTGCCTTTCAAAGCAAGCAGGGGGAATTGGCTTAAAGACCTTCAAGCTTTATCTCAAATAGTTAAAATCATCGAGATTAAAGTTTTTTAAGACCTCCTCAATAAAATCAGCGTCAATAGAAGGAGTAACGACTTTTTTATCGAAGAATTTCACCTTTTTCTCTACCATGGATTCGACGAACTTCAATTCTTCGAACTTATCGAACGAACTTCTCAGTCTCTTGAATAATTCAATCGCATTTTTTAAGTTTTCAACCAGTGTTTCTTTATCGTACGTCAACAAAGGATCGATCAACTTTTTACGCTCTTGCTGCAATGCCGAAACATCAGCTAGAAGATAGAGTAATTCAAAAATCTTGATGTTGAGAAGCGGCTTCAGAATCACCATGCGTAGATAGCTTAACAACTCCGCTGCATTCTGATACTGCCCTTGTTCGATTTCAAAAAGCGTATCCAAAGCGCCAAACCAGAAACGCTCTTCATACCACCGGTAATCTAGCTCCTTCCACTCTCGTTCAGAAAACTTATCATCTAACTTATCGTCCTTGTCCACGTGAACTTTCGTGATTCGTCTGGCTATCGTATCACATTCATCATACGTGATGAATCGGATATCTACACGAAAAAAAGGAGATTTATACAAACACGCTAACACGTTTGATTCATTGGCATGTTTCCCAACGAAGCCAGTATCGAAATTTCCCATTTTTTTGGCATAGCTCAGCATCTTATTTATGTCATCTGCCACCTTTTCGTGGGTAACGAGCACAAGTTCCAAGGTCGAAAGTCCAGCCAATTGGTTTCCCAACAGATAAGAACGTGACCTGATTTCAGCCAGCCCAATGACATTCTCATCAGCTTGTAAAATCGCCTCCGCCTCATGGATAAAGTGATCACTAGCAAAGCTATATTCACTTCTTCTTTTGACATCCTCCACGCGCTCTTTGTAGGTCGAGTAGGATTCATTCGTCAGTTCCAGAAAGAAAGAATTAAACCGCTCTTGGTCCTTGAAATTATCCATCAAAAGACCAATCGTATGACTAAAACTCCCTAATTTCCAACCAAAATTATAGTCGTTGGCGTGCATATCCAGAATTTCGTAGGCAAGGACATACGGATAGAGGGCATTGTTTTTCTCTAAAAGACGTATTGAAAATTCAAAAATAGGTATCTCACCCAGCTCTGTTTCATCCGGAAAACCGGTGATGAATGCTTGTGCCAAATAGACATTCAGCTGACTCAAATCCGTGGAGTCGGGTAGTTGAGAAAGTAGGTATTCTACGTCAATATTATCAAATTTAGCCAAATTAGTCGCTCGGAGGAGTTCTTCAATGTATTTGAATTTACCTCCAAACACGTTATCAGTTGGCGGATTTTGTGCAATGTATGTAGCACATTTTTGGATATAATCTTCCCAGTCATGAAGCACAGAATTACCTTTCAGTTTTTGAAGGAGGTTCATCAAATCTGAAATTTCCTGAATAGCACCACTGGCTTGGCTCAGTTTTAAGAGAAGCAACACTTCACCGAAAAGAGAAGCATCTTCTGGGGCAATGGCATTGACAAGCGAAGCAACTTTTGTTTCAAATGCAATTACTTGCTTCGATTTACTTTTTTGTAAATCCGACTTTTTTGTGAGATAGGTAAACCGTTTACTAAGACGCATGGTGTATGTATTTACGTGAGAAATAGGTGTATTCACTTCCTACCTTTAGAAAGATAGGAGGTGAGGTATGAAAGAGAAGAATGACTAGATTTGGTCCGACCCAAAAATGGAACCGACTTGCTATCTTTTTTCTATTTTTTCGAAATAGTTCATCGTAATATATTCAGTAGCAGCTTGGTACGATATTCGGCTGTCAAACAGATGTATTCGCAAGAGTTTGTACAATTCCACCATCTCTTTCAAATAGTTGAGTAGATACGGTGCCTCCAGCGTCAGCGGTGAGGTCAGAGTACTTGCGAATTGTTCTTCAACATTTTCTATATTCAATAAAGGAGTTGTATCATTTTCTCTTTTTTTTCTGCTATGAAAACGGGGAAAACCATTGTTTTTGAAAGCTAAGAGTGGTCTAAAAACAACTGTTCGCAAATAAGAAATTCGATCAGCGGCCTGTAGATATTGTTCATTTCCAATTTCTATTAAGGCATCGTATATCCAAAACCAGAAACGGTCTTCATACCACTGCCCATCGATCTGTGACCGTGTTTC
>JBKBRQ010000187.1:0-5175 GCA_046292055.1 Spirosomataceae bacterium | reverse complement strand
GTACTAGGCAAAGGTCTTTCCCCTTTGGGAATTGCCAAGATACGTTCTTGGGTAAATCTTGGCTTGAAAGAAACATGGGCGTTTTCGTTGGCACGTCGTACTCCTGTTTTTTCTGAAATTCTTCGAAAAGTAGTATCAATAGATGACGCAACCTTGCTTTCCTTGTGGATAGAACTATAAAGGATTGGGCTGTCTGCATGTGTGAAAGAAAGACCCGCATGAGTAAATGAGGTAGAAAAGAAAAATACGAGATGAAGAAGAAATTTCATTGTATGATTGATTGGGTAGTATTGCTTGTTCTTTCAGAGAATGTACTCTCTTCTAATCGAGTTAATTTGTATAAAAGAGACATCCAAAATTTAAAGTATGTTTGATTGAAAAGCAAATAATTTGATTTTGTATGAGAAATAACTAGTTTGAGATTTAATAGAAAACGCCAAATAGCGTTACTTTGGACGCACTTCCAAACGATGCCTCTTTTCAATAGTGCCCATATTGGAGGATTTGAGGGCAAGACAAAATCATGAAAAAAAACAGTTACCTTAAATAGTAACTGTTTCTCTGAATAATTTTAATTACAAAGTTCATTGAAGTCTTTGAACAAGATTAAATAAGTTTTATTTTGGTTATCTAGGTATTTCCCATTTTGTATATTGGGATGAATATTTGGACAATCCTCAAAATATTTCAACAATAATTTTTTTCGATTTACTAAAGTAGAAATTTCAAAAAAATTGTCTTCTTGATTCTTTTTGAGTAGTATAGTACCACTATTTGGATATTCTTCAACATAAAGAGAAAGATTCTCACCTTGCTGAATTTCTCTGAGAATACTATACCTCTCAGTACCATCCAACACATTGCCTACTTTATCTACTTTCAATGTGGTAGCATCAGACAAAGAAATAGATACCAAATCATCTATATTCATTTTTTCAGGCTTCTTTTTGTTCGCTAATTCTACAAGAACAGTATTTCTAGGTGCATTTACTGTATTAATCATTTTCCCCAGAACTGGTATCATAGAGTCTATTGATCTCAAATCTACTACCAATGGATTATTATTCAGTATATTTACTTGACCTGCAAACTCTGCTCCTTTTTTATTTTTAACCATTCCTTGAAACGAGAGTTTTTCATACGTATTTACAGATTGACTGTACAACAAATTATTCTCTTCGTTTTTCAAGGCAACAAAAATTCCGCTTTGCGCTTTTTTAACTTCTTTTGCTTCTTGGATAGCAACATTCCATTTTTCTAAATTATTTGAACGATTGATTCTGAATAAGGGTAGCTTATATATTTTAGCCTTTTCAATGTATTCATTTGCTTTTTCACCTTGATCTAGAAGTAAATAAGCAGTTGCCAAATTTATATTTACTGCATATTGAACATCCCGATTAAAATCTTTATCTTTTGACCTATCAAAAGTTCTTAAGCTTTCCCAATACGGAAGTGCAGCTTCAAATAGTGAACTATACTTCGATTCATCTACCTTCTCCATGACACGAAAAATATCTACCGATTGATTAAAAGTATCTATAAAACTTTTTTCAATAACGATATTTTTCTCCTTCTTCGGTTGTTCAAAATCAATCACCTCAAAACTGTAAATAGGTTGTTTCAAATACGTGATAGAAAACTCTTCGAATTGACTTTTAAAGTCGTGGTCTATAATGTAGTCAACAACATTATTAATTGTTGCATTTGGGTTCGCTATGTACGTTTTAACTGTTAAGGGTGTATAACGTGTATAGATTGTTGAATTCTCTTTATCTGCGATATTCAAATCGGACTCAAAACCTATGATCCAAGCGGGGGATTTAGATATCTCTTTTTTTCCAATGATTTTGAATTTCTTCAAATGATATGTAAGTTTCAAGTCTCCATCAATTCCCCTTTTATTTGAAGTTTTCTCGCTTTTAATTGTAAAGAAAGACGTGTTTTCAAACAGTATGGCTTCAATAGTTGAAATGGAAGCAGAACCTGCAAACTTGTGTATTTCAGATTCAAAATCACTCGAAACTTGTATCTCAACCGAAAGTGTCTTTGCGTTACTAAAAGAAGTATTTAATGGGTCTACTGGGCCTCTGAATACAAATTTATTCTCTCTCATTGTTTGTGAGAAGCTTAATACAGGCAATAAAAGCAGACTCAATATTATTTTAAAATTGTATTTCATCTTTAGTTATTAAAGGGTACATGTCTTGTATTCAAACCTGTTCTTTTAAATTCTTCAACTAACCGTCTAGCAGTTTCAAGGAGTAGTTTTCCGTCTGATTCATCATAGCCATTTTTAATTAATCCTTCGGCTTCGGTTATCATCTCTTGAGGCATATCGAGGTAGTAGTATATCTTTGCCTTATTATAAAATGCCGAATAACGCATTTTAACATTGTTTTTATCTTCCCCTGCATATTTACTCTTCAGAGATTCTAAATATTCTAAGAGTGGACCAAGGCTCTCTTTTACTTTTTCTGTTGGTTCATTTACCTCCATCTTGCTGAATAGCACTTTAACTGCCTCTATTGCAGCAGCTTGTGTATCGTATTCTTCATGTTTTTTAGAATTTTGAATCCATAAATAATCTCTCGCTTTCATAGGGGAAAAACCGTATATATGATTTAATCTATTATTGACTCTCGCGACAGCATCATTTGTAAATGTGCGAAGATAATCGCTATAAATGGCATCCTTATTCACAGTAAATTGTTCTACTAAACCTTTTGATGAAGTTGTACTCTGAGAGGTATACGTATAAGATATATCAAGTGGAATTCTGGTTGAAGAGAAATCTTCCTCCTTCTCTATAGTTACATTTTGTAAAAATTTATTAACGGGTTTTTCTTCTTTCGTTACTTTTTCTGGCTTCGGCAATTCAGGGCCTGTGTATATGCAATTCCCCCTTCCTAGAAAGGTTGCTTCTATCCAATAATAGGTAATATTTTTAATTATTTTTCCATCTTTATCTTTTTCAACATCAGTTCTATTCTTTACAGTCGAACCCTTGTAAACAAAATCATCTAGAGTAAAATCAATTCCTAAAGTCGGGTTTTGTTCAACTTTTTTCCAACCGTAAACAGTTAGGTTATCATAAACCTGCTCATTATTTGTAAAATCTTTGATTGATTGACCTATCCTCGTCCTGATTCCAACCGTCCGATCTCCTTCGAGCACAAAAAGTTGTGGTAGTTTTTGATATTGTACATCAAAATAGAATCTATCAAGATCAACACGTTGTTGGCTAAATACTTGGTTATATGTAACTATGTTTAAAAGAATCAGTACGTAATAAAATATATTTTTTTTCATAAGAATATATAATTAACAATGTATTTTTTGATTTTTTACAATTTCAAAGCAAAGTATTCTAATTTTATCTTGTCATCATAAATCACAAGTGAAAGTTCAGATTCTACAATTTGTAGTTCATAATTTACTTGATCTTCGAAAATGTAACCGCTATACTTGTTAGCTGATCTTGAGATACTTATATACTGGGTAATAGTAGGAATATCATTTGAATACAGAATAAGTAGAGCATTTGCATTCGCGATAGAAGAAGCCCTTTCAATTCTGATTTGAACAGGAGAATCCTCCTTACCGCTAAATGTAAGGGTTTGTGCTGCTTTTCCTGTTTCTTGTGTAGTAACTTGAGAAACAGAATAAGTGCCTTCTACTTCTTCTGCCACTTTCGGTGTTGTAACGGAAACTTCACAACTACTAAAACCTACAAGAAAGAAAAAGGCTAGTACACTTTTATAGAATTTTTTCATACGGTAATTGTAAAGTAAATTAAGATAGATGTGCTTGCAGTATCGTCATATCAAAAATTATATCTAAGACATGACCTTTAATAAACTTGATATCTTACTAATTCATTTGAAGAAATAGATATCAAGTTCAAAAAAGATAGACGAATGAAAATCAATAATCTAATGGAATTACCAAGAGCTTCCAAAATGAGTACCAATATGGAATCCGATAAAACTCAAATTGTATTCACCCGTTGTTGCAGAAATCTTTTTGGGAACGATAGAGTATTCCATTGAAAGTCTAAAATTACCTAGTAGGATGCCAGCTCTTGGACCAAAAACAAATTTTGTACTCGCTTCTGCGTCCGCAGCCGATGATGATAAAGAAAAACTGCCTGTGTTCAAAGCACCGACTCCCATTCCTACAAATGGCTTTACTTTGTTTGTTGTGAGATAATATTCTCCAATAGCTCTACCGCCATACCATGCATTCAGCGAACCACCGCCATCTCCTGTTGTTTGATTAAAGAAGCTGAGAGACGCCTCTGCAGCACCACCTACGGACAATTTATCAGTAAGACCATAGAGTATTCCACCAGTTAACCCAATACCACCTCCATTCAAATTTTTGGATGTAGGTCTGAAATACGTCAGGGTTGAGAACTCTGTTATTCTACCTTGCTCTCCTTGAGCAGAAGCAAAATTGACCATTAATACGAACGCTAAAAAAGAGTAAAAAAAATTACGCATGATACTTATTAAAATTTAAATTGAAAAATATATACACTTAAAAAATATGCAATTGTTTATTATGTAACCAAAAGTTAGGTAATACTTCCAAGTTGATGGAAATTCACTTCACTAGAATTTGATAAAACTGGGATGACGAATGATATCCTCTAGAAAAAGATAGCTAGATTGAAAAATTTTAATTTTAGTTAATGGACTGGACTATATACTTCTCTTCAAACAAAATGAGCATTAATAACGCTAAAATTATTCGAGGTCTTTCATGTAAATTGAAACCATTATTTGCATAATCCTTCACAATTTTTCTCATTTTTTGATGTTTTTAACTACTGCATTTTTTAGAATTATGAACTACAAATTGGCTGCTACTGATTTCATCTGAGACGACTAAATTTTTTAAACATATATAGATATTAGAGATTTATTTTACTTTATATCAAAGCACAATTCTAACTAGAAAACAGGTACAATACAAAAAAACGGGTGATGAACGACCTGCAAAGTACACGAAACGACCAAAAGGGTGACGAAATGACAACCCTTTTTGCTCTTTCCCACTACTTTCTTCCCCAGTTTACATAGCGCATTTCCTCGTCTCCGTCGAAAAGAAGGCTGCATCTACGGAAAATTTAGGACGATTGCTTACATTTGTCGAGTAAACCCAACTCAT
>JBKBRQ010000186.1:0-5199 GCA_046292055.1 Spirosomataceae bacterium | reverse complement strand
ATAGCCAACCAGCCGAACAGCCCGCTTTTCTTTCTTCGCCTGCTCCAGCAAATTTGCTTTTGTCAGAAACGTCTTGGAAAACAGACTATTCCCAAGTCGCGACACGTCGTACACGGTTTCAAGTTTGTCTAACAATCGTCTTTTGCGTACGTCAGGCCATGCACATGCTGCTGAAAGTGCTATCTGAATCACGTCTTTTTCATCTTCTTTAAAAAAAAGAACATCTTCCAAATACTCCATCGACTTATTCGGAATCAGAGCATAGCGGTGTTTTTCGTCCGATTTTACCAAAAAATCGGCATCCCGAAGCTCGTTAAAATCCTTTTTGATGGTGTCCAAGCTCACATTGTAACGAAGTGCCAATGCCTTGCGCGTGTGGTGGTACGGACGTTCCAAAAGGTCTTTCAAAATGGCCAAAAGTCTGTATTTGGGACTGTTATCGTGAAAAGTATTCATGATTTTAGGAGCTTAAAAGTTCACAGAATCCCATTCCGGCTGTTGCGCAGTACTTGCCAAATCCACCCCAATACCCGACAGCGGCAATGTCCTGAGGCGCGTGTAAGGAGAATACGAATCGCTCAAACCCTCGAACTTGTGTTTGGCTACCCGTTTGTTGCTTGACGGTCGTCAGTTTGGATTTCATTCGGGATAAGTCTTCTACCTGAAAACCAACCAATTGAAGCGCGCTGGCGTCATCAAAAGGCAATGCTTTTTGTGTGATGGATTCGTATTTACTTAGCAGGTTTCTTACGAAAAATGCCTCAAATTCGGGATGGTCAGGTGGGAGATACAAGTCGTTGCCGTTTTCTTGTTTTCGGGCAATGACCAAGGGAGTACGCGCTTCAAAATAAAGTCTTTGTGCGCCTAAATCAGGAGTAGGGAGGGCTTCTACAAACGTAATGTCGAAGTCCGCTTGAAACGCCTGGTCGTACAAACGAACCGATTGATTAGCAAATACACCCAGGATAAAATCTTGCGCGGCTTTATCAACAAAGAAAGAAACCGTAAGGAAACACGCCTCTTTTGTTAGGTGAATGACTGTATCTCCGCGTTGAATCGGCTTGGCTTTGTATGGAATATGCAAAGCCGAAAACGTGAAATGCTTGAAACGTTTGCTTGAAGAAATACTCTGGTAGCCGCTTTCGTGCAAAAAGTGTGCGTATGCCTCGTCAGCTGCTTGCAAACGACTGTAAATCCAAGCTGCCAAAGGGTAAGTATATTGAAAACCAAGCTTTTGGTTGGGTCGTTGCGGGGTAAATGTCAAAGTTAGTCTCATGTTAAATTTCAGGGTGTTGAATTGAGAATTTTGGGCAAGCTAAAGTACGGAGTTCAATATTCCAACTTTTTTCTAATTATTTTATTAAGCGGTCAAGGCGGCACTATAAATTTGTAAAAATGGGTATAAATAACGTATTTATCTGTAATAAGGAATGCGTTTTTTATGATTAATTGTATCAAAACAGTTTATTTCTGTTCGTGTCTTTTTGTCTTGTTTCCGTTGTGAATGGACTTGTTTGACGTTGAAAAAACAAGTACTTTCGACGTATCTATTCAACCATTTACATCTAATTTACTTAGCTTATGTTTTCTTTTCATTCCCTGCTTACGTCATTTTTGTTTGTGGCAACGACATGTATAACTTATGCTCAAATGCCTATTCCACTTTATCCAGAAGGTGTACCGAACACCAAAGATACATCAGGACATACAGAGAAAATCGACTATTACACACACCAAGGGAAGCCTCAACGGTTTGTAAAAAGCATTGTAACGCCTACATTGCAGCTGTTTTTGCCAGATAAAGCCAAAGCAACCGGGCAGGCGGTCATTATTTGTCCAGGCGGTGGGTATTGGGGACTTGCCATCGACCACGAAGGCATCGCAATAGCGCAAAAACTACAAGCAAACGGCATCGCAGGAATTGTGCTCAAAAGTCGCATTCCAGATGCTGAATTTATGACAAACAAAGACATTGTACCCCTCCAAGATGCGCAAAAAGCCATTTTGTACGTCAGAGAAAATGCGGGGAAACTAGGAATAAATCCTTCGAAAGTCGGCATTTTGGGTAGTTCGGCTGGAGGACATTTGGCTGCAACAGCTGCTATTCGTTACGATGCACCGCAAATCCCCAACCCGAATAAAATTTCTCTTCGCCCCGACTTCCTGATTCTGAATTATCCAGTTATCAGTATGCTAGATGGCATCACGCACCAAGGTTCACAGTTAAAGCTAATCGGAGACTTGAAAGAAGGAATGACTCCGAAAAACGCAGACGATGCATCCGCTTTTCGGGTGAGTGAAGAAAAAAAACGTTGGTTTTCAAATGAGCTAAACGTTACCCAATATACGCCACCTACTTTTCTGACGCATTCCGTCAATGACGACGTAGTTCCTGTTCAAAATGCGGTATTATTTATGGCGGCACTTCAAAAGCATCGCGTACCGGTGGAGGCTTTCTTTTTTGCAGAAGGCGGACATGGCTACGGCATGGATAACCCAACGAGCGAGGTAGGTTGGATGGAATCTTGTTTGCGTTGGTTGAAAAATTCAGTTAAATAATGAATCTACAGTGGGTCGTTCGTTCAGTTGGTTAATTTATAAAAGATATGAAAGTTGCCTTGTTTGTTCCTTGTTATGTTAATCAACTTTATCCTCAGGTTGCGATAGCCACATTGGAGTTACTTGAGAAATTGGGTTGTCAAGTAGATTTTCCAATGGAGCAAGTTTGTTGCGGACAACCGCTGGCAAATGCAGGCTTCGCTCATTTTGCTGAAAAATGTACACGAGAATTTCAATCTGTTTTTGCAGGCTATGAACATGTGGTTGTGCCGTCAGGGAGTTGTACACTTCATCTGAAAGAGCACACTGGTTTTTCTGGACAAGTTTGGGAGTTGATTGAATTTCTAACCGATGTTCTTGGAAAGACTTCGTGGCAGGGGGATTTTCCTTTTCGTGTAGGTTACCACGCTAGTTGCCATGGATTACGTGGACTTCGATTGGCACAAATGAGTGAATTGCATGCTCCATATTTCTCGAAACCCCTTTCAGTCTTGAAACAATTGAAAGGAATTGAACTCATCGAGTTGAATAGAAAGGACGAATGTTGTGGATTTGGAGGGACGTTCAGTGTGATGGAAGAAGCAGTTTCTGTACGAATGGGTAAAGATAGGCTGCGAGACCACGAACAGAAGGGCGTTACATATATTACTGGAGTGGATGTCAGCTGTCTCATGCACTTAGAAGGTATTGCAAAGCGACAAAAATCACTTGTTCGGTTTATTCACCTAGCAGAAATATTGAATCAAACGATATGAAACACGCAGCACTTGCAGAAAAATTTAACCAAGATACTGAGCGTACGACTTGGCACGATGAAACGCTTTGGTGGGTTCGTCAAAAACGTGATAAGCAAGCGTTTTCCGTACCTGAATGGGAGGAGTTGCGTGAGGCGGCTTCTCAAATCAAACAACATACGCTTGGAAATCTACATGATTACTTACTTGAATTTGAGAAAAATGCACTTTTAAACGGGATACATATACATTGGGCTGTTGATGCGAAAGCACACAATGAAATTGTGTGGCAAATCTTAGAGAAAAATAATATTTTACAATTGGTCAAGTCGAAATCCATGTTGACGGAAGAGTGTGGGTTAAATGTATTTTTGGAGGCAAAAGGTGTAGAAGTCGTTGATACTGATTTAGGCGAACGCATAGTCCAGTTTCGGGAAGAAACACCGAGCCATATTGTCTTGCCTGCTATTCATTTGAAAAAAGAAGAGGTAAGTGAAACATTTCATACGCATTTGGGTACTGAAAAAGGAAATTACGATCCGAACTATTTAACTGAGGCAGCTCGGGGTCATTTGCGGAGCCATTTCTTGGTGAAAAAAGCAGCTTTAACAGGTGTAAACTTTGCAATTGCTGAAACTGGTGAGTTTGTAGTCTGTACCAATGAAGGCAATGCGGATATGGGTGCACATTTGGCTGATGTTCATATCGCGAGCATGGGTATTGAAAAAGTGATTCCTAGGAGAGAGCATTTGGCTGTTTTTTTACGTTTATTGGCACGAAGTGCAACAGGTCAACCGATTACAACCTATTCGAGTCATTTCCAGAAACCCCGAAAAGGGACTGAAATCCATGTTATTCTTGTTGATAATGGTCGTACACGGCAGTTGGCTCAACCAGAATTTCGAGATTCATTGAAGTGTATTCGTTGTGGTGCTTGTTTTAATACCTGCCCTGTCTATCGGCGGAGTGGAGGGCATAGTTATCATACGGCGATTGCAGGGCCAATTGGTGCGATTCTTTCCCCAAATTTGGATAGAAAAGCACACAAAGATTTGCCCTTTGCCTCAACACTTTGCGGTTCTTGTACGCATGTTTGTCCTGTAAAGATTGATATTCACGATCAACTGTATGCTTGGCGGCAAGTGATAAGCAAAGAGGAGCGTGCTTCACTTAAGTCTTTGATGATGAAGGTACTTTCTTATGTACTATCGAATTCTCGTTTGTTGGAATGGGTAGGAAAAGGAGGACGTTGGCTCATGCATGTATTCCCAAACCTATTAAAAATAAGTAAAAATCCATGGGCAAAGCAACGTGAAATGCCAAACATATCCAAAGAAAGCTTTAAGGAATGGTATCAAAAAAATAGAATAAAATGAGTCGATCAAAAATGCTGAAAAAGGTGCTGGCAAGTCAAGGAAATGCGTGTGATTTACCTGATTTAACCTCATTTATTCATTCAACAAAAGAAAATTTACTACAAAAATTCTGTGAAACCTTGCATAGTATTGGGGGAAGTTCAAGCCGATTAGACGAACAAATTCCGTTGGAAATACAAGTGAGAAACGTATATCCTGCTGCAAAACGAATCGAATTCTTAGGTTTTCAGAAGGAAGGAGCTTGGATTTCAGCTTTGCCGCATTCATTGAAGGATATAGATGTATTGGTAGTACATGGACTTTTGGGCGTTGCTGAAAATGGAGCTATTTGGTTGACTGAAAGGCAGTTGGGTCAGCGTATTGCTCCATTTATCGCAGAATATGTAGTTGTCGTTTTACAAGAAGCTGCACTTGTGGCAACAATGCATGAGGCATACCAAGCAATCGAAAAAGCTGAGCCATACGAATTTGGCGTATTTATAGCCGGCCCTTCTAAAACTGCTGATATCGAACAGTCCTTGGTGATAGGA
>JBKBRQ010000185.1:0-5204 GCA_046292055.1 Spirosomataceae bacterium | reverse complement strand
GGTTGGTAAAGCGGCTGTTGTACCAGACAATAACTGAATAAACTGCGCCATTCGGTTTACACTTGCTTTGATGCTTGCCGTAGGAGATAAGGTGATGTTGAGTGCAAATCGTGGCTCCAAACTTCCATAGGATTGTACGGTTTGGCCTGTACCAAATACAAGCGAATCTGTTCGGGTAAGTTCAGAACGCGGCTGCCCGCTTTCGTATTGATAAACGGTACTTGCGCCAATTGCTCGGTATTGTACCGCACGAAGCCCAGCACCAAACTCTATTTTTTCATTTATTTTGAATTTTTCGCTGATAAACGCCGCTATCTCTGAACCTCGTTCTTTAGGTAAAAAGAGTGGATTTTTGTTGGATGTAGGCAAGGTAGGTTCCAAAGAACCCGGCTGAATTTGGTAGTCGTTCCATTGCAAACCCAATTCTATTTCGTGTTTTTCTGACGGATTAAATAGCAAAACGGATTTAGCGCTTTTGTACTGAATGTTGTAATCGAGGCGATATGCGGTTGTTGAATCATCGTTCTGAATTTTGGCATTATACTGAGACCACACACCGGATGTTCGGAGAGAGAGTTTTGGACCAAAATAATGCGACCAACTTGCGGTGGCATTGGTGGTATTCCAACGGTAGAGTGCATCTCCATTTTCATCAATAGCTGCCACGGTATCTTTGGCTAATTGGAAGGTATCGTCTCCGTGAAATACAGACAGGGAAATCCGGTCTTTGGTGGTTGGTTTGAAGTCTAATTTACTCGTAATGTCGTAAAATGCGGCACGGCTACCTGCCAAACGCGGGACTTTTACGACTTGGAGTAATTGGTCAATGTAAGAAACGCGTCCTGCGATGTAAAACCCAAGTTTATCTTTGATGATGGGCTTTTCAAGATTTAAACGACTCGAAATAGTCCCGACACCTCCGTTGACCTTTAGCTTATCTGCATTAGCATCTTTTAGATTAACGGTTAAGACAGAAGAAATACGTCCGCCATATTGAGCAGGAATTCCTCCTCGGTAAAAGTTAAAATCACGAAACGTATCTGGATTAAAAACTGAGAAAAATCCCATCAAATGCGAGGAGTTGAAAATCGGTGCGTCATCAAGTAAAATGAGGTTTTGGTCAATATTTCCTCCGCGCACATTGAATCCGGAAGCTCCTTCCCCGACACTTGTAACGCCTGGTAGGGTAAATAAACTTTTGATAATGTCCACTTCACCAAGTAAGGAAGGCAGCTTACGTAATGTCTTTGCATTAATTGTCGTAACACCCGTACCAAGTCGTTTGACATTTTGCTCGGAGCTACTTGCGCTGATGCGTACTTCTTCGAGTTCGTTGACTTTTTCATCTAGAAAGACGATAAACTCTGTATCTTCTTTGGCTTGAACATTGAGGAATTTTTTAAAAAAAGAGGCATGTGTGATTTCTATCAGATAAGTACCGACAGGGACAAAGAGCTCGAATTTTCCGTTCTCGTCCGTGGTATTGCCATACCCTGTTTGCGTCACGGTAACAGATACTCCTTGAATAGGTAGTTTGGTCTCGTTATGGTTGACAGTTCCGTAAATGCGTATTTTCGATTGAGCAGATGTCTCCAACGAAAATACAAACATCCCCGCCAAGAAGAGCAGTTTGTAGAAGTTGTTCATTTAGTTTAGGTAAGTAGATGAAAAGAGAGAATCAGTTTAGTTTTTTATCAATGACGTAAAAGTCTTTGACAATTTGTAATTGTGAACCGTTTATTTTTTGCCACTGCTTTGTTGGATATATGCGTGTTTTTTTGTCGTCCAAGAGAACATCGAGGGGCATATCGAAGCCGTCAACACAAGTAGTCCAACGGTAAGAAATGGCATTCTTAGTCACTTTCCATTCAAGTGTCGGGATAGTTATTTGACGTAGATATTGATCAAACACTTTTTGAAGTGGAATCCCTGATTTTTCAATGAGGTAGTTTTCTACCATTTTTGTCGTAACGACTTGGTGATAAAAATCTTTGTTCAAACCCCGAAGAATCTGCCGCCATTTTTCATCATCTTGAAGAATCTGACGAATGGTATGCAACATATTTCCGCCTTTATAATACATGTCTCCAGAGCCTTCTTTATTAACCCCATACACGCCGATGATTGGACTAGTGTTCAAAATATTTTTACGCGTCCCGATGACGTATTCGGCACCTATTTGCTTTCCTTGGTAAAATTCGAGGAATAAATTCTCAGAATAATTGGTGAAACTTTCATGTATCCACATGTCCGCAATATCTTTATAGGTGATATTATTGGCGAACCATTCGTGTCCAGATTCGTGAATGATGATGAAGTCGAAGTTAAGCCCATGACCTGTTCCAGATAAATCACGCCCAAGATATCCTTTCATGTATTGGTTTCCGTAGGTCACAGAACTTTGGTGTTCCATGCCCAAATAGGGGACTTCCACGAGTTTAAATCCGTCTTCATAAAATGGGTACGGCCCGAACCAATGCTCAAAAGCCTGCATCATTTTGGGTGCATCTAAGAAATGCACTTTGGCTTTTTCCAAGTTGTAAGGGAGAACAAAATAATCCATATCTAGTTTTCCTTTTTCTCCTGCGTATGTCTCAGAAAACCGAACAAAGTTACCAATATTGATATTTACGCCATAGTTATTAATGGGATTACTCACAAACCAGTCATACGTGCGGGTATTCGATTCTGGGTTAAGTTCCACTTTGCGAAGCCGGCCGTTGGATACGTTCATCAAATGAGCGGGAACTGTTACTTGGATGCGCATACTATCAGGTTCGTCGTACATGTGGTCTTTGCATGGCCACCAAACACTTGCACCTAATCCTTGGCAAGAGGTAGCGATAAAATCATTTCCCTCTTTATCTTTTTTCCAAGAAACGCCTCCGTCCCAAGGCGCTCGTTTGGCTTCACGCGGATGTCCTTCATAAAAAACAACAATATGCCCTTTTTGGCCTTTTTGTTGTTTTTTTTCTAACTGGATAATATACGCATTCGCACCATCTTTTGTAAACGAAATTTCTTTGCCTTGTTCGACTACCTTGGTTACATAAAGCGGAGGCTGTAGGTCAATTTGCATCCGCTGGTTTTCTGTAAGTACTTGATAATGAACCGTTGTGCTTCCTTTGAAAAACTTATTTTCTGGCTGTACTTGTAAGCGTAGTTCGTAGTAGGTCAAATCCCACCAAGCGCGTTCAGGTGTAATGCTTCCTCGAAGGCTATCGTCACGGGTAAATTCTTGTGTGGAAGTATGCAATAACTGCGCGCTACTGAGTAGGGAGGTAAATAGCAATACAGTGAAAATAAGTAAAGGTTTGTTCATAGATGGTTAATAGATAAGGTATTTCAACGAAAATAGAGCAAAGTAACGATGTTCTGGAATTTCATAAAAATATTGACTAAATTTTACATTAATAGGAGAGGAAGCAAATTGAATATTTGGTAATGATTTGGCGAGCATGACGTAATTATCTGCAAAAGTTGTAATCTCTCCATAAAATAGAATAGCTGCCTCTGCATCAATGCTCAGTACATGCATGACAAACAAGACGTAATAAACGAGGTCGTCGGCGGTACGGTACGTAAACCGATTACAATAGGTCACTTTCCCTTCTTTGATATAAAGCAGAATGACGGCATCTCCCTCAAAATAAATGTGAAAACCATCTGGATTTTCTTGCCGGAGAACTCCTTCAATCCAAATTGAAGAGAGATGAATAGGTGTAATTGCGCGGGCTTGGTATGTATTTTTCATCCAAGACATAAGGTTACCTTCTACGGAGAAAACGGTATGTGCTCGGAATGTTGTATAAGAGTATTCTAGGATTTGTTCCATAGGTGAAGGCACCTTGCCTGTCACGAAGGTAATGTATTTAGCCATGTCATTTGGCTGAAATAAATCGGTAGGAACCATTGTGAAGGCATCCGAATGTGTAATGATTTGAATACTACGCCAATAATTCGCTCCTAAGAAGGAATGATCTTTGATTATTTCTTTGATAAAATGCGTGAATTTATCTTGGCCCCAAAGTAATGTTGTTTGGTAATCTTCAAGCCACATAAAAGTCTGTGCTGGTTCACTAAAAACAGCAAATCGGAAGTGGTCACTCTTTATTTCGATACATAAATGATATTCAGAAATGAGCGTTGTATCAAAACGATCATCCTTGATGATGTAGCTTGGCGTTATAATGTTATCAGAATTTTCCACAAATAGTATAAAGTCTTAATAGTCAATAAGAATAGGAATGCAAGTATATATCTTGTAAAATTAAAAAAAAGCTCGAATAAAAAGGCGTTTCTTAGAGGTGTTTAGGTTTTTTGTTTAAGATAATCCTCGATTTTTCCCAAAATAGGATGTTTTTCTGAAGTAGGTAATTGGCGGACTTCTTCCCAACTTTTCCAAGATACATGGGTGAGAAGCTGGTGAGCATCTGATAGTTCAGGGTCTTTTCCTAGTTGCAGTTGTCCACCTCGTTGTTCAGTCCAAAAAAATAACTCGAGAGCATGTAAGGGGGGCTTAATAAATTCAGAATAAGTGAATAATTCTCGAACTTCTACGTCGATACCTGTTTCTTCTTGCATCTCACGGTAGACGGTTTCTCGTGCAGACTCTCCATCACAAATTCCACCTCCAGGCGGGCTCCAAAAAGTACTATTCGAAACCATGCCGCGGTGCCCAACCAATAAAATTTGTCCGTTTTGTATCAAAATACCACAAGCCCGGACGCGTACATTATTTTTTAGTCTATCTTGCATGTTTATTTTTTATGCGTGCTTTTACTCTCGAATGAGCAAGATAAATGAATCCCAAATAAGGTGAATCGTGTCGTTGCCTCGTATGAATAACGTAAATTTACACATAAATTAGGCGTACGTTGTCTTATCTGATAATCCAAATGAAAGAAGAAGAAGATCAAATTTCCCAATTATTACTGAAAAAATTTAAGTTTAGACCCACTTTTGGGCAAGCTAAATTATTCAAATTAATGGATAGCTATCTCGAAGATGAGTCAGTTTTTCGGCATATTTTTATTCTTCGCGGATATGCAGGAACAGGGAAAACCACCTTTTTGTCAGCCCTTATTCAGTCTCTCCCTAAATTTGGTTGGAAATCCATTTTGATGGCGCCAACCGGCCGCGCTGCAAAGGTGATGTCTCTCTATTCCAAACGAAATGCCGTCACGATTCATAAGAAAATCTAT
>JBKBRQ010000184.1:4788-5252 GCA_046292055.1 Spirosomataceae bacterium | reverse complement strand
GAATTGATAGCTCTCTAGCAGCTGTCATGCTTCATGAAGAAGGATATGAAGTTATTGGAATGACCATGAAAACATGGGATTATGCCTCTTCTGGTGGCAATAAAAAAGAAACAGGCTGCTGTAGCCTGGACTCCATCAACGATGCCCGAAATATCTCTGTTCAATTAGGATTCCCTCACTATATATTAGATATACGGGAAGAATTTGGTGATTACGTAATTGACCATTTCACAGGCGAATATTTGGAAGGACGAACGCCCAACCCATGTGTATTGTGCAATACGCACATCAAATGGGATGCGCTATTACGACGTGCAGACCGTCTAGATTGTGAATTTATCGCAACGGGGCACTATGCTAACATGAACCAATCACCTGAAGGACGATTTTATGTTTCAAAAGGTATTGATACCCTAAAAGACCAAAGTTATGTTCTTTGGGGTGTTTCGCAAGAAAGTTTGGCA
>JBKBRQ010000184.1:0-4778 GCA_046292055.1 Spirosomataceae bacterium | reverse complement strand
CTTCCTTTGGGACATCTTCGAAAAACAGAAATCCGTGAAATGGCAAAGGAAAGGGGCTTTTTCGATTTGGTAAACAAATCAGAATCCTACGAAATTTGCTTTGTTCCCGACAATGATTACCGCGGATTCCTCAAGCGTCGAGTAGAAGGATTAGAAGAAATGGTACGTGGTGGCAATTTCGTACTTGAAGATGGAAAAGTTGTAGGAAAGCATGAAGGTTATCCATTTTACACTATCGGACAACGAAAAGGGTTAGGTATTGCACTTGGTTATCCGATATATGTGACTGAAATCCGGAAAGATACCAATGAAGTCGTTCTTGGTATCGAGAAAGATTTAGACAGACAAGGTATGTGGGTAGGAAAGTTAAATTTGCAAAAATACGAACAAGTAGAGAGTAAAATGCCTGCCACAACAAAAGTCAGGTATAAACACGAAGGTTCATCTTCCATCATTGAGCAAATTGGTCCAGATAAAATGGAAGTCTTCTTTCACGAACCTGTGAGTGCAATTGCACCTGGTCAAGCAGCGGTTTTTTATGAAGGCAACGACTTAATCGGCGGCGGCTGGATTCTAAAAAGCATAAAATAATTAAGCAAACGGCAGAATTAATTTCTGTCGTTTTTTATTTTAAAAGGTATGAAAAATCTATACATCCTTCTTTTATTTCTATCGTCTTTTGCACACGGACAACTTAAAGTCGTTGTCAAATTTAAGGACAAAAGTAATTCAGATTATTCATCTCTACCCCCTACTACCTATTTGAGTGAAAAAGCAATCTTGCGTAGGAACATACAGAATATCCAAATTACTCCCCTAGACTTCCCACCGAACCCAACTTACTTGAAAGCCATTCGTGAGAAAGGGGGATCTGTAATTTATACAAGTAGATGGTTAAATGCCGCATTAGTAGCCTGCACAGAGGAATCACTCAAAGATATTCTTAGTTTACCCTTTGTTTCTGGGCTAGAAACAGCTGGCGATATTCGTTTTGGTGCAAAATTGGAAGAAAAAGAAACATTCTCCCCTGATTCATTCGGTCTATCAGAGAACCAATTGAGTATGTTAGAAAGCCAACGTTCCTTTGATTTAGGCTTTAAAGGTAAAGGAATACTTATCGGCGTATTCGATTCGGGCTTTGAATCTGTTCACACAATGCCCGCATTTGCCCATCTTGTGAAAGAGAATAAAATTAAATTTACATATGATTTTGTGGCGAATGACGGAAATGTCTACGACGACGATGACCATGGAACAATGGTACTGAGTTGTATTTCAGGTATATTAACTAATGAGTTCAGTGGAACAGCCCCCGATGCAGATGTTGCTCTTTTTCGTACGGAAGACGTAGAAACAGAAACAAAAATAGAAGAGTTTTATTGGCTTTTAGCAGCAGAAAAAGCAGATAGTTTGGGAGTAGATATCATCAACTCATCACTTGGTTATTCCGTTTTTGATTCGCCAGCTCAAAATTATACGTACAACGATATGATAGGAAATAAGGCACTTATCACGCGTGCGGCAAATTGGGCAGCCAGAGCAGGTATATTGGTGGTTACATCAGCTGGAAATGAAGGGCGCTCTAGTTGGAGATACATTACAGCTCCTGCTGACGGTGATTCTGTATTGGCTGTAGGTGCTGTAAATGCAAACCAAGTAATCGCAAGTTTCAGCTCAGTCGGTCCGTCTGCCAAAGGAATAATCAAACCAGAAATAGTAGCACAAGGACAAACTACTGCTGTTATACCTCCCAATAATGTTGTCCGATTTGCAAACGGTACGTCCTTTTCTTCTCCGCTCATTGCCGGCTTTGCAGCTTGTGTCAAACAGGCATTCCCCTATTTAACAGCACATGAATTACGTGAAACCATCCTACAATCTGGTTCACAAGCACTTAGTCCGGATAATATAAAAGGTTTTGGTGTTCCTACTTTTTCAGCAGTCGAAAAAAGAGAAATAGCCAAAAACATTGTACTACAATCCGAACCTCTTTACTCTTCCACTTCACTTCACGATTGGCTCATGAGTCAACTAAACGGTCCGGAAGTTATGGAAGAATTATCTATAAATCACTTAAATGGACAAACTGTAACAAAGTTATCCCTCACAAACTTTTCTATTTCAGAAATAACCCAACATGTCCAAAGCTTTACACCTTATCTAATTACGTTATCTTCTAAGAATAAATCTGTTTCGAAGAAGATTCTCTTAATTAGGTAATTCATAGTAAATAATCTTTGATTGATTTGTTCTAACTTTCATCCAGTCTGTCAGTTTCACAGATGCACCTTTCGACAAATTTGGGTTACTGTGAACATGCAAAACAAGTAAAGTATCAATTGTCCCCGCTTCAGAGAAAACGTGCATTTCTTGAATTCCCATTTTTTTAACTTGAGGGAACAAGACCTTGACTTCTTTAATTGATTGCGCAGAGACAGAGTCCAAACGCGCATGTGCTTTATATTTTCTTTGAATTTCTTTTAGTCGTCGATTTACCTCTTGAATCTGCTCATTTGATTTATCTTGAATAGTAGAGTTAAGGACAATACCAGATGTTTCATCTACTTTTGAAAAACCATATTTTAGAGATAGGGAACTTCCAATTAGACCATAGTTTTCCAATCTTCTTTCCCACGTTTTCTCTACTTCAGGAGGTAAAGGAGACCCTAAAATATGGACTTCAATTGCACTTTTGCGCGTATCAACCCTTTTGGATAAGATATATACACCTTCTTTACTTAGCTCCTTTTCTAAGAATTGATCTACTTTTTTTCGATAAATTCCTCTACTTACAATATCGAAACCAAAATACACACTCGGAATAAGTGTAATAATAACTGTGATTAATACGTAATTCCTCACTTTAGCTTCCTTTTGAGGATCCAAAAATGTTTTTGGAGGGAGACGAAGAAAACGAACGATTAGAATTGTAGCTGTCGCGATAAATACACTATTAATGAAGAACAAGTAAGCAGCTCCTGCGAAAAACTGAAAGTTTCCTTTTGCTAATCCAAAACCAGCCGTACAAAGTGGAGGCATTAATGCTGTCGCTATAGCAACACCTGCCAATGCCAAGCCTTTGCTTTTACGAGTAATTGTCACGATTCCTGCCAAACCACCAAAAAAAGCAATCAAAACATCCCAAACAGTTGGAGTAGTTCTCGCAAGTAGTTCAGATTGCGCATCTCCTAAAGGAGAAACCAAAAAATAAACAGTAGACGTAAACACACTAATGACGACAGCTATCAGTAGATTACGGGCCGCCGTTTTAATTAAATCCATGTCATAGATTCCCACACCATAACCAATCCCCATAATAGGTCCCATTACGGGTGATATTAGCATGGCTCCAATAACGACTGCGGGTGAATTTACATTAAGACCCACCGATGCCACCATGATGGCAAAAATTAAAATCCATAAGTTAGTACCCTTGAAAATGATTGAATTTCGAAAATATGCATCAATTTCAGCGTGCGAATCTGTATCTTCCTGTAAATCGAAATACTGAGAAAAAAAATCTAATAAAAACCGGTAAATTAATTTCATAAAAAAAATTTGCGTTTTCTGCATTCTGAAGAATACAAAAAACGCAAATTTATAGGAGAAATAGAACCAATTAGTTCAATACTTTCTGTACTAACTCAGCTGCTTCTTTCAATTTTACAGCAGAGAATACTTTTAAACCGGAGTCATTGATAATCTTAGCTCCCTCTTCAGCATTCGTACCTTGTAGACGAACTACAATCGGAACTGGAATTTCGCCAATTGTTTTGTATGCTTCTACAATACCATTTGCAACACGGTCACAACGTACAATTCCACCAAAGATATTAACAAAAATTGCCTTTACATTCGGATCTTTCAAGATAATACGGAAACCTGCTTCGACAGTTTTTGCATTTGCTCCACCACCTACGTCCAAGAAGTTTGCAGGCTCGCCACCATACAATTTGATGATGTCCATAGTGGCCATAGCCAATCCAGCACCATTTACCATACAACCCACGTTTCCGTCTAGCTTAACGTAGTTCAAATCACTTTCAGAAGCTTCAACTTCTGTTGGATCTTCTTCCTCTTTATCACGCATAGCAGCCAGTTCTTTGTGACGGTACAACGCATTGTCATCCAAATCAACTTTTGCATCAACTGCTAAGATTTTGTCATCTGAAGTTTTCAAAACAGGGTTAATCTCAAACATAGCTGAGTCAGAATCTTCGTACGCTTTGTATAAAGCCGTCACGAATTTCACCATTTCCTTGTGTGCATTTCCTGTTAAACCTAACTGAAAAGCTACTTTACGTGCTTGGAATCCTTGAAGTCCAACACGAGGATCAATCCACTCTTTGAATATTTTTTCAGGTGTATGTTCTGCAACATCTTCAATATCCATACCACCTTCTGTCGAAGCCATGATTACATTACACTTCTTTGTTCTATCAAGAAGGATAGAAATGTAGTATTCTTTTGGCTCGCTATCACCAGGATAGTAAACGTCCTCAGCTACAAGAATTTTGTTTACTCTCTTTCCTTCTTCACCTGTTTGATGCGTTACCAATACATTGCCGAGCAAGTTAGTTGCAATTGTTTCAACATCCGTAGCTGCTTTAGCAAGCTGAACACCACGTTGTTCAGTACCGACAATTTTGCCTTTTCCACGACCACCAGCATGAATTTGTGATTTTACAACGGCAAATTTGGAGCCCGTCATTTCAGCCACTTTATTGTATGCCTCAACTGCTTCAGCAGGGGTTGCAGCTACAAAGCCACGTTGTACT
>JBKBRQ010000183.1:0-5275 GCA_046292055.1 Spirosomataceae bacterium | reverse complement strand
CGACATCTCCTCCCTTGAAACCCATCGCCTTCAAAATCGCAATTTCGTTCATTTTTTGCATCACCGTCATGTTCAGAATATTGTAAATACCAAAACCCGCTACCAGCAAAATCGTCATGGAAATCACTCCTGCGATACTTTTTCGCATATTATTGGCTGCCATCAATTGCTCATTGGCGGTTTCCCAATCTTCTGCTTGATAACCCGTTAAAGCAGAAAAAACCTCCATATAACGCCCCGCACCCATCGGGTTTTTCACATTAACACCAATATCCGTGATGTACGTCCGGCTCTCTCGTACCAATTGCTGTGCCATCGACCGATGGACGTAGCTCTTGGTTTTATCGACAACCGAATTTTTTGTCTCAAAAATACCCACCACTTTCATCACCTTCGAAACATTTTTTGAAGAAACAAGACTCACATTATCACCCGTCCGGACGTTCATTTTCTCTGCCAAGCCTGTTCCAAGAATGATTCCGTTCTGCACGGTTTTTAAATTTTTATAATCGACCTTATACAATAAACGACTGAATATGGTACATTTCCTCGGCTTCATCCGGAATAATCCCAGTTGCGATTCCATTGATCTGCGTCTTGGCATTATTATAAAATACATTAGCGATTACCTCTGCTGTCACGACTGTCACATCCGGGTGCGTCCTGAGTGCCGCCATTACTTTTTCCGGATTCAGAATCGTATTCGTCTGCGGAATAATAGCTGGATTTACCAAAACGACCTCTGTTTTTCCATTCTTTTTACGCAACGAATGACTCACTTGGTCATCTTTGAAAATACGCAAATGCGGCATCGTTTTAAAAACGGTCGCTGTTGACGAACGCTCAAAGCCACGCATCATGGAATTTAAGAAAATAAATACTGCAATTCCAATCATGACACCCAAAGAGGCTACCAACGTGAGTTTCAGCTTAGTGGTTACGTAGGCAGTGGCAATTTCTGAATTTATCTTGTGTTTATAGGCCATATTACTTCGTATTTTCGATAACAATGACGTCTTTCTCGGTCAATCCTTCTTTGATTTCCACCCATTCATCCGAAATAAAACCTGGGACAATCGCGATAGACTCTTTTTCTCCTTTTCGACGAACGGTATTCCCGTATTCCAAGTAACTTCTTGGTATAACCAAAACGTTTTTACGTGTTTCTATAAAAATATTAGCTTCTAGCTGCGTGCCTACAATCGCAAAATCTAAACTTTCCTGAAATTGCACATGTACCACAAATGACTGACTTGCTTCGTCGAATGTGGGTAAAATTTCGCTCACTTTTCCGGTCAATAATTTCCCTTTTTGGGTATTGAGTTGTAGCGTTACCTCCTGACCAACTTTGACCCGCGCAATGCTTGTTTCATCAACAGATAAGCGGGCGTAGATGAGTTGTTTGTTGCCAATTTTAGCCAAAATATCGCCCTTCCGAACATAATCGCCTTTCTCTTTGAATTTCTGCAAAACGCTTCCTTTTACCAATGCTTTTACTTGGTTATAATCCCTGACGACAGCATTGATTTGCGCTTGGTTTCGCTGAATAATCAACTGTTGGTTCGCCTGTACTTGCAATGCTTTGTACTGTTGTTCCAGACTTTCCAACGTTTTTTCAGTCGTTTCCAGCACTAATTCTGCATTTTCAGCTTCTACCTTTGCAATACTTTGACTAGCTGCCAAACGACGTAAACGAGCCGCTTGCAACGAATCTTGCTGTTTTTTCTGCTTTGTTGCCGCAATAGTTGCCGCTAATTGCTTGAGTTGTGGCGCCGAGGAAGCTGCATTTTGTTGGGCAATAGCCAACTGATCGTTTGCATTAACTTCCGCGATTCGGTTCACGGCGTTATCAATGACGGCAACGACTTCACCCGCTTCTAATTGCTGACCTTCTTCGAGGCGTACATCTGTTAAATAGCCCTCTACTTGCGCTACTAGATGATACGATTGATCTGCCTCCAACGTGCCGGACGCAAATACAGATTCTGTAATATCTTTGCGAATAGGCTGGGTTTCAACTTCTTTTTTTCCACAAGAAACCCAGGCGAATGCCCCTAGAAAAAGGGCTAAAAATATATGCTTTTTCATTCGTTATTTGTCGTATTTATGTCGATTAATGTTTGTTTAAAATACAAGGTAACTTTCGCTACCTCTTCTGCTAACTGGCTATTTACTAAGTCATTAAATGATACCAATAAGCGATCCGTTGCAAGAATATTTTCATCAAATTGGTTTTTACTTTTTTGGAAATTACTTTCTTTCAATTCCCGAATTTGGCGTGTTTTTTCCCAATGTGCGCGTGCTTTCTGTTTTTCAATACCTGTTTGTTTGTTCTGCATTTCGTTCTGCAAATTTGTATGTTCCCACGCTGTTTTTGCCAGTTCCGTTTGCAGCGTAGCCACTTTTTTGGAAATGTGTTTCGTCCAATCTGGGACTTGCCAATTGAAACGAAGACCCACAAAATTGGTCGAAAAACCGATGCTGTTGCTATCCCAAAAACGTTGGTTGCTATTGGATTGTCCTGTATGCGAAAACGCGAGAGATACAGTTGGGTAATAACTTTTTTTCAAAGACGCTAAGTCCGAAAGTGCCAATTGGTAATTTGCTTCTGCCTGACGAACCACATAACGTACATTAGGCGCAAAATCGGCGGTCAGAAAGTCCGCTTCAAGTGCTACATCTTCCAAAAAAATAGGTGTAGAAGTGGGAACGTCTAACAATATACGCAATTGAGCTATTTGAGATGCATACCCGAATTTGACTTGTTCTATTTGGTCTTGAATGGAAAGTTGATTGATGCGTGCATCCGTCACATCTTGACTTCGAATAATTCCTTCGGCATATTTTTTAGAAACCGTTTGAAAAAGTGAATCTGCGACAGTTTTACTTTTTTCAAGTATTTGTGCTTGTTTTTGGTAACTAATCACCGAATAATAGGTGGCGGCGAGGGCTTCAAAAAGCGTTTTTTTGTCGATTTCACTCTTTACATCGACCAAAGTAGCTTGAATTTTTGCGGCGCGCGCTTTCTCCCAAGCGGTTAAATTCAATAAATCAATTTGTGGAGCGATGGTAAAATTGGAAACATATTGAAGGCCAAAATTCACCTCTCGGAATGTGCCGGGTTCACCCCCAAATATTTCTGAGGGAATAAAATTTACGGGCAGACGCGTATTGTTCTGCGCGGAGGCTGTAATCGGCAATCGAAACTTCAGAATATCGAGTTCTGCGTTTTGTTGGTTCCATTGGGCCATTTGTCGTTGGTGATTGGCAACCTGAAAAACGCTACTCGATTTCTCTGCCTGCGTTCGGACAGACGCAAAGTCGGAAAAAAGAAGCGCTTTTTCTTGTGCCACCGCCGGAGTAGCTGCTGCTAGGCAAGCTAGAAATCCGAAATGTTTGTGAATATTAACTAATTTCATATATAAAAAAATAAAAAGAGGATACGATTATTTTTTAATGAGCGTAAAGATATTTTCTAGCGTCTCATTTCCTTTTTCTGTGAGGTCAAATTGAAAACCGGAGATGCGCCATTGCAGCATAAACAGACGGAAAATCCCCATGACGGTATGCGCTAGGAACTCAGCTGAAAGAGAATCTTTGAAAAGACCCAATTGTTGTCCTTCTTCAAGGATGGGTAGCACGAAGCTTTTTTTGGTGAGCATTACCTTGAGCAAGGCAGCGTGAATGAGTGCTGTATTTTCTAGGAGACCTTCTGACAAAACGATGACGATGAAATGGGGATGTTCAGAAAAAAAGGCAAACTGATTGGCAAAAAGTGCTTTTAGTTTTTCTTCTGGATGAACCGTACCCACGAGCGCCAAGGAAAGTCGCTGTTTCATGTTATCATCGAGGTAGTGGAGCATTGTTACGATAATTTCCTCTTTGCTTTCAAAATGGCGGTAAATAGCACTTTCTGAAAAGCGCATTTCTTTGGCTAAATTCTTGATAGTCAAGCCTCCCAAGCCGTTTCTAGTCAAAAGTTCGCTAGCAGCTTCAATGATTTCTGTTTGTCTTTCTGTGATTTCCATAAATTGTAAGTGAGTGTTCACTCTACAAAGGTAGAAATTAAATCAAGAATGAAAAACAGATGAGTAATTCTTTTTTGGATGATGTGCATTTGTTTATTTTGCAGAATGTATCACATATCCATTTTATCTGTATGAATAATACTCCACTTATTTTCGCGATTGGCTTCTTTCTTGGTTTATGGATTTTAAAGTTGGTATTTAAACGGAAGAAGTAAAGCCGTCTCCCTCCGCTACTCTCTCTGTTTCTATTGCCCTTTGGTATAGGCATTTAAAATTTTGACGACCATCGTGTAGTAAGCGCAAGAAACAATGCCACTAGGAAGAAGTGGATGATCCGTAACGTCCTAGACATAGCAAATAAATGAAATATGTCACCCACCACAATAAGGATAAGTGCCACAATTAGTACACTACTAATTTTTCTTTTCATACAAATTACTCATCTTTTATACTCATTTCTCCCTTCCCAACCTTTTCTCCTTGGTGAAAAGATAAAATAGTAAATTCTTATTCATTCATACCAACGAAACGACGATATTACTAAAAACGAAAGTAAAGCATATCCTTTCGTTTTTCTTACAACTTGGGTGATGAAACACCTGCAAAGGTGACGAAATCAGGATCTTCTCTACACAATAATCCCTGCCTCTTACATGCGTAAAAGACAGGGATTTTCCTTTTTTGTATTTCTGTTATTTATTCAATTTCTATCACAACCCCGCTGGAGGCTGGTCTTGCTACACAGGTCAGAATAAATCCATTTTTTATCTCTTTCTCAGTCAAACCATCTTCTTCGTCCATTTTTACCTCGCCTTCTATGCACTTGCCCAAACAAGCGGTACACATACCTGCTTGGCACGAATACGGCAAGTCGATGTCTAATTCTAGTGCTGCTTCGAGTATCGTTTGGTGCGGTTCAACGACAAACTCATGGGTTTCTCCTTCGTACAATACTTTCACCGTTTGGGTTTTGGCTCCTTCTTCTGGTAAATCCACTTTTGCGGCTTCGTCCAACATCGGGGCATTGAACTTTTCCTGGAAAATACGGTCAGCCGATACATCGAACAACTCAAATACCTTCGATACCTCAGCCATCATACCAACTGGCCCACACATAAAGAAAACATCTTGGGCAAAGTCCACCTCCACTTCTTTCATATATTGAATGACATTGGCTTGGTTGATTCTGCCTTTGTCGCCCACCCATGTAGAACTCGGCTGGCTAAGTATATGCCGTACAGAAAAAC
>JBKBRQ010000182.1:0-5291 GCA_046292055.1 Spirosomataceae bacterium | reverse complement strand
ATAATCTTCCGCCCATACATACAATGCAGCAACATGTGGATTCGTGGCAATATCTATGGGGACAGGATTGAAACCAATGGCTTTGTCTGGAATGATTGGAGGGGTAAGCGCGGTCGCTTCCAATGCTGCAATTTCGGTAGCCAAGGTCTGCGCCTCCGCCGTGAATCCCGCAGCTTCTGCTTTGTTTTTTCGTATTATTGCTGCATCTATCGCTGCGTCTTTTAAATCTGCTAAATTGAATTGTGCCTGCGTCGCAAAGATCGATTGTAAAAAAAAGAAAGTAAGTAGGTACAGTTTCTTCATCTTGTTTTGGGATATTTCTTGTTATCTTAAATATGTATGATGGTTCTTCGCATGACGTCATTCACGCAATGTGTTTTCTAATTCATACCTAAACTCATTTTCATTTTCGTATGTATAAAAAGGGACTCCCTTGATTACATAGGAGTTACTACTCACCGTAAAGTTCTTTTTCCCTGCCTGGATTTCCTTTAAAAAATCATTCTTCCATTTGTCGTAATCCTTCAAATGTGCCCCTTTGGGCTCAATAAAGACTTGTAGCACCTTCTGTTCCGCGTTTCGCTTCCTGCAAAAAAGTAGAAAGTCAGGCTCAAATGCCCTGCCTCGTTTGTCAAATATCTTTAACTCTCGCTCGTTCCGAAGCAGATATACGTCCTCAAATTCTTCTTCTATGTTTACAAAATTTCGAGCAAAAAATGCCACAAACTTCTTCTCTTCTCCCGTCCCATAATTCGCATTGTACGGATACCACGGTTCATGGATGAGTAAATCCTGCTGCCCGTTTTCCCGCTCATTGCCTCGCTGGACTCGTATTTTCTTGTCCTTAAACACCTCATAAATTGGCTTGTTTACAAACTCTGTTCCCTCAAAATGCGTCGCATTTTTCTTTATTTCTTTCTCAATCTCTTGCAGTAATCCACTCAATGCCTGTAAATAGTCAAAGTGGGTTAGGTCGTTTAGGCAGTCTGGAGTGCCTTCAAATGCAATGGATAGGCCTGCCAAATAATCAGGGTCGTTGATGAAATAGGTAAGTGAGGGCACATTCGGGACGTAGCGCGCCAAATTTGAAAAGTGATAAAATGGATATTTACTCAAGGCAAACCAAAGAATATGTGGCGGTATTTCTGGTATTGAAATTTCTCTGGTTTTTAACACTTCTTCTCTTGATTGGGTAGGCTCAAATTCTGAGAAAATACCGGACATTCTACCCACGCCCGATGATAACACATGCCTATAATTCACTTTTTTCACACCTAAATCTGCCATAGAGGTTACATTTTTAAAACTCTTTGGTACTTTTTTATTGTAGAAAACATACCCTCCTCTGTAAAAATCCGTCTGCTTGAACTCTGGCTTTAAATACAAGTCTAATTGAACTACGTTTTCATCGTTTTCGGAAACTCCCAAATCAATGAGGGCTCTTTTTAACTCAGATATATACTTGCTGTCTTCTTTGGTATGGTAATACAATTCCTCCAAAATCTTTAAGTCATTGGAAATGTCATCGTCAAATTTTCGGGTAAATTTGTCTTGTCCGTCTTCCAAAGCAAATGGGAAATACCGTGCCCCTCTGCCAATTAATTGGGCTTCTGAAAGTGTCGTCTTTCCTACTTTATTGTCTTTGCTATCTCGACTTTCATACAGACGCACAATATCAAATAGATTCAGAACATCCCAGCCTTCGTTCAGTTTTTGTACAGCAAAAATGGCACGAACGGGATTGTTTCCATCTTCTAAAGTATTGAGTAACAGTTGATTCTTCTCGGCTTCTGTATCACTATTGGCACTCAAACAGTTCTCAAATTTAAAGTTCGCTTGTATTCGCTTGACTATAGAAGAGACCGAAATACCACGCCCCTCAAAAAAGCGAAATGCCTTCTGTACAACTGGAACCGTGGATGTTCTCTGAATTTTCTCCATCATCTCCACAGATAAATCATCTATTAAAGCATGAAAGTTCTTCTTGTTTTGTTCGGATTCCAAAATTGTCTTTTGTGCTTTGAACAAAACGACAGGCTTTAAATTTATCCCATTCGAAGTCGCCAATTCTTGCCGATATAAATTCAAAATCAACGCTTGAAGTATCCTGTCTTGCTGGTCATACAAGGAACGAATCAGGTTTATTTCTTTGGAGTATTTGTCTATACGGAATTGCGCGAGGTCGTACTTGAAAATTACTTTATCTTGGTAATGTTTCACTAAACTCATTGTCTCGAGGTCGATAGTGGCTGTAAACTCCAATAATATATTTGCCGGATTTGCTCGGTGAATTTGCTTGACAGTGTCTTCCCAACTCCCAAATAAATTTCCAGATTTTGTTCCAGCAACCAAATGATGCGCCTCGTCTGCCAGCAAGACTACCTTTTTATCTTTGAAGTCCTCGTACGTGATGCTGTTTTCTTTGGTATTGCTTAAGTCATGATGAAGTTGCTGAATTGTCGTAAATTTGATATTGATATTCTCTTGGTCGGCTTCATCAAAATGATTGACTTCCTTCACGTATATCTCTTGGCCCTCTATCACAATTTTGTCGTTGAACAAATATTTGCTTGCCTGTGGGTTTAGAAAATTATCTTTCGTTTTCTGAATAATGTTGTTGCTGTGTACAAAAAACAGAAAATTACGGTAACCTTTGTGGTATTGATGCAAAAGCAAACCCGCCATAATCAAGGTTTTCCCGCTACCTGTTGCCATATTGTAAAGCAAATGGTAAGGGCGTGTTTTGCCCTCAAAGTTCTGTGCCTCCCAATGAAGAAAGCGCTGAAATGCCTCTATCTGATAAGGTCGTTGTCCGAATTGAGGCTTGAGATTGTCAAGAATATGATTAGGAACAACCACTTCGGAGATAGCTCTTTTTCCAAATTCTTGTATCAAGGTTTCGTATAAATAGGCCATTTACTCTTTATTAAATGTGTCTAAATCAATATTGGAAGAATTACCCCACTTGTCGCTTTTCATCTTCTTTTTATAAAAGTTCTGTGTGGTTCTTTTTTCTTCCTCTGTACAGGCAAAGCCAGCATCATGCAGAGATGACCGATTGACGTACAATTGGTTTTTATCTAAAATTTCACATAAATGTTGTTTTTGTTGGGCTAGAAGGAGGTTCTTGAAATCCGCTAGGTGGGCGTCTTGTTTCTTGATATCTACGTTGTAATGGAGGAAACTCTTGGCTTTCATGTCCTCCCAAATCGCCAAAAGTTTCTCCGTGTCTTTGGCTTCTTCAATCTGCTCCAAAAAAGTCTGATTGTACTTTTTTAGCTCAAGATATACAAAAGAACCACCTCCTTGCCAGTTGACGTCTTCATGGGTTGATACTCCAGTATCATCTCTGTTAACTACATTTTTTAACCTAACTAAGCTATCGTTTTCTCCATAATTTAGCTGCTCAATACCAATAAATTGTCTTCCCGTCTTATGAGCAACGGCAGCTGTTGTCCCACTTCCAAGATGATAATCAAGAATAATATCTTGTTTAGAAGTAAAGATTTGAATTAAAAATTTTAATAATTCTTCTGGTTTCTTACCGTTTCTAAATACAACCTCTCCTTGTTTTGACACATTATTATATTCTTTTTCAAAGTTGTAGAAATTAGCATATTGTTTTTTTGTAATATCAGTGCTTGTTGGCATTCCTTGAAAGTAGCCACCATTTTTTTTACCATCAGGTGCTGAATAAAAAAATCTATGATTTATAGAATCATCTCCCATATCAGGAACTTTGAATAAGGTTTCAGACGGAAAATCTTTTAAATTCTCTAGATATTTTACGAAAAATCTACCGCTGCTATTTTTTTCACGAATTGATCCACGAATACTTATCTTTTTTAAGCCTTCTTTACTTGCTGGAATTGAAATTATCTTATATTGATGTGGTAAGTAGATTTCAACTTTTTTTGATCCACATTGAATAATTGTGGGTATTATTTTCTCGTCAATTTCAATTTTTAAAGTGTATTCATCTATTGTCTTTTGTTCTTCAATGAAAGGCATTTTTTTTGTCCTATCATTTGAGTAAATAAGTATATATTCGATAACATCATTAAATTCTTTATCACCTGTTAAGGCTCTATCTGGGTGTCTTACTTGAATGTTGAAGTCACATAAGTGTTTTTCAAATAAATCGTTCATTAATACCTTAAGATATGCATATTGATGAAATGAACATTGAACCAAAAAAATACCTAAAGGTGCCATCAACATCTTTGCAATTTCAATTCGGTTTTTCATAAATGTCAACCAGGTCGATTGATTAAAGCTATCGTTGTAATTAAAGCCATCATTTCCAGTATTGTACGGTGGGTCGATATAAATCAGTTTTACTTTTCCGGCAAATTCTTCTTTGAGGGTATGCAGTGCGAGGAGGTTATTGCCTTTGATGATCAGATTGTCTGTGATGGTGCCTTCTTCGTTTCGCTGAAACTGCTCCAATGGTTTTTCTCCGTGTACATCCACGCGTTTGGCATGGGTGAGCACTTTTGGTTCTAGGAGTTGGGTGATTTCATCTTGGGCGAGGAGTTCGTTAAAGAAAACCTCTTCGCGTTTGTCTTCCTCTCTACTTTGTCCGCCTTCAAGGATACAGTCTTTAAATGGCCAGACGAGGGCTATATCGCTGCGTTGTTTGAGGTAACTGCCCCCGATAGTCAGTCCAACTTTGTTTTTGTATTGGGTATAGCTGTCGTTCAGGAAATTCTTTTGTTCCATAAACTGTACAAAATGAGGTTGTTTAAAAACCAATATGCCCTGAATAGGAAGAAAAAATTCCTTTTTTAGGTCTTCGTTTTGGAGGAGGAGAGCAATCAACGTTTCGTCAAAATTTTGGGCTTTGTCTAGTACGACCCATTTTTTGAGTTCGCCTGCTTCAGACACAAAATCAGGTTCTTTTTTTAGTTGATGTTCCAGGACTTGGTAGAGTTTCATTGATTCAGTTGGACAAAGAGGTAAAATGTATTTTGGGGTATATCTTTTTAAGATATACGTATCAATCACTTAAAGCCTCAAATAAAATGCCACGATAAGAGCTTATTGTTTCGTTAGGCAAGCGTGTTTCTTTGCCTATAGCTATTGAAAGGCAAGGAAGTGGGGTAGTGAGTAGAAAATTTTTGTACTAACTGATTTTCAAGACCCATAGAATTACGGACGTATATTCGTGTTTTTTTTGAGGAATATACGTCAGATGTATGAACTTGACTGTATCTTTGTGCTACACACAATACAAAATCTACATTCAGAAATGTTCTATTTTTGGATGAATTAGCAAGTAATACGTCTTG
>JBKBRQ010000181.1:0-5321 GCA_046292055.1 Spirosomataceae bacterium | reverse complement strand
AACTCTTGGTCTAAATCGGGGTTACCGGTTCGTAGTTGCAATGGATTCGAGTTATTTATAACACGTTGTAGCTGTGTAATAGTTGGTGCATTTGCAGATGTACGATAGAAAAATCGGATGTTTTTTTGTGGGCTAATGGCATAACGAACAAAAGCATTTGGCAAAAGATTGAAAAAATCACGGTTTACGTCAAAGGCAAATGGAAATGTCTGATCACCCGTTAAGGTCGCTTTTTGTGCAGCCAATGAAAAATTTGCATTGAAGGTCCTCCCTTTGTTATAACGGTAAGAAACACTCCCTTTATCTAGATTGTAGTCACTCATGAACTCGTTGGAGAGTGGAATATTTAAACGGGTGTACAGGGCATCTGCTTGTTCTTTGTCAAATGTTTTTCGGTCGGAATCTGTAAAAGACCATGATTTTTCATACCCAAGTTGCAATTGACTTTGTTTGCTCAAAGGCTCGTTGTATTCTACTCTTGCTGAAAGTCCGTTTCGTTGAACAGTTGAACGCGTTTCTTGGTCAATGTCTTGGTTGTTTGCAGCATTGGCAAACAGATTCTCTGAAAGCAGCAAAGCATTGCTTTGGTTTACTGAATTCGAGAGCGTGGTGTTGAAAGAGACAGTACGTCCGGCTTTTTCGAAACGGTGGTTGTACAAGATAGAGCCGTTTACCGAGTTCCCATTGGATTCATTTGTCTGCTCACTCGTCAATTGTGATAAAAAATCAGATTGTAGACTATTTTTTCCCACTAGTTGCGTTGAAGTCGCGTTGGACTGGAAACTGATTCTTGGGGTAATAATAAACTGATTTTTACGGTTTGGCGAATATTCAATTCGTGCATTTATTCGTGAGTTGGCGTTTATTCCTTCTCGGTCACTTTCTTGTTCATACAATTGATTTGTTTGATTTGGAAGAAGTAGAAGTCGAGATATAGAGGTCTCCACATTATTTTTTGTATCGTTGATGAAAATACTTGTGCTATATTTTAATTTTTTCCCGATGGCATCGCTGTAATTTAGGCCAAGTGCATAGGTACGTGTAATACCGTTGGAGGGAGCAACAAAAAAATCATTGTTTCCACCACCACCTCTGAATCGCTGGCTCATTTGATTGCCACCGCCCATAGCTTCTAAAATGTCTTCATTCGCAAAATTTTGAATATTGACATTATTTGATAAACCAATGAGGGAAATACGACGTGCTTTTTTGAAGTAATTTACGTTTCCGCCAGCTGCAAAACGGTCATCGGTTCCATATCCACCATAAAATTTACCGAATTGGCCATTATTTTTTCCTGATTTCGTTACGATATTGATGGCTTTTTCTGTATTTCCATCATTTACACCAGAAAATTGAGCTTGGTCACTGAGCCGGTCAAAAACTTCTACTTTAGCAATGATTTCGGCAGGTAAGTTTTTCAAGGCGGCTGATGCGTCATCACCAAAGTATTCTTGTCCGTCAACAGTTACGCGACGAACAGCCTCGCCTTGTGCTTCTACACGTCCATTTTGGGTTGTTATACCGGGGATTTTAGTTAAAAGCTCTTCAGCCGAAGCGTCCTTGTTGACTTTATACGCATCTGCATTGTACTGTACGGTATCACCTTTCTGTTCAGCCCGGACTTGCCTGCCTTGCACAATTACTTCATTCAATAGCTTGTTTTCAGCTTGAAAAAGTATATCTCCCATATTTTCATCTTTTTGGATAGAGATTTTTTGGCGAATTGTTTGGTAACCAGTGTAAGTAATCTGTAAGGAGTATATCCCTTTTTCTAGACTTTTTAGCTGGAAAATGCCCTCAATATCAGTGAAAACACCGATTGTTTTTGTGGTATCTGTCGAAGAGGTCAAGCGAACAGCCGCGCCAATGATTCCGATTTTTTCTTGGTTATCAATCAATCGTCCTTTAAGACCAAACTGGGAGTAGACGGAAAAACTACTTAGAACAAGCAAAGTGGTGATATAAATAAGTCGCATAGAAACGGGTTGTTTGTATTTTGACCTATTTTGGACACGTAAGTTTGCGTGTTTTTATGTGTTAATTGATGAATACGGTTAAATAGTAGATAAAGAACGGCAGTTTAGCTTTTTATACTCATTTCTTTAAACAGACGAATAGCTTTTTCTTCTTCTGTTCGCATGTTTTGCACATCAGCTGGTTTCTTGTCAAGAAATCCGCAAAGGTGAAGAAGCCCGTGGGCAATCACACGGTTGAGTTCGTCTTGAAACGGCACCTTAAACTTTTCAGCGTTTTCTTTGATTCGGTCGATACTAATAAAAATGTCGCCCTCAATTATTTCGGGTTCTTCAGAATTATCAAAAGTGATGATGTCAGTAAACGTATCATGTTGTAGATACGATTGATTGATTTCAAGCAATTCTTCATCAGATAAAAAAACATAGGTTAGTTCATGAATCACGAATTGGTGGTTGGATGCGATTTGCCGTAACCATTTTTTGTAGAGGTTTTTCGGCTTTAAATCAAAGTGTGGATATTGAGATGTAAATGAAATCATGTGAATTACTTTTCGTTGGAACAAAATTATATATTTTTGTAGGTTCAATAACCATATATAAATGAAAATAGCCGCAATTGATATCGGTTCGAATGCTGCACGTATGCAGATTAGCTCGGTCTTAACGGACGAGGGAAAGATTAGCTTTAAAAAGGTTGAGTACGTTCGGTATGCTCTTCGTTTAGGTCATGATGTGTTTACGACTGGCAAAATAAGTTATTTAACGGAGGCTAAACTCAAAAAATTATTAACGATTTATAAACTTTTGATGGAGCTACATGAAGTGGATGCGTACATGATTTGTGCAACTTCTGCTTTACGTGAATCTGAAAACGGCGTGAATATTGTCGAGCGTGTGCAATTAGAGCTAGGCATGAAAATTCATCTGATTACAGGTGAAAAAGAAGCTGAATTAATTAATAATGTGATTGTCAAGATTTTAGACCCTGCAAAAACGTATCTTCATATTGATGTAGGTGGTGGAAGTACGGAATTAAATATTTATAAAGGGCATAGGAAAATCGTTTCCAATTCTTTTAAAATTGGTTCTGTACGTTTATTGGAGGGGCGTGTAAATAAGGATGTTTGGAAAAAAATACACGGTTGGATTCAGGAAAATATTCCTACTAACGAAAAAGTGACGGCTGTCGGGACGGGTGGAAATATCACCAAACTTGTAGACCATGCAAAAAAGACAGGAGAAGGTTGTGCAACATTAGCGGAATTGGAGAAAACGATTCAATTTTTAGACAGTTTCACGGAGGAGGAACGTATTCATAAATTGAAAATGAATCCAGATCGTGCAGATGTCATTATTCATGCCTCGGAAATCTATCTTTCTGCCATGCGCTGGGCAGGAGCGGAGGAAATCTATGTTCCAGATTTAGGACTTAAAGACGGCATACTTATGTTGGTGTATGAAACGTTAAAGGAATCTAAAAAATGATATAAATGAGGATAATTACTGTCATTGGGGCAATTCTATTTCTTGTTTTTTTATCAGGTTGTTCAAAAAGAATTCGACAAAACACATCAAATAAACAGAAAAAGGAATTCATCGCAGCAGGAATGACATTCATGGGGACGCCATACAAGTATGGAGGGTTAACGAAAGAAGGTATTGATTGTTCGGGCTTGTTGTACAACTCATTTCAAGCCATCCAACGGGATTTTCCGCGTGTGGCAGCAAAGCAAGCTGAAGTTTTTCCCAAAATTTCGGTAGAAAAATGTCAGGAGGGTGACTTAGTTTTTTTTCGGGCAACGCAGAAAAAAATCAATCACTCAGGTATTATTGTAGACAAAAAGTCCAGCGATGAAATTTATTTTTTACATGCTTCTACGAGCAAAGGTGTCCGAATTGATTTATTACAACAACCGTACTGGTGGAAACGACTTGCCTGGGTGACACGTCCAACTTTTTAAATCTATCTATTGAAATACTTGGGGAATCTTCTTTTTTCTGTTTTATTTGTAGCATGTAAGTCGGGGATGTAGCTCAGTTGGCTAGAGTGCTTGACTGGCAGTCAAGAGGTCGTCGGTTCGAGCCCGATCTTCTCCACATTTCGAACAATAGCCGGTATCTAAAAAGATGCCGGCTATTGTTTTTTTATTTTTGACCCCATTTTACCATTTCTTCAAGCAGTGCCTTGTTTTCGTCTTCAGAACCAATGGAGATACGCAAGCAGTCTTCGCAAAGTATGACTTTAGAACGATCCCGGACAATGATTTTTTGTTCAATCAAGTAACCGAATAATTCACTTGGTTTATCTACCCTTACAAGTAGTTGGTTGGAGTCAGAAGGATAAATGTGCTGAACAAAGGGAAGTTGGCTCAAATCTACCCGAAGTTTTTCGCGTAAATCATTTAATCTTGCAACCATCTCCACTTTTTGTTCTTCAAAATCTAAAGCAGATAATACAGCTTTTTGTGTCAATATATTTAGACTATACGGGTATTTTATTTTATTGAGAATTTGGATTATTTTAGGGTGAGCATACGCAACACCGATACGTAATCCTGCCATTCCCCAGGCTTTTGAAAATGTTTGCAGTACAACTAGGTTTGCAAATGTATCAAGTTCATTCAACCAAGTCTGCTCTGGTACAAAATCAATATATGCTTCGTCGACTACGATTATTTTGTTTGGATAAGTTTCTAACAATAGGCGAATTTTATCCCGACTTA
Source organism: Spirosomataceae bacterium (assembly GCA_046292055.1). Taxonomy (GTDB): domain Bacteria; phylum Bacteroidota; class Bacteroidia; order Cytophagales; family Spirosomataceae; genus CAYNRA01. Next base: position 619 of record JBKBRQ010000181.1, on the reverse strand, counting down.
CAAGGTTTCCAGATGGATTATTTGGCGAACAAACCCAAATCATTTTCGTTTTGTGGTTCACGACTTCTTGAATCGTGTCGGTATCTAAGTCGAAGTCCGGTGTCAATGCTGCAGATAATACTTCTACTTGCTGGATATCAGCACAAACCTTGTACATTCCGTAGGTAGGTGGAAGAATAACAATATTCTCTTGTTTGGGTTCACAGAACATTTTTATTAGTAGGTCGATTGCTTCGTCGGATCCGTTCCCTAGGAATATTTGTGAGGCGCGCACTCCTTTTATTTCTGCTAATTTTTCTTTTATTGCTACTTGGTGCGGGTCTGGATACCGATTATACGCATGGCCATGAACAGAACCAAATGGGTTTTCATTCGCATCCAGAAATATCCCTTCACTACCTTTGTATTCATCACGTGCTGATGCATAAGGAGTTAGTTCAATCAAGTGTGGCCGAATGAGCGATTGTATAGGGTTCATTTTCGTGTTAATTAGTAATAGTAAAAATTTTATGTTAATAATTTTAAAGCGTTACTTCATTCCCATTCGAATAGCTCCATCTAGTCGGATAACTTCTCCGTTTAATAGGCCATTCTCTATACAATGCCCCACTAAAAAAGC
>JBKBRQ010000180.1:0-5333 GCA_046292055.1 Spirosomataceae bacterium | reverse complement strand
TTACAAAGTTATTTACGTTATTGCAGAAGGCAACGATAGCGAGTTAATTATTGATAATTTTAAATACAGTTTTCAGGAAATTGCCGAAGCAACTGGAGTAAGTATCAACACAGCATTGGGTCGTATGCGTTATGCTCTCATCAATTTGCGTAAAATGATGAGTAAATCCGTATATGCCTATGACACAAACCTGTACACAGAATCCAAATGATGTGATTCGTTATTTGTATAATGAAACCACCTCAGAAGAAAATGAAAAGATGGAAGCGTTGTTGATGACTGACCCCGCCACACTCGACTTATACCTCGATTGTGTTGATTTGATGGCTCAGTTGAACAAAATTCAATATGAACCTTCTGTCCAGACGATTCATCGCATTCTAGACTTTTCAAAAGAATATGTTGCGAAATAAAAAAAGATGGCGAAAGCCATCTTTTTTTATGTTTTATAAGTCACTGAAATCAAACGATTCCAAAAACTTTGTTGTGAATATCCCTGACTGGAACTGTGGGTCGTCCATGAGTTTTAAGTGGAAAGGAATCGTTGTTTTGATACCTTCTATATAAAACTCTTGAAGTGCCCTTTTCATACGAACTAGTACTTCTTCTCTCGTTTGTGCCGTTACGATGAGTTTGGCAATCATAGAATCGTAGTTTGGAGGAATCGTGTAACCAGCATAGACGTGGCTATCAATCCGAACTCCATGCCCCCCCGGAATATGCATACTTTTGATTGTTCCTGGAGATGGTCTGAAATTATTGGCAGGGTCTTCAGCATTTATCCGACATTCCATCGAAAATAATTTCGGGAAATAATTCTTTCCTGAAATCGGAAGACCGGCAGCTACTTTAATTTGTTCCTTAATTAAATCAAAATCAGTTACTTCTTCTGTAATTGGGTGTTCTACTTGGATTCGTGTGTTCATTTCCATGAAGTAGAACTGGTTATGCTTATCTACCAAAAACTCAACAGTTCCAGCTCCTTCGTATCCAATGGCTTTCGCTCCATTTACAGCAGCCTCACCCATTTTTTCTCTCAATTCTTGTGTGAGAATAGGCGAAGGTGTTTCTTCTACTAATTTTTGGTGCCTACGTTGGATTGAGCAGTCTCTTTCTGATAGGTGACAAACTTTTCCGAATTGGTCACCAACGATTTGGATTTCAATATGTCTTGGTTCTTCTACGAACTTTTCCAAATAGAGGCCATCATTTCCGAAGGCAGCACCTGACTCCATCTTGGCATCATCCCATGCTTTTTGGAATTCAGAATCATTATTGATGATACGCATGCCACGGCCGCCACCACCTGCAGTAGCCTTTACAATAACAGGATAGCCTATTTCTTGTGCAATAGTAATTCCCTCTTGAACAGAATCAATGAGGCCATCTGAACCAGGAATTACAGGTACACCTGCTTTTTTCATGGTATCTTTTGCTGTAGCCTTATCTCCCATTAGGTTGATTTGTTCAGCAGTTGCACCAATAAATTTGATGCCATATTCTGAACAAATGCGTGAAAATTCCGCATTCTCAGATAGGAAACCATAACCTGGGTGGATGGCATCCGCATTTGTGATTTCAGCGGCTGAAATAATATTTTGAATGCTCAGATAGGATAATTTACTAGATGGAGGGCCAATACAGACCGCTTCATCTGCAAAACGGACGTGTAGCGAATCTCTGTCAGCAGTGGAGTAGACCGCTACTGTTTTTATTCCCATCTCTCTACAAGTCCGGATAATCCGCAGGGCAATTTCGCCTCTGTTTGCAATAAGTATTTTTTTGAACATACTCTTCAAGGATTGGTTTGTGTTTTCTTTTCTTTTTCAAGAAAAGATAGGTTGCGTAGGGAAGTACCCTAATTTCAGTTTGGTTCTACCAAGAATAAAGGTTGGTCAAACTCAACTGGAGTAGCATCATCTACTAAAATTTTCACGATTTTACCTGAAACTTCTGATTCAATTTCGTTGAAAAGCTTCATCGCTTCGATAATGCAAAGGACTTGACCTCCCTTGATTTCTGTACCTATTTCAACAAAGTTGGGTTTATCAGGGCCACCTGCACGGTAAAATGTGCCAATCATAGGAGATTTTACTGTGATTAAGTTGGAGGCTGCTGCAGGCTCAGGAGCGGCAGATGCTGGTGTTACTGGTGCAGCAGATGCAACAGGGGCAGCTTGAATGGCAACGGGTGCGTGAGCTACAACAGGTGCAACAGCAGCAGTCTGAGAATATCTTTTGATGCTCAGTTTCAAATCAGCTGTTTCGATGTTTACTTCGTCTAGTCCTGAATTTGATATGAAATCAATCAGTTTTTGTATTTCTTTTGTCTCCATTTCGGTTAAGTTATTTACAGGTAAAAAAAATCTATAAATGCATGAGCAAAATAAGAAAAAAGACGCCTACAAACTGGGAGTAGCCGTCTTTTTTAGGTTATTTTTATTTTTCTTTCACGCGTGAATCGTATTCATACGTAGATGTGTTTACACGAATAAGTTCTTCATTATCAATAAACAAAGGAACCTTAATTGTAGCACCTGTTTCCAATGTAGCTGGTTTTCCGGCATTTGTTGCTGTGTCACCTTTTACGCCAGGTTCTGTATAGGTTACGCGAAGTTCAACATAAGCTGGTAATTCAACAGAAAGAGGAGTTTCAGTTTCAGCATGAATTAACACATCCACTACTTGACCTTCCTTCATTAAGTCAGCTTGAGGAACCATGTTTTCGTTCAAACTCATTTGCTCGAATGTTTCATTGTTCATGAAGTTATAGCCCATATCGTCTTTGTATAAGAACTGGAACGTATGTTTTTCAATTCGGGCTGTCGTTACTTTTTCGCCTGCAGAGAACGTGTTATCCAAGACTCTTCCTGTTTTGATATTACGGAGTTTTGTACGAACAAACGCAGCTCCTTTTCCAGGTTTTACGTGTTGGAATTCAACGATTACATATAAATCATTATTCCATTCTAAGCATAGTCCATTTCTAAAATCAGCTGTACTCGCCATTGTATGTATCTAAGTGTATTTTGAAGAATGATTAATCTAAAAATTAAGCGGGGTCATATGCCCATTTGATATAACAAGAGCCCCATGTAAATCCACCACCAAACGCAGCTAAAATGAGGTTATCTCCTTTCTTTAGTTGAGATTCGTAGTCAAAAAGACAAAGTGGTATGGTACCTGCCGTTGTATTGCCATATTTTTGAATATTGAGCATGACCTTATCAGGTCCTATTCCCATCCGATTGGCAGTAGCATCAATGATTCGTTTGTTTGCTTGGTGTGGTACAAGCCAAGCAACATCATCACCCACCAGGTTATTTTTTTCCATGATTTCTGCCGAAACGTCTGCCATGTTGGTTACAGCAAACTTAAATACAGAAGGGCCTTCTTGTGTGATATGGTGCCATCTGTTGTCTATTGTTTCGTGAGAGGCTGGGTGTCTACTTCCGCCGCCTTTCATGATGAGGTGATTTTCCCCTGTACCATCAGATTTAAGAATAAAATCTTGTATTCCTGTTTCGTCTTCAGACGGTTCAAGTAACACGGCACCTGCGCCATCTCCGAAAAGCACACAAGTTGTCCGGTCTGTATAATCTACGATAGAGGACATTTTATCACCTCCGATGACAATCACCTTTTTGTATCTACCAGACTCAATAAACTGAGAACCTACAGATAAAGCATATAAAAAGCCAGAGCAAGCGGCCAAGATATCAAAGCTCCCGATTGCTGGGATGCCTACCTGTGTACAAACGAGATTGGCTGTAGAGGGAAATAAGTAGTCAGGTGTAACAGTAGCACAAATGACTAAATCTATATCTTTGGGGTCCGTATTTGTTTTAGCTAAAAGACCTTTCACGGCCTCAGCTGCCATGAAGGATGTTCCTAAGTTATCGTCTTTAAGTATTCTTCGTTCCTTGATACCGGTTCTGGATGTAATCCATTCATCGTTTGTATCTACTATTTTTTCCAATTCCTCATTGGTCAATACATAGTCTGGAAGGTAGCCATGTACACCGGTGATTGCTGCGCGCGTATTCATTTTTGGTTCGTTTTTCGGTCTAAACTTATTCTTGAAAAGCTTCCTCAATTTTTGCTACCACGTCTGATTTTACTTGTCTTTGTGCTAATAAAATCATGTTTTTGATAGCTAAAGGGGAAGAAATTCCATGTGCGACAATGACGTTTCCTCGGACGCCAATGATGGGACTTCCTCCGGTAACTTCATAATTCATTCGGTCAATGAAAGGATCTGATATGCCTCTGCTGGCTGCATACTCGTACATGGATTCTCCCATTTTATAAATCACGTTTCCTGTGAAGCCTTCTGTTACGATAACATCAGCTATGCCTTCAAACATGTTTCTTCCCTCGATATTTCCTATAAAGTTAATCTTTTCATTGGTCTTGAGCAACTGATGGGTTGCTTGAACAACCGTCGAGCCTTTTTGCTCTTCTTCGCCGATGCTGAGAAGCGCAACTTTGGGGTTTTCAATACCTAGAGAAAATTGGGCATATAAGGAGCCTAGTTCAGCGAACTGAACAAGTACCTCAGGTTTACAATCTGCGTTGGCGCCGATATCAAGCATTAGGCTGTATGCGCCATTTGTAAGTGGGAAGAAACCTGCAATAGGGGGGCGTTGGATATTCCCAACGGTTTTCAATATAAATAAGGAGCCTACCATCATAGCACCCGTATTCCCGGCACTACAAAAGGCATCTACTTTCTTTTCTTTGAGTAGTGTAAACCCGTAAACAATACTTGAATTGGGTTTTTGGGTAAGAGCTTTGGTAGGGTGTTCGTCCATGTCAATGACTTCGGGTGCATGGATGACTTCAATAGAACCTGAGGGATATGTCCCCTCTTGGAGTAACGGAAGTATAAGCTCTTCTTGCCCGATAAGAACGATTTTGATGTGTTCAGGTAACTCATTTGCTGCCAAGATGGCACCTTCCACAATTGCTTTGGGGGCAAAGTCACCACCCATTGCATCAACGGCAATTTTCATAAACAATTGGTTAGCTTATTCCGGAAATAGGATTAAAGTACTTTTCGCTTAAGCGTAAAAATAGGTAACTAAGGCTTTGGTTTCCTTAGTTACCTAGCTAGAGAAAAGTTAAATTATTGGTAGTTTTCAACTACTAATTTTCCTTTGTAATACAAGTTTCCTTCGTAAACGTGTGCACGGTGACGAACGTGGATTTCACCAGTTGTACCATCTACTGATAACGCCTTTGCTGTCAAAGAGTCATGAGTTCTACGCTTATCTCTTCTCGTTGTCGAAATTCTTCGTTTAGGATGTGCCATTTTTTATCTAAAAAATAATT
>JBKBRQ010000179.1:0-5362 GCA_046292055.1 Spirosomataceae bacterium | reverse complement strand
TTGAACGACGCACACTGAACTCTCCTGCTACACTTCAATATTTTACTTACTTACGCTCTCTTAACGCATTTTTCTTTACTATATTTGACATAAATCTTGGCAATTTATCACAAAATTTATGACAACTTCTACCCCATTTATTACCAATGACGCTGTTATACTCGGTATTCTAATTGGTATCCTTTGGCTTGTCTTTTCGGCATCTAATTCAACCAACCCCTTTCTAAAGAAGACATTTAAGTTCATACCACCCATCTTATTTTGCTATTTTATTCCGAGTATCTTGAACTCGTTACATGTGATAGACGGCCACAATTCTAAATTGTACCCCATTGTCTCTAACTACCTACTACCTGCCTGTCTCATATTATTTACTTTAAGCGTCGACTTTAAGTCAATCGCCAAATTAGGTCAAAAAGCAATACTCGTTTTTCTAGCCGGAACAGTTGGTATAATCCTTGGAGGACCCATTGCTATTTGGATTGTAAAGCTTTTTCAACCTGACTTATTTGCTCCTACAGCTGACCCAAGTGATGAAGTTTGGCGAGGTCTTGCTACCATAGCAGGGAGTTGGATTGGTGGAGGTGCAAACCAAACCGCGTTAAAAGAAATCTTCAAACCTTCTGATTATTTATTTTCTCAAACAGTAGCCGTCGATATTGTTGTTGCTGAGATTATCTTAGCTGTTTTACTTTATGCTGTTGGACATACTAAAAAAATCGACGCATTTTTAAAGGCAGATACTAGCAGTATTGAAGACATCCAACAAAGAGTTAGCCAACTTGATAAATCAAATAGGCGAATAGCTAGCTTTCATGACATTGTGACTATGCTTGGCGTTGCCTTTGTTGCGACTGGTATTGCACACTTTTTGGCTGGCTATATCACTCCATTCATCAAAGAAAATTATCCTGAATTAGCGGCTTTTAGCCTTACGTCTTCTTTTTTCTGGATTATCTCTATTGTTACACTATTAGGTATTTTAGCTTCATTCACCTCTTTACGAAATCTTGAAAATGCGGGAGCTTCCCAATTTGGAAGTTTTTTCCTGTATCTATTAATCACGACTATCGGTATGCAAATGGACTTAACGGCAATCGTCAATAACCCCTCTCTTTTCGTGATTGGTATCATTTGGATGAGCATTCATGTCATTATTGTTCTATTGGCATCTATTTGGCTAAAAGCACCTTTCTTTTTTGGTGCCGTCGGTTCACAAGCAAATGTAGGTGGGGCTGCTTCAGCTCCTGTTATTGCCGCAGCTTTTCATCCTTCACTTGTATCTGTTGGCGTTCTTTTGGCCGTCTTAGGATACGCAGTTGGTACATATGGAGGGTATATTTGTGCCTTACTCATGCAGTGGGTAGCCACAGGCTAACCTTTACAATTCACCCCTATTAAGACATGTCCCAAACATACAAAATTTTACTTTTCATTACCCTTCCTTTATTTGGCTTTTGTCAAATAAACCAACCAACTTTTCGCATTCAATCTGGTGCATTTGCATCGAATGGATCAGTTATTCCTTTTTGGCTTCGAGCAAACAAATTTGGGGCAGTTCCCGCCTCGGGATCTGCACTTTTCTTTGACGTAGAAGTAAAATCAAGGAATGATTCGAGTACCCGTTTTAAGCATGTATATTACGGAGTAAACACATTTGTATCTACAGGAAAAAATGCCCGAATTTTACTTCCTGAACTTTACGCTGGATACCAACTACATGGTTGGGAAATAACAGTGGGGCGTAAAAAAATGATACTAGGTTTAGTAGATTCTACACATTCTAGTGGCTCAATCTCATGGTCTGGCAACAACATTCCACTTCCTTCGATTACATTTATGAAACCTCGCTTTTCCAAGCTACTCGTTCCTTGGCTCGGCTGGAAAGCCTCGTTTAGCCACGGATGGTTTGGAGAACAACGTTTTGCTTCCTCGTATTTCCTTCACCAAAAATCGCTTTACGGTCGTTTAGGACGCGAATCAAGTAAACTTCAACTGTATGGAGGTATTCTCCACCATGTACAGTGGGGTGGATTTCCTACTAAGGAGCGCGACGAAAATGGAATTGCTATACCCGCCACTCCTTTTTCGTCTGACCTTCGTACGTATGTTTTAGCTGTATATCCTTCTAAAAAATTAACGCAAAAAATGGAGGGATACGACCCCTTCGATACAGAAAATAGATTCGGGAATCATCTTGGGCAACTCGATATTGCAGCCACTTTACAATTAAAAAACAGTTCAATATTAGGATATAAACAAACCTTATTTGAAACCGGAGCGACTTTTTCTAGTTTATCCAATGTAGACGATGGGCTGTATGGAGTTCGTTGGAAATCTTCAAACCGCACTTCTATTTGGCAACATATTACCCTCGAATACCTCCAAACAACAAACCAAGGAAGCTACCAACCTGCACTACCAAGACTTCTAGGCTTACAAGACCGTCATTTTGGGGAAAATAATTTCTATTTCAATCATCAACAATACTATGATGGTTGGTCTTATCAAAGACAAACGATTGGCACCCCTTTCCTACTAGCCGAAGAACAAATACGTTCCCAAAAATTTGGCGGCAATGGGTATATATTTACAAATAATAACCGTGTTAAAGTGGGTTATTTAGCTATGCAACATAGATTTGGTGCGATTGACATCGTCTCAAAACTATCATACAGTAGAAATTTTGGTTCCTATTTGAATACCATCCCTCCCATTTCACAACTCTCTACCGCGCTACTATTCCAGTATGTTCCACAAACAGCGAACCAAAAATGGACGCTTTCTATTGGAACAGATAGAGGTGATTTAATTAAAGACACGTATGGTATCTCTTTTGCATTTTTACAACAGTGGTAATTATCGTCACTAGTTTGCATAGTTTTTTTTTTGCAAATGGTATATATTTGTTTGTTTATCCTCCAAACAATCATATCCATCTTTTATTACCATAAGCCTACAACCGTATGATGCGAAAAAAAGTACTTTATTCGTCTATTTTTCTTCTTTCATTTCTTTTTTCTTGTCGAAAAACAGGTACAAAGGCGTTGCAAGAAGGAGATTATGTAAACGCCGTCTTGCAGTCAACTGAAAGATTGCAACGAGAGGGAGATCATGTAAAATCCCAAGAGGTATTACTTCAATCATACCCATTGGCAAAAATAGACCTACAAACTCAGATTCAGCGTACTATACAAAGCCAAGCACCCTTCAAAGAGGAAAAATTAATTGGTTATTATCAAGAATTAAACAAAATGTATCGGGCAGTACAAAACTGTGTAGCTTGCCGGAGATTGATTGAACCAGAGGATTTTTCAAATGCTGAACAAGATGCGAGATTACGTGCCTTTGACGAACGGTTATTTGCTGGAGAACAATCTATGGCCCAAAATACGATGACATCAGGTCGTTTAGCCCTTACCCATTTTGAAACAGCAAATCGAATCTTACCTGGGCAGTCAGGGATATTGCAAAAAATTGAGGAAGCCCTTTTTCTTGGTTCCGTACATGTAGTAGTAGAACAACCAACCCTCAACTCACGTTTGTACGATTACAGCCAAGCTTATTTTCAAGAACAAATTAATGGATTTTTACAAACAAACAGACGTTTGAATCAATTTATACGATTTTATCAACCAGACGAGGCAGAGGCAATCAAATTAACACCAGACCAGATTGTTCGTCTTCAATTTGTAGATTTTAGCGTGGGACAAACGCGGATACAATCAGAAAAAAAGACAGTTACGAGTAAAGACAGTGTAAAAACGGGGGAAGCAAAAATTGATGGAAAGAAAGTGTCTGTTTTTGCTAAAGTAAATGCGGAATTTATCAAAAATAGAAAAGAAGTTTTGTCTCAAGGAATTTTACAGATGCAAATTTTAGATTATAGACAAGACAAAATTGTATATTCGCAAGAATTTGCCGGGCAGTACAAATGGGTTAATGAATGGGCTACAGTAAACGGAGATACCCGTGCCTTAACGCAGCAAGAACTTGCTTTTACAAAACAACGGGAAGAACTTCCACCGCCTCCGCAACAATTATTTATAGAATTTTGTAAACCCATTTATAACCAGGTTACAAGCCGAATTCGTTCGTATTATTCCAACAAATGAACCAATTTATTCACTTAATTTTAGAAACACAATGCAAAAGAATGCCTTTCTTTTTGGGATTTTGATGTTAATCAGTTCCTTCATGCCAACTGCGGCGCAGGAACAACTTGCTATTGAGCGTGTCGTTAATGACTTTTTGATTGGAGGGACAAACGGAGAGGTTGATCGCTTCCGGAATGCATTTGTGCCTGACGCAGTTCAGCGCTCTATCGGCTCAAACGGCACCGTTACAGGAATTACCGTTCGGGAGCTAAGTAGCCGTATCAAGCCAAACCAAGTGATGGATAGAACTACGAAAATTGTTTCTTGGAGCTATGCAGGCAATGCGGCTACAGCCATCACTGAAACAGAGTACCCGACAAACAAAGTAATCGACATGTTAAACCTCCTGAAAGTCAACGGAGAATGGAAAATCGTTAGCCGTGTCTTTACTCGCATCGAAAAAACAGATGAGGTGACTTCAAGTCAAAAAACGACGGCTAAGCCAGGGGCTAAACCTGCTATACCACCGGCAAAAAAACCTGCACCAAAACGTCCCGCATCCGATGACGGTTGGTAAAAAAATAGGCATCTGAACTTTTCAGATGCCTATTTTTTTTAGAAGTTAGGTTTCAATAAATATTTTCCGTAGAATTCATCAATCACACGAACAGCGTCTTCAGGCGTATCGACCAACTGCATGAGTTTCATGTCCTCTGGATTAATATTTTTCTCCTCCTCTCCCATTACATTTTCAATCCAATCGATAAGTCCCTTCCAGTAGCTTGTTCCGACCAATACAATGGGGAAACGACCAATTTTCTTTGTTTGAATCAAAGTAAGTGCCTCAAAAAGTTCGTCCATTGTCCCAAAACCTCCTGGCATAACAATAAAACCTTGAGAGTACTTGATAAAATTTACTTTTCGGGCAAAGAAATAATCAAAATTGATACTTTTATCAGAATCCACATAGGGGTTTGGCACTTGCTCAAAAGGCAATTTAATATTTAATCCAACTGACTTCCCCCCTTTTTGATGGGCACCTTTGTTACCAGCTTCCATAATACCTGGCCCACCTCCAGTGATAACGCCGTATCCTTTCTCGACGAGAAGTTCGGCAATTCGCTCGGCTTGTTGGTAATATATACTTTCATTTTTTGTACGAGCTGAACCAAAAATAGATACGCAAGGCCCTATTTTGGCTAATTTATCAAAACCTTCGACGAACTCCGCCATCGCTTTAAAAATTTGCCAAGCATCTTGGCTCT
>JBKBRQ010000017.1:0-23929 GCA_046292055.1 Spirosomataceae bacterium | reverse complement strand
AAACTTAGACATTCACGCGGTGGAAGACTGCCGTATCGGACGTCACATTCATCTCACGTTAGAAGCTGACTCTGCGGAGCAAGCAGAGGAATTAGTTGAAAAAGCTTGCAAGCAACTTTTGGCTAATTTAATTATGGAAGAATATAGCTTCAAAGTTATTCCAGCTTAATAAAAAAGCCTCTTTCTAGTATGAAAGAGGCTTTTTTGTTTCTACATATGGTCTTTTTGATTTTAATCGTTGTATTCCGTTCCATGCAGAAATGTAGTTGTCAGCAGGGGTTACTTCACGCCAGGTTTTCGCTTGCTTGAGCCAACCATACGTGTCAAAAGGCATAGGTTCTCCTTGTTCATTTACAGCTAAATACATTAAATGCAAATGTGTATCTGAACGACTTGCAAAAGCATTTTTTCCCGTTCGACCTACCAAGCCAAGTTGCATTCCTTTTCTTACGACTTGCCCTTTCTCTACATTTACCTCTCGTAAATGCGCATAATACCACACGCCTCCGGTTTGAAAATCATACATCCAAACATAATTCCCCCCGTACGTTTGCAACGAATCATTCCAATTTTTCTCGGTGGCAATCACCAAACCATCACCAACTGAAATAACAGGTATGTATTCACCTGAAAAATCTTCTTTGTCGTCGTGGTTGCGGTCATAAATGAATACATCATGTGCTGGATGACTACCACGTACACGATGATTGAATAGATTAAACCCCATCGGACGAAAGCCCCTACCACCACCGCCAATGGCTAAATAATTCTTATTAAGTAGCGGGAAAGCCCATTCGTAGTTCGCCCTTTCGGTAGAGTCAAGCGGTGGAGAAAGCCGATGAAGTTGACGAAATAACACCGAGAACTCCTCAGAAGCGGCTTGTGGTATAATTTCCTCGCGCTGAATTTGTAGCAAAAGCTTCTCAAATCTAGAAGAATATTCTAAAAAATAGAACGGACTGAATGTAAAACATAGATAAGAAACAGACAGAAGAATTAAAATTCCAATTTTGTTTCGTACATGTAAGCGAGAAATAATTGTCTTTTTCAAGATGTAAAAAGGTGATAAACCCTCAAAAATGACATTTTATGGGTCTGTGTTACTGCTTGTGTGGTTGCCAAAGATACGGTCAAATAAAGCAAATTGTATACATTTACAGAAAAAAAAGACCTCATTTACACATGTAAAACCATTTGTTACTGAGAATGAGAACATTAATCTAGTATCAATAAATATTCATTTTTTGTACACATATTATTCACTCTACATTTTACAGTTCATCTTGGCAGATGAGTGTCTTTATTTAACCAAAAAGGCGAACCGTCGTGTTTTATTTTGCTATTCAAGAATATAAACACCCATTTTTGAGAAGTTCATCTCTACACAATTTTATACAATCAACTCATATTGGCTAGACTAAGAGATAAATTGAGTAAAAAAAGTCAACATATCGGATTCTAAGAAATAAAAAAGAAGTCCCTTTTTAAAATCCTGTCGTAGTAATCAATAACTGGTTAATTATAAGAGACTTAAAAAATATACCTTCTTTATTATAAACAAAATAAAAAGTAAGAATCCCTTAGATTCTCGATTTAGTATTGGATAATAAAGGATATTTGAAGACTTCAAAAAGCAAAAAATGTAACAAAGAGAAAGAGACATCTTAAATAAGTGCTATTTTTGTCATGTACCATTTCTTAATTCTATGACATTTTATAACCAGAAAAAATCTTTCCTACCCTTCCTTTTCCTACTTTTACCGTTTATTTTTTCTTTCTCCCCCCCCTATTTTTCTTGGTACGACGAAGACCCAACGCGCACCTTACTCAGAACTGCCAAGAAATATGTAGGTGCAAAGTACAAGTCAGGTGGTAAAAGTCCCAAAGGTTTCGATTGTTCTGGTTTCGTACGATACGTATACAAAAAAGTCCAAATTCCTCTTGACGGCGATAGCAGCGCTGCTTTGTACAAAAAAGGGGAAGAAGTTCCTAGAAAACAATGCCAGCCAGGCGACTTAATCTTTTTTGCTCAGTCGTCTTCGAAGATTAAACGAATAAGCCATGTGGGCATTGTTGTCTCCTCGGATAGTACCACGACAAAATTCATTCATGCTTCTACCTCCAAGGGAGTCATAATCAGCAACTTAAATAGCCCTTATTACAAGCAACGCTTTGCCGGCGTACGTCGAATCCCTTATCTTCAAGAAAACACCAAATAGGTAATCCAAGCGAGTGAATATGCCAATGCCATCATATAGCCCATTTGAATAAGTGGCCATTTCCAACCTTTCGTTTCACGATAAACTACAGCAATGGTACTCATACACATCATGGCGAACACATAAAAAATCATAAGGGAGGCAGAGGTCGCCAAAGTATAAACAGGAAGTCCTGTTTCATCGTGCGTTTCAGCTAAAAGGCGCTCTTTTATAGTAGATTCGTCTGTATCGTCTGAACCAATCTTGTAAATAGTAGCTACCGTACCAACAAACACTTCTCTAGCTGCAAAAGAAGTAATAAGAGCAATTCCAATTTTCCAGTCGTAACCGAGTGGCGCAATGGCTGGCTCGATGGCTTTCCCAAAAATGCCAACATAGGAATTTGCTAATCTTGCAGAAGCAACTCGATTCCCTATTTCAGTTTCTGTGAGTCCCTCAGATGCTTGTAAAACGGCTGCTTCTGCTTGATTTTGTCTATCTCCCGGTCCGTAAGTAGCAAGAACCCACAAAATAATTGAGATAGATACAATGACTTTCCCGGCTTCCCAAACAAAAGTCTTTACTTTTTCTAAAATCGTAAACCCAACCTGTGTCCATCTAGGCGACTGATAAACAGGTAATTCCATTACAAAAAAACTTTTCTCCTTCACATGAAGAAGGTGTTTCATTACCCACCCAACAAGCAGTGCAGAAAGAAAACCGAGTAAGTACAAACCAAGTAGAGCAATTCCTTGCCAGTTAAATAAACCTAACCATTTTGTATCTGGGATAACCATTGCAATCAGAATTGTAAAAATGGGTAGACGCGCGGAACAACTCATTAAAGGGGTAACCATAATGGTGATGAGCCTATCTTTCCAGCTCCCAATTGTTCGTGCAGACATGATGGCTGGAACAGCACATGCCAGCCCAGAGATTAACGGCACAACGCTTTTTCCATTTAATCCGAAGGGTCTAATCAACTTATCCATCAAAACAACTACACGTGACATATAGCCAGATTCCTCTAAGATAGAAATAAAGGCAAAAAGAAATCCAATTTGTGGAATAAAAATCAAGACTCCTCCAATTCCTGCTAGCACGCCATCTACCAACAAATCAACTAGTAACGAGGGAGGAAGCACCTCTCGAACCCAATTTGTAAAAGAAGACATAGTTAAGTCAATCCAATCCATTGGGTAAGAAGCCAAGGTAAATACAGACTGAAAAATCAGAAACAGAATACCTAGAAAAATGACATAACCATATATTTTATGTAGAAGTACTTTATCTAATTTCTCTGAAAAAGTAATTGGTTTTTCGTGATGTGCAGGCTTTAACAATGTCTTCTCTAAAATCGTGTCAAAGTGACTAAACCGTTGTAATGTTTCTGTACTTTGAAATTCAGTGGCGTTTACACCTGTTTTTTTAGCTATTTCGCTGTATTTTTCCCGTAATTGAGGAGATAAATAAAGCATTTTATCAGCCTGTACTAAGTGCAAAAGTGCTGCATACGGCGTTTTGAATGTACTTGAAAGGGATATTTCGTGAACTCCCTCCTCCCATTTTTCAGATAAGAGTAAAAACGGTTGTCTTTTTGTTTGTTCTTCCGCAAACGTAGCAATGGTATTTTTCAAACCCGTTAATCCAATCCCTTCGCGTGCATTGATTTCTACGACAGGGACTTGCAGTTCAGAAGCTAGCTTTAATGAATGTATCTCTATACCGTGCTCGTTGGCAACATCGAGCATGTTCAACGCAAGAATGACAGGAAAACCCAAATCTACTACTTGGCTGAATAGCAATAGATTACGCTTTAAATTAGAAGCATCTACCACGACTACAACCAAATCCGGAAAATCTTTATCCGCCGGGTTCGTCAATACAGAAAGTACAACTTGTTCATCCTGTGAATTTGGGTAAATACTATACGTTCCTGGCAAATCGAGGATTTCAACAGATGAGCCGTTGGGAAGCTTCGCAGTACCTATTTTTTTATCAACCGTTACTCCGGGGAAGTTTCCAATTTTTTGGCGTAAACCAGTCAGATGATTGAATAGAGAGGACTTACCACAATTTGGGTTTCCTAATAAAGCTATTTTCATGTGTGAAGTATTCAATTTTTAGTTTGCCGCTTCTTTAGTAAGCGCTACTTTTGCAGCTTCATCTAAGCGCAAAGAAAGTTGGTAGTCGCCATTGATGGTGATGCAAATTGGGTCTCCTAAAGGTGCTTTTTGAACCATACGAACTACAGTACCTGGCAGACACCCCATTTCAAGAAGTTTTATAGCTAGTAAATCGTCCAAAAAAGATACTATTTGCGCCGTCTCACCCAATTTCAACTCCGACAATACCATATTACGTTTCGTAGTTAGTTTAGATTAATTATAAACAGAAACGCAAACATACATAATTTCGTTCTGAATTTACTGTATATCCGTCGAAGAAGCCGCTTTCTCGAAGCCTTCTAAAAGACTTGTATAATTCTCAATTTCTTGTTCTTGTTGCGCTAAAGTCCAACCTAACTCTTGACACATTACCTCGGCAACTTGACGAACCGACGCTTTCACTGCTGACCAATCCAATATTTCTAACCGTATCCGGCGTGCAAAAAAATCGCGCAATGTCATCGCCAATTCATATCTAGTTGCATAAACAACTTCACTGAGTCGATATGAAAAATCGATATGTAGTTTCTCCAAATATCTAGTATCTTCTTCCATAATTTGCCAAAGTAGGTTTAATTGATCTCCATATCGCTGGTACATTTCCAAGCAGTCTTCTTGTGTCAAACCAAGAATTGCTCCTTTTTCCAGCGAACGAGCTAAATCAAAATCATGATTTTGGGCGCCAAACAAGCGGAAGTTCTTTGTTTGACATGCGCGCTTCTCTTTCAAGGATTGATCAATGGCATTGGTTGTATCTTCGGCCATGAGTCGATAGGTCGTCCATTTTCCACCCAAAAGACTTATCAACCCAGAAGTTGTATCAATCTCGACTTCATGATCTCGCAACAACGTTTTAGTTTGCTTTCCCTCTCTACTTTTCGCAGATATTAAAGGCCGAAGACCACCAAAACCTGCTTCAATATCGTTTTTTGTTGGCTTTAGTGTAAAGTAGGGAGCTACAGTTTCTAATAGATATGAGATTTCTTCCTCCTCCAAAATAGGTTCTTTTTCTGTATTTTCATAAGGAGTATCTGTCGTGCCAACCAATACTTTGTTCTGAAAAGGAATAACAAAAACAAGCCGTCCATCTTTTGTTTTAGGAATAAGAATGGCTTTCTCACTAGCCAAAAAACGAGAAGAGAGTACAATATGTACGCCTTTACTAGGACGAATACGCGGTTGTTCGTTTGGATTTGCCATCAGCCGAATCGAGTCAGCAAACGGGCCTGTACAATTCACAAAAACACGAGCCTGTACATTTCTTTCCTCTTGGGTTAAGGCATCAATGATTTTCGCACTTATTAATTTGCCTTGTGCATTCACTTCAAAGGAAGAAACAAACACATGATTAAGCACAACGGCACCTTTTTTTTCAGCTGATTGTACCAATGCCAGCGTATAACGTGCGTCATCGAGTTGACCATCGTAATACATCACCGCACTTTGTAAACGATTAGAGAGCGTTGGAATAGCACCCAGCGCTTGCTTTTTGGAGAGCCATTGCGAAGAAGGGAAAGCCGTATCTTGACTAAATAAGCCATATATTTTCAGACCAATAGAATAGTAAAGTCCTTCAAACCAATGAAATACAGGAGTTACAATGGCAAGTGGTTTTGCTAGATGAGGTGCATTTTGTAGCAAAAAACGACGTTCAGCCAATCCGTGTTTGACTTGTTTAAGCTGACCAAAATCAAATTGTTTAACTGCTTGTTCCAAATACCGTACGCCCCCGTGAATGAGTTTTGTAGAGCGAGAAGACGTTTCACCGCCAAAATCATTTTTTTCAATCAAAAGTACTTTATATCCTCTTAAAACAGCATCCAAAGCAACACCTGCACCGCTCACTCCTCCCCCAATGATACAAACATCGAAACTATCTGTTGTCCTAACTTTTTCTATTTGGGTCAATCTTTTCATTTTTTCTTCTGTATTTTTGGTCAAGCGTTAAATATAAAAAGGAATGAAGAATATACCTTCAAAAGGTACATCAACCTTTCTTTAATTCATTGAAAAACGAAAAAAACGAGACGAAAATCATTTATTTCTATTTTTTCATGTCAGATATACAAAATTTGAAACATTTTTTCTGATGGTAATCATAACCAACAAGAGCGTTTCTTGCTTACTTTTGCCGAGATTATGAAGGAAATAAGCGCACTTATTCAAAAAGAAATTACCCTTGAATGGAGGCAAAAATATGCACTCAATGGTATGTTATTGTACATTGTCAGTACCGTATTTGTTGCATACATTAGTTTTAAGCTAAAAATTAACCAAATGGATCCAATCACATGGAATACCTTGTTTTGGATAATTTTACTTTTTGCAGCAGTAAACTCAATCACAAAAAGCTTTACTCAAGAGCGCATTGGAAGACAGCTTTATTACTACACGATTGTCAGTCCGCAGGCAGTTATACTATCAAAAATTGCCTATAATATTTTGATGATGACTTTCTTGGGTCTTGTCGGATTCGGTGTATACTCTGCTATGATGGGCTATTTGGCATCTGATTTTCTGATGTATCTAACTGCTATTGTCTTAGGAGGAATTGGGTTTTCATCCACGCTTACGATGGTTGCAGGAATTGCATCTAAAGCAGAAAACACCTCTACCTTGATGGCTGTTTTGAGTTTCCCTGTTATTTTACCCATGCTTTCTATGCTCATTAAATTTTCAAAAAATGCAATGGATGGTTTAGGTTGGGCTACAAGCACAGATGAAATTATGACACTTCTGGGAATTGATATGATTGTAATTGCGTTAAGTTATCTATTATTTCCTTATCTCTGGAAAAGTTAATGTATCTAAATGTTCAACGAATTATGCGACAAAATTGGTGGAAAATCCTAACTATTCTCCTCTTACTATACACGATTATTCAAGGGCTAATTGGTGAAGTGCCAAGACAACCTATTTTAAACGAAACCATACGCAACGTTTATTTTCATGTACCCCTTTGGTTTGGTATGATGGTACTAATGATTGCATCCATGGTTTATTCTGTCAAATATTTGCGGAGTAACCAACAAAAACACGATACCTATGCAGTAGAATTCGCGAATGTGGCACTTATTTTCGGAATTTTAGGCTTTCTAACAGGAGCGATTTGGGGAAATTTCACCTGGGGCGACCCACTACCCAAAGACCCCAAAATCATCGCGGTAGAAGTTGGCTTATTAATTTACTCAGCTTATTTCGTTCTTCGTTCTTCTTTTGAAGACACACAAAAAAAGGCGCGTCTCTCAGCTATTTACAATATCTTCGCCTTCGCTTCTTTCATGCCTTTGGTCTGGATTTTACCTCGAATGACCGACTCGTTACACCCAGGAAATGGTGGCAATCCAGCGTTTGGTAAATACGACATGGACAATGCCATGCGACTCGTTTTTTATCCAGCTGTTATTGCCTGGACATTGCTCGGCGTTTGGTTTACGAGTCTTCGTATCCGCCTAAGCCTTATTGAAACTACGTTAAATGAAGACTTAGATAATTAATCATTGAAATAAATCAAACAGAATACACATGCTCTCACTTATAGTAAACCAATTTTTAAACTTTATTTTATTACAAGACGTTGAAATGGCAGATACATTTCGCGAAGATGGAAAAATCTGGGTCGTTGTGGCAGTTATTGCGATCTCGTTTATTGGCTTGTTCGCTTATTTATTCTCAATGGATAGAAAATTAACGCGAATGGAGAAAAAAATAAAAGATTCATCTACACAAAATTAAATTTATCATGAAAAGATCACATATTATTGCATTAGGAGCTATTGCTGTTGCTATCATGGTCATTATTTCAACTGTAGGCGATGCAAGCACGTACGTGAGCTTCACTGAGGCTGAATCACTAGCGAAAGAAGGAGTTAACAAACCTATTCACGTAGTCGGAGAGCTAAAGAAATCAGCGACTGGTGATATCGTTGGCATGCGCTACGAACCCTCTATTGACCCAAATCATTTTGAGTTCTGGATGATAGACTCACTCCAAAATGAGTCGCTTGTCATCTACAACCAGCCCAAACCTCAAGATTTAGACAAATCAGAAAAAGTAGTTGTTGTAGGACAAATGGACGTCGCGAATAATTGCTTTCGAGCTGACCAAATTCTGCTAAAATGTCCTTCAAAATACAACAATGGGAAACTCCAAGCGGAGGATAAAGTTGCGATGATGAAGTAATCATTCCATTCCTTTTATTCCATTTCACATGGTCATCTACCCAAAATCCATACAACAAATAAGCATTCAGCTGTTGAGAGAGTCAGCGCAAGAGCTTGGCTATCCGACAGCTGTTTGGCGAATGCCCAATAGCCAAACAACACACTTTCTTATCTCGTTTTCAAAAGTTCCTACACAAGGCAAACCTGAAATAGACGAGCTTGGAAGTGGTTTTGCTGTTTCTCCATTCATCAATCCATCCGGTGAAAACACGTATTTTTTACCTGCAGACGTTCTTTTTTCTATTTCACGAACAAATGAAATAAGCTTTCATAAAGAACCGTCTTCTAGTGCTATTTTTGAAGAAATTGCACAAAATGCACGTATAAAACAAGCGCAAACAGATACACAAAAACAGGTATTTTTCGAACGTCCAAAGGAAATTGAAGAGCCAACAGCACAAAAATTGTTTGTTGAAAATGTAAAAAAAGCAATTTCTGAAATCCAGGCGGGGAACTTCCAAAAGGTTGTCCTTTCACGCACCAAATCATTTTCACTTCCGGCAAATTTTTCTATTTGGGAAAGCTTTCAAACATTAACACAAACGTACTCAAGCGCTTTTGTGTCATTAGTAGATTTACCTTTTTTATCCGAGGTCTGGATTGGAGCTTCACCCGAAATCTTAGTAAGTCAAAACGACCAAACCGGGCGATTCAGGACAATGTCTTTGGCGGGTACACAACCTGCGTTTACGCAAGATGGACAAGAAGTAAAACCTGAAGACGCACTTTGGAGACAAAAAGAGATCGAAGAGCAAGCGTTGGTTGGAAGATACATCATCAATTGTTTCAAGAAAGTAAGGATTCGAGAATACGATGAGTTTGGGCCTCAAACTGTTCGAGCAGGAAATCTTTTACACTTACGCTCTGACTTTGAAGTTGATTATAAATCCATTCACTTCCCTCAGATTACGTCTGTTATGTTAGATTTACTTCATCCGACATCAGCCGTCTGTGGTATGCCTAAAAAAACTAGCTTGCAATTTATACTTGCAAATGAACAACATGACCGGTCTTTTTATGCCGGGTATCTTGGCCCTGTGAATATCGAAGGGCAAACCAATTTGTTTGTTCATTTACGAAATATGTGCGTTAAAAATCAACAAGCAACACTTTTTGCAGGATGTGGAATAACAGCAGATTCAAGTCCAGAAAAAGAATGGATTGAGACAGAATTGAAAACACAAACACTATCAAAAGTCTTATTTGGGACAAAATAAAGGAATCAAAATAGACGATTCAAAAAAAATAATATTCCTATTTTGTGCCATTAATCATACTTAGTGAAGTAGAATAGTACTACTTCGATTGAATTTTTGTAAATTTGTACAAATCGATTTCCAAGGCAAATGCAAAAATTAACACTGAATCAGAGTCTCCAGCAACGGCTGTCTCCGCAGCAGATTCAGTTCATTAAACTACTTCAAATACCTACCGCCGAACTGAACCAGCGGATCGAAGAGGAATTGGAAATTAATCCTGCTTTAGAGGATGGCTTTGACTTATCCAATGAAGAGTCTTCAACAGATAGCGAAACTACGTATGAAGACGATTTTTCGGACAAAGCCCACGATGACTTAGATATAAAGGAGTACATTAATCAAGAAGATTATTACGGATACAAAATGTATGGAGACGGATGGGGTGAAGAAGAGAAAGACTCTCTACCCATTGCTTCCTCATCAACTTTAATCGACTCTTTACTTCAGCAACTTAGCTATCTAGATTTACCTGAAAAAGATGAAATAATTGGGAAACAACTTATCGGAAGTCTAGAAGATGATGGGTACATCAGGAGGCCACTCAAGGCCATTGCCAATGACCTTGCTTTTACACAAAATATTTATACTAGTGAAACTGATGTAGAACGCGTATTACGTAAAATTCAACTTTTTGAGCCACCTGGGATTGGTGCTCGTGACCTAAGAGAATGTTTAATTCTTCAGTTAGTCAAACATAGTTCAAGTGGCCACAATGAACGCATCTACCAAATTGCTATTCATTTGCTTAAAGACTTGTATGAAGAGTTTACAAAAAAACATTTCGACAAAATTCAACGCAAACTAGACATCAGTGATGAGGACTTTAAAGAAGTCATGAATCTCATCAAACGATTAAGTCCAAAACCAGGTATTTCTTCATCTGAAAATGCTCCGACGAATTACATTATACCTGACTTTATTGTGACAAGCCGGGATAATAAAGTTGAAGTATTTTTGAATACGAAAAATGCACCTGATTTACGCATTAGCCGTTCGTTTTCGGAGATGTTAGAAACCTATGATAAAGGCGATAAGAAAAATAAACACATTAAAGAGACAGTTACATTTGTAAAACAAAAACTGGATGCTGCTAAATGGTTTATTGAAGCAATCAAACAAAGGCAATTAACACTCCAAAGAACAATGGAAGCCATAGTCACACATCAATATGGTTTTTTTTTAGACGGGGATGAGTCCAAATTGAAACCTATGATTCTCAAAGACATTGCAGAGCGTATTCAAATGGATATCTCGACCGTATCACGGGTAGCAAGTAGTAAGACGGTTCAGACAGATTTTGGCACATACCCACTTAAATATTTCTTCTCAGAAGGTATATCTACCGAGTCTGGTGAAGATGCATCGAGTAGAGAAGTAAAAAATATCATCAAAGAACTTATCGAAAAAGAATCAAAAGCGGTACCTCTCTCAGATGATAAGCTAGAAAAGATTTTGACCAAAAAAGGATACAACATTGCCCGGCGTACAGTTGCTAAGTATCGAGAGCAACTCGGATTACCTGTTTCTAGATTGAGGAAAGAAGTATAAGCTAATTTATTTATGACAAAAACTGTTGCTCGTTTTTTATCAACGCTGTTTCACCCACTTTTCATTCCAACGCTTGTTCTTACGCTTGCGTTTTCGTTTTACCCGACCTTAATGGGAATAAATGGTGCATTCATTGAAATCCGATTATATGTTTTACTTTTTATCCTTTTCTATACATGTATCTTACCGGGGGGCTTCATTTTATGGCTTTCGAAAAGAAAACTTATCTCGAGTTACTCTTTATCTAACCTAAAAGATAGACGAATTCCCTACTTCGCCACGGCTATTATTTATGGTTTGTTTGCCTATCTAGTTTATAATCAAGCGAGGGCAATGTATGCAACTTCCCTTTTTCTCTTTAGTACGGCTGCTGTCATACTACTTTTAGGACTTATTAGCTTTTGGTGGCAAATAAGTGCTCATGCAGCAGGTGTTGGAGGTTGGATTGGTTTTTTATTAATCCTTCTAGTTTTTCAAGAAAAACCACTGATTTGGCCTTTTATCTTTTCATTTCCTATAGCTGGCGCAGTACTATCTTCTCGTTTACACCTGCAAGTACACACACCCGCCCAAGTTTGGACTGGTTTCGCGATTGGTGCTTTAGTTCAAATGGGGGGTTGGCTATTTTTTAGATGAAACCAGCGGCGTCCAGTCTACAATTATCACACGCTCGTCTTTCAAAATATCTAAACTATTCTCGTGAGAAAGTTGCTCTTTTTGTGAGCCAAACTCTTCCAAATAACTTTTCTTCATTTGTTTTCTCTTAATCGCCTCCAAGCATCGTCTAATATCATCTTCATTTTGTAAGACAAGTTCTGGAACTCGTTGTGGTTTACCCAAATCATCTTTGGCCACCATTGTAAAATAAGACGTGTTGGTATGTTTTTGCTCCCCTGTTTTTACATTTTCTGAAATTACACGAATACCAACAACGAGTGAGGTTGTCCCGACATAATTCACTGAAGCGTGCAACGAAACGAGCTCCCCGACCTCAATGGGTTGCATAAAATTTACTTCGTCCACAGAAACCGTTACGACATACGTTCCAGCGTGTTTCGAAGCACATGCATAGGCCACTTTGTCCATCAAAGAAAGAAGAATACCTCCATGGATTTTCCCTCCAAAATTCGCATAAGAAGGAATCATTAATTCTGTAATCGTGGTACGTGAATAGTCTACCGTTTTTGAGTTCATAATTTGATACGTTTGGCGCGCTTCTCTTCAAGAATTTGGCAAATGAATAAATAAAGGACGAAGTATGCAGCAATGAGCAACATTAACTGCGTATTAGAAAAAAAGCTTCGCAAATAATACGTGAATGTAGTGACACTTAGCGTAATTGTATATAACACAAAAGAAGCCTGAATGTGAGATAAGCCCAAATCAATTAAAATATGATGAAGGTGTAATCTATCCCCTTTCCATGGGGGCCTACGCGTAATAATGCGTAGTAATAAAACCCGAAAAAAGTCAAACAAAGGAACACTAAGTGACACAAGTATAAGTATTGGAGCACTCACAAAAGTATCCAGTCGAAATGAGTGAGAAGAATTAAAATGGATGAATTTAATGGAAAGTATCGTAATAACATACCCAATAATTAAGGAACCGGTATCACCCATAAAAATCTTTTGGGTCGCAGAGAAGTTAAAAAACAAGAAGCCAAGAAGTGAAAAAGATAAGCACAACCCGAAAGCGGCTAGGCTCCAATGACTGTTCACCATAAACCACATGCCTAAAAGAAACGCATTGATCATACCAATTCCTGCAGATAAGCCATCAATTCCATCAATTAAGTTAAAAGCATTAATGATGACTAAAAAGAAAATGATGGTGAATGTGATACTGATTAAATAAGAAACCTCGTAAACCCCGAAAATGCCAAAAAAATTATCTATCCGTAAATCACTTCCAATGACCACTAAACTAGCCGCTACAATTTGTGATAAAATCTTCTTGATAGGATCAAGAACCAAAATATCATCTTTCAAACCCAAAAAGAAGAGGACAATAAAACCAACAATCATTTTGTGTATCAACAATCCCTCTTCTCCGTAATTCCATAAATGATATCCAATCATTGTTCCTGTAAAAAGAGCTACACCACCAAAGGTAGGAATAGGGACAAAGTGAGAACTTCTTTGTTTAATGGGATTATCCATTAAGTTTTTATGATCTCCAAATTTAATAATCAGCGGGATTGACTTCATCGTGATGCCGATGGAAACAAGAGACGAAATGAGTATGCGTATATAATTGCTTTGAACCAAGGAGTCAAGCGTAAAATCCATAAATGTAGACGTGTATAAATGAGGTAATTGAGCATCTTAAGATAAAAATTTACCCCAAGATTCTCTATTTTTATAAGTAAAAAAACCGATGAGAAAAAGGGTGAACATGAAGACATAATAAAAACTCGTAATCTTTACACCCTCCCCCATTATTTCCAAATCGAATAATGCAAACAAGCAAGTCAGACCTGCTGATGAATACATAAGTGTTTTGCCTACCGTTTGTAAAATTCGTATCATTTCAATTCTTATCTTTTTACCTTAAAATAGAAATGTAAATATGCCTGATTTTAGCGTAATTCTCAAGGTATCTCGAAACAATTTACTTTCTTACAGCCGTAGTTTTGTAAGTTTCTTTAAATTTGCAAATCTTTTATCATCACAAGATACAGTATGGTTATAGGCATTGGCGGGGTTAGTCGCTCAGGCAAAAGTACACTTGCCAATCTTCTAGCAGCTCATTTTCGGAAGAATGGGAAAAAAGTACTTATTTTTCATCAAGATGACTTTGTTCTGCCAGACACAATGATTCCCAAAATTAAGCATCGTTTGGATTGGGAATCTCCGCTTTCTATAGACCATAACATGCTCGCTGCAATCGTTCGCGACTTCAAAGATCGTGTAGATATCGTTATCGTAGAAGGTCTTTTTGCTTTCTTTGAGCCACAGCTAGAATCTCTTTATGACAAACGCATTCTTGTCAAAATATCCAAAAGAACTTTTCTTATCCGCAAAGGAATGGATAACCGATGGGGATATGAACCCACCTGGTATATCAATCATATTTGGCAATCTTTTCTCAAATTTGGTCAACCAACTGAACCCAAAACTGCTTTCCTGCTCGCTTCTGGTGAAGATGAATTTGACCTTAAAAAGATTTTTAATTACCTGACTCCAACATCCAAAAAATCTAATATATATGACACGCATTGACGGAAAAAAAATATCCGATGAAGTAAAAGCGGAATTAAAACAAGAAGTAGAACAATGGATAGCCGCAGGCAATAAAAAACCTCACCTTGCTGCAATTCTTGTCGGTGATAATGGCGCAAGTGAAACCTATGTAGCAAGTAAAATTCGCTCTTGCGAACAAATTGGGTTTGACTCATCTCTTATTCGTAGAAATGCCCAAATAAGTGAAGATGAACTCATCCAAATTATTGAAGATTTAAATAATGACCCTGAAGTAGATGGTTTCATTGTTCAACTCCCGCTTCCAGACCATATCCACGTGGATCGCGTCATCGAAGCCATCGACCCTAAAAAAGATGTAGATGGCTTTCATCCAATCAATATCGGTCGGATGGCAAAAGGTTTGCCTGCCTATATCTCTGCCACTCCATTCGGTGTGTTAGAGTTGCTTAAAAGATATAAAATTGAAACGGCAGGAAAACATTGCGTCGTTGTTGGAAGGAGCCAAATTGTTGGTCTTCCCATGAGTATTTTAATGCAACGAAACGACTACCCAGGAAATGCGACAGTCACCTTAACGCACAGTCGCACACATAACCTAAAAGAAATTTGTGCCTCCGCGGATATTCTCATTGCCGCTTTGGGGAAACCTGAGTTTATCACCGAAGATATGGTCAAAGAAGGAGCAGTTGTCATTGATGTTGGTCTTACGCGCGTCGTTGATTCTAGTAAAAAAAGTGGCTTTGCCCTCAAAGGAGATGTCAAATTTGATGAAGTAGCACCAAAAACAAGTTTCATTACGCCTGTACCCGGCGGTGTCGGCTTGATGACAGTTGCGGCGCTTATGTACAACACACTTCGCGCTTGCAAAAAAGAAGTATTTGGTTGATAGAAAATGGGTAACGATGTAATTCTCGTTACCCATTTTTCCAATTCGGTGCACGTTTTTCTTTGAATGCCAAAATCCCCTCTCGTGCATCTTCTGTACTTTTCAGTGACTCAAGCTCTGCTTTTAGCCAATCCAAGCGCTCCGATTTATCTAGTTCTTGCATTTTACGGGCACTTGCTATTCCTTTTTGAATAGCAAAAGGTGCATTTTTATGTAGCTTTTCTACCAATTCATTTGCTTTTTCAGCTACGTTTCCTTTGGGGACCACAAAAGTAGCCAAACCCATTCCCAAGGCGTCTTTCGCTGAAAAATCTTCCCCTAAAATACTAATCTCTAACAACTTAGCCATCGGCATTCGCCAAGATAACGTATCCATCACTTGAAATGGGAAAATACCTCGTTTTACTTCTGGCAAAGAGAACCGAACATCCTCCCCACAGACGACAAAAGTACTTTCTCCTACCAGTAAAAATCCGCCTGCATAGACGTTTCCTTCTACCAGACAAACGATGGGTTTATGACACAACCGCATGACTGCCGCCAAAGACATCGAAACGCGCGGAATCGCTTCGTTTTCTACATCCAAGGAGGGGTTTTCAAAAACCAACAAATCCATCCCTGCACAAAAAACAGGGCCATTTGCTTCTAATCGAACTAGCCAAATAGATGAATTTTCCTGTACCCAACGCATCACAAAAGCCAACTCAGAAATCATCAATGGGGTAAATGCATTTCGTTTTTCCGGACGATTGAGCCGAATTACACATACGTTTTCTTGCGCTTGTGCTACTTCGATATACTGAAAACGAGGGAGATCATGAAACGAGTGAATCACGGGTAATGAATTGTTTAAATTGAGAAACCAACTCCGCTAACTGTGTTGGCTCAATATTGGTAAGATATGAAAGTAATTTTTCGGTCGGCATATTACCTGTAAGTTCATCTTTGGCAAACGGACAACCTCCAAAACCTAGTATAGCCCCATCAAAATGACGACATCCTGCTAAGTCAGCCGCATCAATTTTCTCTTTCCAAGCATGGGGTAATGTATGAAAATGGGCAGAAAATAAGGCATCTGGAAAAAGTACATTTGCCTGTTCAAATACACTAGTGATGTCCTCAACTCGCGCGGAACCAACCGTATCAGACAAAGCAAAGGAACGAACTCCCCTATCATACAACTTTTTAATGTACTCACAAGTCAACTCCACGGACCACACATCCCCATACGGATTACCCAAACCCATAGAAATATAAATGCGTAAACTTTGCTTTGTACCGGCGAGCTTTGCCTGCATCTCAGCGACTATATCCAAACTTGCCTCCCGAGTAGCATTTGTATTACGGAGCTGAAACGTTTCTGATACAGAAAACGGATATCCCAAAACAGAAATGTTTTCAAATTGCTGCGCTGTTTCAAATCCTTTCTTATTTGCCACAATCGCCAATAGCTTCGTCGAAGTACCAGACAAATCCAGTCCTTTGTAAACATCTTCTGTATCAGCCATTTGTGGAACCGCTTTGGGAGATACAAAACTCCCAAAGTCGATTACATCAAATATATTTGTATCCAATAAAAACTGAATGTACGCGATTTTTTTTGAGGTAGGGATGATTTCAGTCAACCCTTGAATCGCATCTCGTGGACATTCAGTGAAAAAATAGGGACTCATTTGCGTACTTCTTTACTAATTTCTCTGGAAATAACTAACCGTTGGATATTGGACGTTCCCTCACCGATGGTACATAATTTGGCGTCACGGTAAAACTTCTCTGCCGGAAAGTCTTTTGTAAATCCGTATCCTCCATGTATTTGAACTGACTCATCAGCGACTTGTACCGCTGTTTCAGATGCAAATAATTTGGCCATTGCAGATAATTTAGTCACTTTTTCTCCTCTGTTTTTCAAATCTCCGGCTTGACGCGTTAGTAGTTCTGAGGCTTCAACCTTTGTTGCCATTTCTGCTAGTTTGAAACCAACTCCCTGAAAATCAAAGATTTTTTGTCCAAATTGTTCCCGTTCGTGTGCATAGTTTAGCGCACACAAATACGCACCGCGTGCAATTCCTAGCGACAGCGCAGCAATCGAAATCCGGCCTCCATCCAAAAGTTTCAAGGATTGTACAAATCCATCACCGACTTCACCCAAAACTTGATCTTTGTGTACCCGACAATTATCAAAGAAAAGACAAGCAGTTTCAGACGCCCGCATTCCTAGTTTATTTTCTTTTTTACCTGCTGAAAAACCAGGGGTTCCTTTTTCAATGATGAAAGCGGTCATACCATGCTTATCCCCTTTTTCACCTGTTCGGGCAATTACAACAGCCACCTCAGAACTTATCGCATGTGTGATAAAATTCTTCGAACCGTTCAATACATAGTAATCTCCATCTTGGATAGCAGTCGTGGTCATTCCACCTGCATCAGAACCTGTACCCGTTTCTGTTAAGCCCCATGCGCCAATCCATTCACCTGAAGCAAGTTTAGGCAGGTAATATGCTTTTTGGTCTTCGTTCGCAAAACTCAATATATGATTGGTGCACAACGAGTTATGTGCCGCAACAGACAAACCAATAGAACCACAAACTTGTGAAATTTCATCTAGAATGGTGATATACTCTTGGTAACCAAGACCACTTCCACCATACACCTCAGGTACCAAAATACCCATAAAGCCATGCTCTCCTAGCTTTTTAAACAGTTCTACAGGGAAAACCTGTGCTTCGTCCCATTCCATGATATGCGGGCGAATGTACGTTTCTGCAAATTCTCTTGCACTTGCTTGAATTAAGGCTAATTCTTCGTTTTGATGAGACAAAGTTTCCATAAAATAGGGTTTGTTGATGAGTGTTAATTAATTGTTTTACTAATTATTTATTTGACAACAAATATAACTATCTTTGTTTAAATTTTGTTTTTCCAAGAATAAATATCACATAAACACACTAAAAATAAAAATTTGAGATGAAAGCCTTACTGAACGAATTGTCCGAACGGCTAGAACAAGTCAAGAAAGGAGGTGGTGACAAAAAAATCGCGGCACATAAAAAAAAGGGAAAACTCACCGCACGAGAGCGCATTGACTACCTAATTGACGAACCCGCCGATTTTGTTGAATTTGGTGTTTTTGCTGGCCACGCCATGTATGAAGAAGAAGGAGGTTGCCCCAATGGAGGCGTTATCTGCGGCATTGCTAAAGTCGCCTCTCAGCTTTGTGTCATTGTAGCCAACGATGCTACTGTAAAAGCAGGTGCCTGGTTCCCTATTACAGCTAAGAAAAACTTGAGAGCACAAGAAATTGCTCTTGAAAACCGGCTTCCCATCATCTATCTTGTTGATTCCGCCGGAGTTTATTTGCCTCTACAAGCAGAAGTTTTCGCGGATAAAGAACACTTCGGGCGTACTTTCCGTAATAACGCACAACTTTCCGCTTTGGGGATTCCACAAATTGCCGCTATTATGGGAAGTTGTGTCGCTGGAGGCGCATATCTACCTATTATGTCGGATTATGCATTTATCGTCGAGGGTACCGGTTCTGTCTTTTTAGCTGGTTCGTATTTAGTAAAATCTTCAATAGGTGAAGATATTGATAATGAGTCACTTGGAGGCGCTGCAACGCATACACAAATCTCGGGAGTTGTCGACCGTTCGTTCCCAACGGATGAAACCTGCCTCGACGCTATTCGCCAAATTATGGACAAAATAGGCGAACAACCCAAAGCAGGATTTAATCGCAAAGCAGCCATCGCTCCCAAAGTACCCATCGAAAAACTACACGAATTAGTACCCGAAGACCGCAATAAGCCGTATGACATGCAGGCGATTATCGACTGCCTTGTAGATGCAGATAGCTTTGAGCCCTACAAACCAGACTACGGACAAACCATCGTCTGCGGTCTAGCTCGTATAGACGGTTGGGCAGTCGGAATTGTTGCCAATCAACGCAAAATTGTAAAAGCTAAAAAGTCGGGAGGAACCTCTGAAATGCAGATGGGTGGCGTAATTTACTCAGATTCTGCAGATAAAGCTGCCCGATTTATCATGAACTGCAACCAACAACACATTCCTCTTTTGTTTTTTCAGGATGTAACAGGATTTATGGTTGGAAGTAGATCAGAACATGGAGGAATTATTAAAGATGGCGCCAAAATGGTTAGTGCGATGGCTAACTCTGTTGTTCCCAAGTTTACATTCATCGTCGGAAACTCATATGGTGCAGGAAATTATGCCATGTGTGGCAAAGCCTACGACCCACGTTTGATCTACGCGTGGCCCACTGCACAAATGGCTGTTATGAGTGGTGCTTCAGCAGCCAAAACATTGCTCCAAATCAAGGAAGCAGGACTTACTGCTAAAGGAGTTGAGGTAGATGAAGTACAGAAGAAAGACTTATTGGAGAAAATTACAGACCAGTACAATTCACAACTCAGCCCCTATTATGCCGCTGCACGCCTTTGGGTTGATGGTGTCATTGACCCAATTGAAACAAGACGTATCGTGTCTGTTGGTATTGAAGCGGCAAATCATGCTCCTATCACTAGAAATTATTCTGTAGGCGTGATTCAAACCTAAAAGTTAAGGGCTAATTCTATGATAGAATTAGCCCTTAACTTTATTTAATCTCTACAATTTGCTGTAAATCATCCCAATACGACGGATATGACTTAACAACCACGTGTGGCTCTTTTACTTGAACAGGATACAAAAGCGCTAACGGAGCAAATGCCATGGCCATCCGATGATCGTCGTATGTCTCAAAAACAGGATTGGTGACTTCCACATCTATTTTTCTGCTCAATGTGTACTTTGTAGCAGGAATTTCTTCGATGAAAACACCCCCAATTTTCGCTAATTCATTTTGAAGTGCTGCTACACGGTCTGTTTCCTTTATTTTCAAACTTTCAATACCAGTAAATACAGAAGGAATACCCAAAGCCACAACAATGACAGCGATTGTTTGTGCTAAATCAGGACAATTCGTAAAGTCCCATTCAAAATTATTTGAAACCTCTCCTTTTGTTAATAAAACACCTTTTTCCGTGTATTCCGTTTTCACTCCCAATTGTTCCATGATTGCTACAATCGCGCTATCGCCTTGCAGTGAATTGGCTTTCAAACCGATTAGTTCGACGGTACTTTCAGGGTGATTATCCAAAGCTAAAATGCTATACCAATACGATGCACCTGACCAATCCGACTCGATTTGATATGTAATCGGTATATATTTTTGCGGCAATACCGAGAGGATATTTTCATTTTTATCCCAATTTACTTTCACACCAAAAGCGGCCATTTGTTGGATAGTCATGGTGATATAAGGAACGGAACCTACCTCTCCCAACAACCGAATGCGTAAGCCGTTAGGCAAGGTTGGAGCAAGCATCAAGAGTGCTGAAATATATTGACTACTCACATCTCCACGTATTTCAATCAAGTCATTTTGTTGCTCTCTGAAACCTTGAATAGATAAGGGGGGGAATCCATCTAATCCTAGATAATGAATCTCAGCACCAATAGAACGTAGTGCATCCACCAATAAAGCAATAGGACGCTCGCACATGCGCGCAGTTCCCGTCATTGTTTTTGTCTGATTAGTCAAGGCAAAATACGCCGTTAAAAAACGCATAGTTGTACCCGCATCGATAACATTTGCTTCTTGGTCATCTGAATCAAGCAAACGAATCAGAGTCTGTGTGTCACGAGCAGAAGAAACATTCTCGATTTTAGATTTAAAATCGGTTAGCGCATGCAAAATAAGCGCACGGTTACTTTCACTTTTTGAGGATGCCAATTGAATGGATAAATGGAAAGATTCTTTTTTACGGGTAAGAGAGTAGGTTGTCATGCAAAGGATTAAAAAGTCAAAAAACAAAAATAAAACAATCCACTTGAAAAAGGGAATGAAATTCAAAATTGATTAAAATTGTCCATGAAATGACAAACTTCATGTACTTTTTTATCCATTCATTCTTTTATTATAGATAAACATGATGAGTTCATTGTAAAAAACTATACCATAAATATTTAATTATCAATACATTACACCCAAAAATACATATGTATTAAAAATAAGTGATTAAAAATTGCTGGAAAAATCGTCCATGCTCAAGCATAAAATCTCTATGTTACAATTGTCTATAAATCAAGAAATTTGTGCCTGTAAGTTAAAAAAGATAGATGAGTTGCACATGCTCATCCACAAAAACAGAGATATTTAATTGCCTTATTATACGTAATTTAAATGATTTTTCATTTACGGTTGTTTTATTGTCCAAATTAGAAACGACAAAATAGTGCTCCGAACATTTGGAATCCATCTATTTTGGTATTATTATTGGTGGAAGTAAGGTATCTTACTTTCACTTTTTATTTTCTAAACCCAATGCAGCAGTCCGTAAACACCCTGATTAACAGGCAGAATGGCGATTTGGCCATTAAGGTTCTTCCTTTCCAAGATAGCTCGTATTTCTCTACGATGCAGCGTCACAATTATTATTCCATGATTTTAACGCTCACAGGAAATGCACTACTTGACGTCGATTTAGAGCAATACAACGTGCCACCTAACAGCATGATTTGCCTATCTCCCTTCCAACCCTACCGTATCTCCTCTGATGAGAACTTTACGGGAATTATCCTCAACTTTCACCCTGACTTCTTCTGTACGTATCGGTACCAAAATGAAGTAGAAACGGAAGGGACACTATTTCATAACATCTATGAACCTCCTTTCTTTTCTGTTTCAGACACACCTAAACTACTTGAGTTACTCGCACAAATGGAGACTGAAATCAACAAGTCTGATATAGCACTCCACGAAGTTCTTGTTGCGTACATCAAAATTTTCTTGATTCAGGTACTACGCATGAAACAAGCTGACACGAAGGTAGAAATCCCAAGAAGTGATGCAAAGGAACCTCAAATCATTCAGCAACTCGTTGATACTATTGAACGGGAATTCAAACGCTTACACTCTCCTGCCGAATACGCAGAAGTTTTGAATATTTCGCCAAATGCACTTGCCAAGATTGTAAAAAAATACTACAATAAAACCTTAACTGAAATCATTGCACAACGCATCATGATTGAAGCCAAAAGAGAACTTTACCTCACAGGCAAAACAGTCAAGGAGATTGCATATCTACTTGGCTATGAAGATGAATTCTACTTTAGTAGATTTTTCAAAAAACATGCCCAAATCTCTCCTCAATTGTATAGAGAAACAGTTGGATTTGACAAACTCCGTGTACTTGGTTTGATTTAATAAAAAATGGCTCTTTTTAATACGAAAATATCTCTGCATATTTTGTATAAAAAGAGCCATTCCTAAAAATATCAAATGTGTATGCTATTTAAAGTGACCCTATGAGTCTTTTTATTAAAAGAGTCATCTGAGGTTCTGCTCTGTACGCAGCAGCTAGTATCTTGGAAATGTCTGCTTTCTGCAATGTCTCCGGAATACACAAATCTGTAATAACAGAAACGCCAAAAACAGCAATCCCCATTTGTACAGCAACAAGCACCTCTGGCACAGTACTCATACCCACAGCATCAGCGCCCAACATTCTGAGCATTCTGTACTCTGCTTTCGTTTCCAGTTGCGGCCCCGTTACACTCACATACACTCCTTTTTGCAAATTCATTCCTAACTCTTCAGCGATATCAGATGCACGAGCCAAAAGAATAGGACAATACGGCGCACTCATATCTGGAAATCGATCACCCAAAATTGGTGGACCAACCAACGGATTTTCCGGCAAAAATAATGCGATGTGGTCTTCGATTAACATCAAATCACTCTCTTTGAAAGAAGGATTCATACCACCTGCCGCATTCGAAACAAATAAATGTGTAATTCCAAGCAATTTCATCACACGAACAGGAAACGTCACCTCTTCCATTGTGTACCCTTCGTAGTAATGAAAGCGCCCCTGCATACACACAACGGGCTTGTCAGCTAGATAACCAAAAAGTAATTTTCCCGAATGAAACTCAACTGTCGATGTGACAAAATGAGGAATTTCATCGTAGTTCAATGTAAACTCAATAACGAGATCCTCTGTTAGCTTTGAAAGTCCCGTTCCTAAAATAATACCTACTTGAGGTTTAAAATCTTCTGTTTTTGACCGGATAAAACCCGTAGCTTCTTCAATTTTCTGTAATAAATTCATTGGGGGGGATTTTATAAATAAAAAAAAGGATTATTGGTTAACCAATAATCCCTTCAATAAATAAAAATAAGTACCAATTACAAAGAAAGTGTTCCTTTTTTTGCTGCACTAACAAGCGTAGCTTCAAGTCCTTTCTTGTTGATTGTACGCATAGCTTTCGTAGAAACTTTCAATTGAACCCAAACACCTTCAGACTCCAAGAAAAATCTCTTTGTCTTGATATTGGGGTAAAACTTACGTTTTGTTTTATTGTTCGCGTGCGATACGTT
>JBKBRQ010000178.1:0-5394 GCA_046292055.1 Spirosomataceae bacterium | reverse complement strand
CGCCTGCATTCAATGACGGAATCCCTACGTGCATGTAAAAGGCAATGTGATCAGAACCTCCGCCAAGATTTCCGATGCTCGGCTCTTGTTTTTTCCCTCCTTTCCAAACATCAAACAATGTTTTGGACGAATCCGGAAAACTGATTTTTTGCGTGGTTTCCAAAATCACTTGCTTCATGGAAGGAGAAGCCGACGCACCAAAATTTCTACCCGAGACCGCAGCGTCAAGGTTGATGTACGTCACGGCTTTGGCTTTGAGTTCGTCGTGCATTTGTTCCACCCATTCTGTTGAGCCAATGACCCCGTGTTCTTCGGCATCCCAATGGCCAATCAAGATACTTCTTTTGGGTTTTATGCCTTGTTGCGCCAGTTTATTCATAGATTCTGCCAGAGCGAGCATCATGGCAGTACCGCTGTTGGGATCAGTAGAACCAAACGACCAAGCATCGTAATGACAACCCATGATTATCCATTCGTCCGGATTTTCCGTTCCCTCCCATTTACCGATCACATCATAAACGCGTACCATGTCTTTTTTCTGTTGTACGTTCAGATTGACTTTGAGATCGGCGCCACCTGTCAGACGATACGTATAAGGAAGTCCCCCTTGCCAACCAGCAGGAACAGGTTTCCCTGTCATGCGCGCGAATATTTCCTTCACCGAGCCATACGGAAGCGATGTAACAGGAATGGTATGCAGACCAACTTCCTCTTGGTTCAAGCGTTTGATTTTCTTTGTGCCGTCGAGCGGCAAAGCGGGCTCAAAGGGCGTCAAGGCATCGCCTGTAAAATCCAATGTAAGCAAGGAACCGCGTTGAATGGAGCTTTCGTTATAAAAAACCCCTTGTGGATAGACGAGTCCTTTCATGTAACCGGCATCGGCGGGGTCTGTGTAAATGATGAGACCTGCGGCACCGTATTGTTCGGCAAATTTGGCTTTGTACCCACGAAAATTACCACCGTATCGTGCCAAGACAATTTTACCTTTTAGGTCAATGCCTTCCTTTTCGAGGCGTTCGAAATCTGCTTTTGTACCGTAATTGGCATATACGACCTCAGCCGTGACATTTCCTGCACCCGACCAAGCATTCCAACCGGGCCATAAGTCAGGATGTGCCGAATAAGGGTCTTCGGGTAATACATATTCTTGGTTATTGAGTGGAATACGAACGGGAGTTACGACAGAAACGGCGGAATAGCCGGGCTCTTTGGGCAACAGAATATCGTACGGATAAACGGTTGATTTCCAGCCTGCCTTCTCCATGGTCTCGACCAGATAATCGCGTACTTTCTCATTTTGTGCTGAACCCGCCGGGTGTGGCGCAGAGGTCAGGGCGGTCAAGTGTGTACGAAAGCGAGAAAAATCAGTGGTTGCGAGCCATTTTTTCTCGATTTCTTCTTGTTTTTTCTGAGAAGCAGGCGTGTAACCCGAATAATTTTGAGCCCATGCCGCAGAGGAAACGGCGAAAGCAAGAAGCCCGACAAAAGTACGTTTCATTGGAAGTTTGTTTAGGTGATTGTCAATCAAGAAGCAAGAAATGGATTTTTTGGAGGTATGCCAAAAGGGAGGCGTATTTTTCAGGATATTCTTCGACGAATACGTTTTTCTTTTCGATGAAATTTGATTCTATCCTCCCATGGTTAAAACCATGGGCTACGATAATACCATACATGTACCAAATAAAAAAGTCGGTTCTTCCTATGGCTAAAGAAAAACCGACTTGCTTGTTTCAGGGGTAGACTACTTATAATACAAATCGAAGACCTAGCTGGAACTTACGCCCTTGGATGGGTGCATAACTGTAGGTCGGGTCAAAAGAGAAATTATTTGGATTGTCTACATCCACCATACGATCAAACGGGTCAAATGCACGCAAAATAACTTCTTCTTGTGGGATAAAATTCAGTAGGTTTTTCACGCCTCCATATACTTCGAATCCTTTTTTGAAGCGTTTGGTCACTTGTACGTTTTGCAACGAATAAAATGGGGATTTTTCTGGACGTGTGTCGTTCGGAAATACAGGCATATACATCGGCCCTTTCATCAACCCAATGTAGTCAATGGTTATGTTTGGTTTGGCAAACGTATAACCAAGACTAAATGTACCACTGAACCGCGAAGCCAAAATTTGTGGCGTACGTGTCTCGACACCAAATTCATCAGGCTCCATTTTGTAGGTATCTACGTAGGTCAAGCCCAGCGTAATATCGAGTCCGGAAGCCAGCTCCCAATCTGCATTCAAAGATGCTCCTTGCGTAACTGCAAACCCATTCAAATTATCGTAAATGATTTTGTTTGGATCAGAATAATCGGGTAGAATCTGGTTGGTAAAATACGTGTAGAACAAAGAACCATCGAGATTCAAGAAACCATCACCGACAACAAACTTTTTGATATAATTCAAATTGACATTGTACGAACGTTCAGGCTGAAGCTCAGAAGCAATCACAACTTCGCGCGCCGATATCAAGGAAGCGTGGTCTTCTGTAAATAAATTCACGACACGAAAACCATTGCCCATCGTAAAACGGAATATATTGGACGGATCCTTCGAAAACTTGTAACTAATACGCGGCGTAAAGACATTTCCATGATTGCTGTTGTAGTCATAACGTAGACCTACCAAAAGTTTGTGCCGCTCCCGAATGCTGATTTCATCTTGGAAAAACACGCCAGGAAGATGAATGACAGAAGGTTGATTCTCAGAGGTCAACGCATTCATGGTGGCAGGTGTACTGTCGTCATACCATGTATAGCGGTAGGCAATACCAATGAGAGCATCATGGCTCGTACCTATTTTTTTATCCCAATACAACTGTCCGAATCCGACACGCTGTTTGGCAAGATAAATCGTATTTCCGTACGCAGAATTTTGGTCGTGGTCATTGAAAGACCAATCAAAATAAATTTTTTGAGTAGTAGGTAATTGGTATTTACCGAATACCTCAGCTCGTTTGGTGTAAATACTTTCTCCATAAATTTGGTCACCACCCCGGAACTCCGGTGTCCAAGTCAGTTCTCCTCCCCATCTATTTTCATAATAATAACGTCCAGCAATGGAAGCAACCCGGTTATTCTGGCGTGTAAAATCCCATTTATTGAAAACTGAGAAACGGTTTTGAAGAGCTAAATCTGTAAAATTATCTCCGTTTACATCCCGAATGGTATTGTAACGAAAATGATTCATACCAAGCAAAGAAAACGCTTTCTTAGTTCGGAACGAAACAGATGCGTCTGTGCTAAACTCACCTTCTGACGTTGAAAAATGGTCAAAACTAATGCGAGGCGCTGTATTTGCCCGTTTGGTAATCACATTGATAACCCCTGCCACAGCCTCCGAACCATACAACGTAGAAGCAGGACCTTTGGCGATTTCAATACGTTCAATCATAGAGTTAGGAATACCACTCAAGCCATATACTGTAGCCAAACCACTGACATTCGGCATTCCATCAATCAAAATCATGGTATAAGGACCTTCAATTCCGTTGATACTAATCGAACTTGTATTACACACATTGCATGTAACTTGTGGCGTGATTCCGTTGATAAACGTCAGATTTTCGACCAAATTGGAAGAAGCATTTTTCTGAAAAAAGCGGGGCGAATAAATCTCGATAGGAATTGGACTGTCATCTTTTCGTACTTCTTTCATAGTACCCGTTACGACTACTTCTTGCAACCCCAAAGAAGAAGGATCTAAGAAAACTTCTAGAGGCTGCGTGGGAAAAACAACCAAAGAAACTGTTTTTTTCATAAAACCAACAGCAGAAAACTGCATGGATAGCGGGAAAGTCAAATTCGTGACATCTAAAGAGAAACGACCTACTGAATCTGCTAAAACACCTGTAGTTGTTCCATTTATTGCGACCGTTGTATAGGGCACAGCTGCCCGTGTTTCAGTATCTAAAATGCGTCCTGTGATAACCTTTTGCCCAAATGAAGAAAAGGCGCAGAGACTAGATAGTGCCAAAGTCAGCACATTCATTTGTATTTTTTTCCACATATAAGGTTTTTATTTTGTTACAAATATAGTGCATTTTAGAAATTTAGACTAATCTAATTTTAATTTTATCCCAATCAAATATTAATTTTCAGAAAGATTAACATGTGAAAATGGACACTTTTTACTCACTTCCTCTACGGCAGGTTCTGCTATAAAATTAGGGAAAACACAAACATTAGAGAATTCACGGTGAAAAACTTCGGTTGTCGAGCCAGCCGTTGGTGGAACCACCCAAGACCATTCTGCTTGTACGGTTCGGTTATTTTTTTCCTCTATTTCAACAAATTTCATGAATTGTTCGGCAGCAGTGTGTGGGTCAACGAGCATGACACCGGCTTTTTCAAACGAGTGAAGAACAGCAATATTCAACTCTAAAAGTGCCTTATCTTTCCAAAGTGTTTTATTTTTTTTCGTCTCCAAACCTAGTAATTCAGCTACCTTCGGGAGTTGATTGTACCGTTGAATGTCACCGAAATTACGTGTGGCAATTTCGCTCAACATATACCAACCATTGAACGGCGCAAACGGAAAAGAGAGCCCACCGATAGAAAGCGTTAAATTAGAAATAACGGGAACTGCATACCATTGCAACCCTAAAGAAGCGATGTTCTCTACTGTAGGATGTTCTATCTGGACATGAAGTTGGCAATCGTCTGGAATTTCAAACCAGACGGGTGGTTCCGCAAATTGTTGGATGACAAGTGGTAAAACATCGAATCCTGTCCCTTTGCCTTGCCAACCAAGCGATTGGCAGAATTGAGTAAACGCTACCTCCATCGGGTCACCAATAATCCCTTCCGCTGTTTCGTACCCGGCATACCGAACCAACTGTCGGTTTAAGATACGGAGACCAGACTCAGCGGAAAAAATCGTAGCAAGAGAACGAATTTTTCCCTTATTTGTCGCAAAACGAAGATGTTCACACAACGCTTGAAACGCGTCATCAATCGTTTGAATGTGCCGTACATCTTTGATTTGCAAAGACTTCCAAAAATATCTACCAATGCAGCGTGTACTATTTCGCCACGCTAATTTGGCTCCGTACGCAAGTTCATCTGTGGTTAATTCGTATTTCCCCGTTTCTTGAATAGCCGTTTTTACCTGCTGCCAACGGGAATCAAAACCTACTAATTGATTTTCTTTGTAAAATATATCCAAAAAAGCGTAAGCCGCTTGTTGTGTTTCTTGGTATGCGTTCATTGTATCTTCCTACATCTATTTGTATGCCTGTCGATATAACCCGAATTTCAAGTAAATTGTCACAAATCTGACCGAATTTACCTATATATCTTATCAATGGAATAGAAAAAGTAACTTCTCAATCTATTCACTTCCTATTTTAAGGGGATTACTTTAGGAAGATTCTTTCTTTTTTCTCCGACTGGGC
>JBKBRQ010000177.1:0-5449 GCA_046292055.1 Spirosomataceae bacterium | reverse complement strand
GTGTTTTTTATTGAGTGCAGCGAGGTCTCGGCGCCGGGCACGCACATCTTTACCTCTCTCTAAGACAACGGGTTTGATACCGAGTTCGATGAGACGGAGGGCAGCAAAAAGACCTGCTGGACCTGCACCGATAACGAGCGCTTGCGGGGCATGAGCGACAGACGG
Source organism: Spirosomataceae bacterium (assembly GCA_046292055.1). Taxonomy (GTDB): domain Bacteria; phylum Bacteroidota; class Bacteroidia; order Cytophagales; family Spirosomataceae; genus CAYNRA01. The sequence goes on along the minus strand of JBKBRQ010000177.1, from coordinate 5,284 downwards.
ATAGGAGCGTACCGAAGAGAAAAGGGGAGGAGGCGTATCCGCAAAAAAGATTTCAACGTCGAGATGAATGACCACTTTTCCCTTTCGTCCGTCGATGGATTCTTTGATTCGTCGGAAAGAAAACGTTCTTTTTTCTTTGGAAAGGGCGTTTTTGGTTAAGTATTCGCGCAGTAGCGTGTCGTCGTACGCTATAGATGGATCAAGCGAGAGAGAAAGAACAGTAGATTGCATATAAGTTTGGGCAAGGTAGTTATCCTCACAAATTTTTTCTTTCAAATAATTAGGCAAAGGTAAAGAAAGAATATGAAAATGATTTTGTGATTTGAATGAAAAAGTGAGTGAAGAAGTTCAATTTGGCGTATATGACTTGTATTGAATTCATAAAACATTCGTTCGAAAACAACAAAAACCAGCAAAGAAGACTGAGTTGCTTCGTTGCTGGTTTTGAGGAGAAACAGGTATAATTACTCGAATTTACTCGGTTAGTTCTTTCAAATGTTCATAAATCATGACCATGGCTAGCGTGTCCAACTCACAATATTTCAGAAGACCAGATGTGATTTCATTTCTTTCTCTATCTGTCAAATTTTGGTATTGTAATTTGGCATAAGCAGCTAGTGCAGCTCCACCGTCTGCGATGCTCTCGGAGTCAAATTGGGTTTCCTTTTTTTCTATTTCGCTCCATTCTTGGAAAAGTGGAGGCAACATTTTATATGGATTGACTACCTCGCCATTTTCTTGTGTTAACCAGATATGCGTTTTTGGAAAGTTTTTACTGCTTATATTGATTTGATTCAAACTTTTCGAGTACTTTTTCTGAAGAAATGTACTCACTTTTAAGGCTGCTGGTAAAACAGCTTTGATCGAAATAGATCCTTTCGTGTATGGATTGTAATAATACTCTTTGATGATTTTGTTTAAATCAATCATTGAGCGTTCGGCTGTCCATTTTTCAGCTGAATTGTTGGTTGGCGCAGTTATCGTTTGTAAGAATGCAATCAATTCGTCTTTGTCTGGCTCATTGGAATCCCTAAGTTGCTTGATGATGGCATTGAGAATGGAATTTTCGTGTGAGGCAAACCGAAAAATACTTCCTAGATCGTTACCCAACGCCGCTTTCAATGCGCGTGCAAAAAGGAAGTTAGGAAACTCGCCCGGTGTATGGCTGATAAATTCAGATGTATGCGTGATAATGCCATCTTCGTGGTACGTATGGTGTGAAAACTGAAAGGCAACTTGCTCGTACGGTCTTCTACCAGCGGTAAAAGGTAAGGCAACGGTACTTGTTTCGAAATCGATGAAATGAAGTGGAAATGTCCATCGCTTCATTTCCTCTTTTAGACCTTCTTTCTCTACATAGACGGTTGTATCGCCACTTCTTGCTTTTTGAACTTGAATCCAACGTCTTTCTGAAGGTGAAATTTGATTGGATTTGTACTCAACTTTTAAGTCTTCTTCCGAAATTTCATCCAAGAATAATCGTCCTTGTTGGATTAAACTATCTGCTCTGAAATTCCAAATTTCCAAGATATTCGGTCGGTTGAAATCGCTGTCTTGCCAATTCAATTGTTTTTTGAAACAATACTCAAATCCAGACTGTAAACCGTTTGCTTTTTCTTCTTGGCTGGCTTTGAACTCACACGCTTTGCAAGCACTTGCTGCAATGGGCGCATGTGCGTATGTTTTCTCAAAATAGTTCTTTTTGAACTGCTGAACTGCCACAGAAAAGGGCAATTTTGCATAACAAGCATGTTTATCTTCTAAGATTTTATCAATCAACTCGTTCATATTGATTTCTGTCAAGACAGATGAGCCAATATCTGCTAGAGAAGTGACATTTGTTTCTATGTCTTTTCTAGATGCTCCCCCTTCTTTCACTCTGAAGAGTTGGTTTAGCCCGTCAATAGTAGCAACCTTGGTTTTATCTGCCATGAATAGGAATGCCTCCACTTGAAGATCAGGATATGCCCATTGGATGACTTGCTTTTGAAACGCCAAATCAAACAAATAGGGTTTCCATGTAGCTACGAGACCACCTCGAACTCCTTTGAACGTATGTTCTTCTTTCGGGTCAAAAGTTTTGGCTTTTACTTCAATTAACCGGAGTTTATTTCCTTTTTTTTCGATGATATCGCAACGCGAATAAAAACCATCCACAAGGAAAGCGGCATCAAAAAGTACGGTATTTTCTTCAGTGAGTGCATTTTTTGTTAACGTTGCGGCTAATTCGTATTCGTAGGAGGCGGCATCAATCGTTTTGCCGTTCGGATAATGCAACCGCGCCAATGCTTCCACCTGAAAACCACCAGATGCCAGATATTGCAAAAATGAATCTTCTATTTTCTGATTGGCAAAAGACTTGTCATTCGCGAAATAAAGTTTGTTTGGGCATTCAAGACCCAATTTAAACGTGGTTTTGGAAAATACTTGCATAGACGATGAACCGTTTTTAAGTTAGAAATATAGAAATGCTTTTCAGGTGAATACGTATGGACGATTTGAGGTAACTCACTACTCTGTTTTGATAGAAAATACTGAATTTGAAAAAAAAGTGACTAAAAATGGAACTTTTTTTTAAATTTCTGTGTAGTTCATTTGTCTTTCGCCAATAAAGGCAAATGTCAACCGTAATTTCTAATCTAGTGAACTTACACTCCTTTCGTTTCTGAGTGCAAAACTAATCGTTCCTGTAAGTGACGTAAAAAATACTTATTTTACGGCAGAACAGATTGGGCGGACGTATGTTCTATTATTCATAAAATGCAGATGCATAAGAAGCTGCAACTTTCAACCTGTACCCCTTTCTAAGCATGAATGTACGCTGTGTTGACGTAAAAAACCGTTTAATAAGTTAATTAGTCCTCCAGTAAGAATGGGTATATATTTGTATCTGTTCAGTTTAGAAACCGCAATGAGTCGGATTACTTGTCTCGAAAAGTGAGTCCATATTTTCAAGCAATGTAGTCAAAGAAAAAAAAGCATGTAACCCGTATTTTCCACTTAAATTTGAGAACAGATGATTGCATTTACAACCCTGTATGGTCGCCATTTCTCTATTCATTCGTATGGAGTGAAAACAAAAGAACATAAAAAGTGTCGGCTGGTTGGCGAAAAAGACGATACGTATTTTTTTCAAAATGGTGTGGGAGAAGTGGCTAAATTTGAAAAGGCAGTTATTTCAAAAAATAACGTAGAAGTTATTGATAATCAAGTTATTTTGAGTGATAAGCTGTATGATTATCACTTCACAAACAAAACTGTTCGTCACGAATTGAATCCATTTCATGATTTATTTCTAGATAATTTACCACTCATCTTGAAACACCGGCACGTTGTTTTACGTCAACCCGAATACTATCTCCTGACACCGCCTTTGTTGTCGTGTAAGTCGTATTCTAAATTCGGCGTCGGTGTACTATCATTTTCATTGGGCTCGCTCGTAGAATCCATTGATGTTGGGGCACACATTTTTGTGAAAGAAATGTGTGGTTACAAAAACATGTATTTGCTGGCGATAAATAGTAGGTTACAAAGTTGGAATGCCACTTTCTGGTGTGAGCACGAAGGGAAAATCGTGCATTTTGAAGATAGGACTTCATGCGATTTTCTTTCCCATCTACCAGATGCACCTTTTAGTGAGCTGCGTACACGAGTTAAAAAACCAGAAGCCAGAATTTACCATCAAGATGTACTCCTCAGACAACTCATTACCGAAGTCCGAGAATTGGAGTATGCAACTGCTTAGTTCACAGTTTTTGTTTAAATGGATTTGTACGTATATGTATTAGCGTTTTCTTGAATTGACTTGTTTTTACTCACCAAAATCAAAAATAGATGATTGAATTTACAACCATGTATGGTCGCCAGTATGCAATGGATTTAGATAAATGGAAGTTTAAAAAAGGAGATATTTGCTGGATTGTAGGTGAAAATACCCATTCATATCAAGTACAAAATAGCCAAGAGGATGAAATTACAGTTCCAAAATCTACTTTCATTGATCATGGCATCGAAATCGTCAAGGATAAAATATTTCTCTCTGACGTGCAATACAAACGTCTGTTTGGTAAGGATTGCATAGATCGTATGGAACCTGTTCCTGATGAGGATAAGTCTGATTGTGATGCGTATTTAGAACTTCTCTTGAAATACAGACACCTCGTTTTAAGTCAACCAGAATATTATCTCTTGACTGCAAGCACGCTCAAAAGTCACATACGATTCGTCGGTATGTCCTATTCATTGGGCTCTCTCATTGAGTCTATTGAGAGCGGGAATCATATTTATTATGACAAATTAGGGGACCACCAAGAGTTGTACTTCATCTCTATGCAATGCGGGCTAGGGCCTAGCGAGTTTACTGAGGCCATTTTCTGGAGTAAAAAGTCGGGCAAACTTGTTCGTTTTAAAAAGTCCGATGAATATAATTTTTCGAGTAGTATTTCCATTCGTGAATTGAGAAAAAGGGTTCGAGAACCAGAAGTAAAGCTCAATTTTCAAGGCAGGATATTGGATAAATTAAAAGGTGAAATTTGGAAGCTAGAGAATCCCCGTTCTTAACCTCTGACTGTGTGTTTCCTATTCGTTTTACACATATATGCGCTTTCATAAAGGCAAGTGCGCTTTCCTAGAAAAGTCGATCTCCGATTTTTCTGGGGATAAAGCCATGAAACAAATCATTCATCGTTCCACTTAAACTCATATACTATGCTATTTAGATCAAAATACGGCACTTTTTATTTCTTAAACATCAATAAATGGAGAAAGAAGATTTCTCTGGACCTTGGTATTTGTAAAATTGTGGGTGAAGAGGACGGGCATTACTTGCTTGAAAACGGGGGAGGTAAGGTAGTTCCTATACATACGTCTATCATTCATGATAATCATCTGAGAATTGTTCTAAATCGGGTGCGTCTCAGCGATTCTTTGTATCAGTATTACTTCGCTGAACCATACGACCCTACCTTGAGAGACCGATATGACGCGTTGTTTCGGGACAACATAGAACTCATCTTGAAACATCGAAAGCTTGTTTTGAAAAAAGCGGAATATTACCTTTTGGCACCTAATTTTTTAATCAGTGGGTTGGCTTACACAGGAGGAATTTGGCCTTCTTTGGGTTCACTGATTGAGTCCATTGAAAGTGGGAAACACATTCGTTTTGATAAAGTAGGTAGACACGAGGATTTGTATCTGCTCAAACTGACAGGTTCGCCATTTAGTGGTGGTTTTGGAGCTGCCTGCTGGAGTAAAAAGTCAGGGAAAGTCGTGTTTCTTAGTTCTC
>JBKBRQ010000176.1:0-5458 GCA_046292055.1 Spirosomataceae bacterium | reverse complement strand
TAAGTCAGGTGGTGCAAATAAACTACAAGTTGTTAAATTAGTGAAAGATCTTGCAGGTTTAGGCTTGAAAGAAGCAAAAGAACTAGTTGATTCAGCTCCGAAGCCTTTGAAAGAAGGTATCGCGAAAGACGAAGCGGAAGCATTGAAAAAACAATTGGAAGAAGCTGGTGCTGAAGTAGAATTGAAGTAATTCTTACAGATACTGACTAAATAGAGGGTTCTCTCTTTGGCAATGCCGAGGAGAGAACCTTTTTCCTTTTGTACACTCTTTGTACTTTTCCTAAAGTCTTCAATATTATCCTCTATATATGGTGTAAATGTATAGCTTGGTGTAGATGAATTTGCACCGCCAAAAAATAAATGTTAACTTTACAAGATTTTTAAATTTGTACGATGGTGCTCATTTAAAAACAAGTTTTTCATCCGATACACTTCTGCTTTCGTAGGGTAGATGCAAAGGGGTGGAAAGCTTCCTTCACTGCGATTTCTATGTTGTCAAACGATTAGTTTGATTTTCTTCCAAAATGCATTTTTTATTTATTAAAACAATTTAAGACCTTGGAATTAACAGAAAACGGTAGAAAAAGCTTTGCCAGCGTACGTCCCGTTCTTGAGTATCCAGACTTCTTGGACATTCAGTTGAAGTCTTTCGAAGAGTTCTTCCAAATCGATACTCCCGCTGAAAGCCGTAGAGCGGAAGGGTTGTATCAGGTTTTTATGGATAACTTCCCGATTTCAGACTCACGGGAAAATTACTTCTTGGAGTTTGTCGATTATACCATTGACCCTCCAAAGTATTCAGTAGATGAAAGTATTGACCGTGGTCTTACTTACTCAGTCCCTCTGAAAGCAAAGTTACGTCTCACTTGTAATGATGACGACAACGAGGATTTTGAAACCATCGAGCAAGAGGTATTTCTCGGAAATATCCCTTACATGACAGAGAGAGGATCGTTCGTTATCAATGGCGCTGAACGTGTCATTGTATCTCAACTTCACCGTTCACCAGGTGTGTTCTTCTCAATGAGTAAGCATACTAACGGTACTAAATTGTACTCTGCAAGGGTTATCCCAATGAAGGGTTCATGGATTGAATTCTCTACAGACGTGAATAACGTCATGTATGCCTACATTGATAGAAAGAAAAAATTCCCCGTAACAACTCTTTTAAGAGCTATCGGTTTTGGTTCTGATAAGGAAATATTGAATTTATTTGAACTATCCGAAGAAATCGAAGCGAATCGTCAAAGTCTAGAAAAAATGATTGGTCGCCGTTTGGCAGCTAGAGTTTTGAAGACTTGGACAGAGGATTTCGTCGATGAAGACACAGGAGAGGTTGTTTCGATTGATAGAAATGAGGTAATCTTGGAGCGTGATGCTGTCATTACGCAAGATTCCATCGAAATTATTCTTGAAACAGAACAAACGTCTATCATTGTTCACAAGGAAGACTCAAATGTTGCGGAGTTTAATATCATTTATACAACGTTACAGAAAGACACTTCAAATTCAGAAAAAGAAGCAGTTGAGCAAATTTATCGCCAACTACGTAACTCAGAAGCACCTGACGAAGCAACAGCTCGTGAGATTATTCAAGGTTTATTCTTCTCTGACAAAAGATATGATTTGGGTGAGGTCGGAAGATATAGAATTAATACAAAGCTAGAACTTCAAACAGAGTTAGATAAGCGTGTATTAACCACGGAAGATATCATTTCTATTGTTAAGTATTTGATTGGTCTAATCAATGCAAAAGCAGTAGTCGATGATATTGACCACTTATCTAATCGCCGCGTTCGTACAGTAGGAGAGCAGCTTTCCAGCCAATTCGGTGTTGGATTAGCGAGAATGGCTCGTACGATTAAAGAGAGAATGAACGTCCGTGATAATGAAGACTTTAAACCGGTCGATTTGATTAATGCACGTACTTTATCTTCTGTTATAAATTCGTTCTTTGGTACAAACCAATTGTCACAGTTCATGGATCAAACGAATCCATTGGCTGAGATTACACACAAAAGAAGAATGTCAGCTTTAGGGCCTGGCGGTCTATCTAGAGAGCGTGCTGGTTTTGAGGTTCGTGACGTTCACTATACGCACTACGGTCGTCTTTGTACGATTGAAACTCCCGAGGGACCAAATATTGGGTTGATTTCTTCTCTTTGTACATTCGCGAAAATCAACTCAATGGGCTTCATTGAAACTCCTTATTTAGAGGTGAAAGAAGGGAAGTTGAGTGGCGACATCACCTATTTAACAGCAGAGGAAGAAGATGGTAAGAACATTGCCATGGCCGTTCCTTTTGTGGATGAAAAAGGTGATTTTACAGTAGATTCACTTAAGTGTAGATTTGAAGGGGATTTCCCGTATAAAAATCCGACTGAAATTGACTACATGGATATTGCTCCAAATCAAATTGTATCGGTCGCAGCTTCCATGATTCCATTCCTTGAGCATGATGATGCCAACCGTGCATTGATGGGTTCAAACATGCAACGTCAAGCGGTTCCTTTGTTACGCCCAGAAGCACCAATCGTTGGTACGGGTCTTGAAGGTAGAATTGCAAAAGACTCGCGTACGCTTGTTGTGGCAGAGGGAGATGGTGTGATTGAATATGTAGACGCGGAAAAAATCATGGTTCGCTATGATTGGTCAGAAGACCAAATGTTGGTGAACTTTGAGACAAATTTGAAAAGCTACAATCTAATCAAATTCCGTCGTACGAACCAGGATACTTGCATCAACTTGCGTCCGATTGTCTTGAAAGGACAACGTATCAAGAAAGGTCAAATTTTAGTAGAAGGGTATGCTACTCAAGGTGGTGAACTTGCATTGGGACGTAACCTTTTGGTTGCCTTCATGCCTTGGCAAGGATATAACTTTGAAGATGCGATTGTAATCAATGAGCGTGTAGTGCGGGAAGATATCTTCACATCCATTCACATTGAAGAATTTGATTTAGAAGTAAGAGATACGAAACGAGGTGAAGAAGAGCTTACGGCTGAGATTCCAAACGTTTCTGAAGAAATGGTGAAGAATTTGGATGAAAACGGAATTGTACGTGTGGGAACACACATCAAAGAAGGTGACATCCTAATCGGTAAAATCACACCAAAAGGTGAGTCTGACCCAACACCGGAAGAGAAATTACTTCGTGCTATTTTCGGGGATAAAGCGGGTGATGTGAAAGATGCTTCGAAAAAAGCGTCTCCTTCATTGAGAGGGGTAATCATCGAAACGAAATTATTCTCTCGTCCTTCAAAAGAAGAAAGAGTGAAGCACAAAGAAGAGGTAAAACGCCTAATGCAGAAGCATAGCCGTGCTATGTTAGCTCTTCGTGCAGAGATGATTGATAAAATGGTTGCTTTGTTGGAAGATAAGACATCTACGGGAGTAAAACACAAATTCTCGGGTAGTGATGAGCTTATTTCAAAAGGAATGAAGTTTAACCGTTCGAATATTACGAATAATCTATTCCCAGATAAGAACCCATACGTGGATGAAAGTACATACAATGTACCGGAAGAAGCTAACCTGTTCGATGGTCTTTATTTAGAAAATTGGACGGAGGATGCACATACGAATGAGTTGTTGGTCAAATTAGTTAAAAACTACCTTTCTAGAAGAAGCGAAATCATTGGTATTTACAAAAGAGAGCGTTTTGTTCTAGAAGTTGGAGATGAGCTACCAGCAGGTATCGTGAAGTTGGCTAAAGTGTATATCGCTAAAAAGCGTAAGCTGAAAGTAGGGGATAAAATGGCAGGTCGTCACGGTAACAAAGGGATTGTAGCGCGTATCGTCCGTGAGGAAGATATGCCTTTCTTAGAGGACGGAACACCAATGGACATCGTACTAAACCCACTTGGGGTACCTTCGCGTATGAACATTGGTCAGCTATACGAAACAGTATTAGGATGGGCTGGTAAAAAATTAGGTCGCAAATATGCAACACCTATTTTTGATGGTGCTTCTTCTGAACAAGTATTGGAAGAACTCAATGCCGCTGATCTACCAGAATACGGTCGTACACAGCTTTATAATGGTCTTTCTGGAGAACCTTTCGATCAAAAAGTAACAGTTGGGGTTATCTATATGTTGAAACTAGGTCACTTAGTAGATGATAAGATGCACGCACGTTCGATTGGACCATACTCATTGATTACACAACAACCATTGGGTGGTAAAGCTCAATTTGGAGGTCAACGATTTGGAGAAATGGAGGTTTGGGCATTGGAGGCATTCGGTGCGTCACATGTTCTACGTGAAATTTTGACAGTAAAATCAGATGATGTAATTGGTCGTGCAAAGGCATATGAGGCGATAGTAAAAGGTGAAAACCTTCCAAAACCGAATATACCTGAATCGTTCAACGTTTTGGTTCATGAATTGAGAGGCTTGGCCCTCGAGATTACAATGGAATAAGATAAGTGCTTTCTTTGGCCGCTAGAAACGGCCAAAGAAACATTTTCCTTTTCTATAAAGGTGCTTGCACCAATTTCTTCAGATTCTTTATTAATAATTGAAATATACTTGTCAATGTCGTTAAAGAAAAACAAAAAACTTAGCAGCGACTTCAGTAGCATCACCATTAGTTTGGCCTCTCCAGAGTCTATTCTGGATAGTTCATACGGTGAAGTTACACAGCCGGAAACCATTAACTACAGAACATACAAGCCAGAAATGGGTGGTTTGTTCTGTGAACGAATCTTTGGCCCTGTCAAAGATTGGGAATGTCACTGTGGAAAATACAAACGTATTCGTTACAAGGGTATTATCTGTGACCGATGTGGAGTAGAGGTTACTGAAAAGAAAGTTAGACGTGAAAGAATGGGACACATCGAATTGGTCGTCCCAGTTGCACATATCTGGTATTTTAGAAGCTTACCAAATAAAATTGGTTATTTACTTGGTCTATCTACTAAAAAGTTAGATCAAATTATTTACTACGAGAGATACGTAGTTATCAATGCAGGTATTCAAGAAGAAGAAGGCATCAATTACATGGACTTCTTAACTGAAGAAGAATACCTAGATATCATCGATAAACTTCCGCGGGAGAACCAAATGCTTCCTGATGAAGATCCGAATAAGTTCATCGCCAAAATGGGTGCAGATGCACTAGAGATGCTCTTATCGAGATTGAAGTTGGATGAGTTGTCGTATTCATTGCGTCACCAAGCAGCTACGGATACAGCTCAACAAAGAAAAGCGGAGGCTTTGAAAAGATTGAAGGTTGTAGAAGCGTTCCGTGATGCAAATACACGCGTGGAAAATAAACCTGAATGGATGATTATCAAGATGGTACCCGTTATTCCACCAGAATTACGCCCACTTGTTCCGCTAGATGGTGGACGTTTTGCAACATCTGACTTGAACGATTTGTATCGCCGTGTAATTATTCGGAATAACCGTTTGAAGAGACTTTTGGAAATCAAAGCACCTGAAGTAATCCTTCGTA
>JBKBRQ010000175.1:0-5494 GCA_046292055.1 Spirosomataceae bacterium | reverse complement strand
TATACAAGGGTTTTCGGAAAGGAATATTTGGCGAATGAAACAGTTCTATGAAACGTATTCCAATCATGAATTTTTAAAACTGTCAGCAGGATTGGCAGAAATACAAAATGCTACTAATCAAATAGATATAAAACTGCCAGCAGTGTTGGCAGAAATAAGTTGGTCTTCACATTTAGAGATAATTGCCTGTAAGAGCAATGAAGAGAAATTATTTTACTTGATGAAAGCAAAACAAGAAAGATGGTCTTACCGTGAGCTAAAGCGACAAATTACCTCAGCAACATTTGAACGAACAATGCTTACCAAAGAGAAATTAAGCAAAGTACCTCAAGAAACAAAAACAAACCTGACAAGTGTGTTCAAAGATTCTTATGTATTAGAATTTTTGAATTTACCCACCCAACATAGCGAAAATCAATTACAAAATGCCATTGTAGCAAATCTTAAAAATTTTATCCTAGAATTTGGGAGAGATTTTGCTTTTATGGGGCAAGAATACAGGGTACAAGTTGGCAATCAAGATTTTTTTATAGATTTATTGTTTTATCATAGAACATTACAATGTTTGGTAGCGATTGAACTAAAAACAGAACGATTTGCACCCGAACATTTGGCACAAATAAATTTTTATTTGGAAGCATTAGACCGTGAGGTAAAAAATGAAAACGAAAACCCAAGCATTGGTATTTTACTCTGTAAAGGCAAAGACGACGTAGTGGTAGAATATGCTTTAAGCCGAACCCTAAACCCCGCTATGGTAGCCGATTACCAATTGGCATTGCCCAATAAAAAACTACTCCACGACAAATGGTTGGAGATTTTGGAAATGAATGAAAAAGGAGGTGCAGACGTATGAGTTTTTTTAGAATAGACGAAATATTCAACTTTGAAAAAGGTGTTTTGCAAAGTTCAAAGTGTGTACCAGGTGAGTATGATTTTATCACGGCTTCATCTGACTGGAAAACGCACAATGAATATACTCATGACTGCGAAGCATTGATTTTTGCTGCTGCTGCATCAGGTTCGTTAGGCAGAACACATTATGTAAATGGCAAATTCATTTCAAGTGACTTGTGTTTTATAATTACTCCAAAAGACCAAGAGAATTTACCTGTTGATTTAAAGTTTTATCACATTCTTTTCAATGAATTAAAAGATGAAATTGTACGAAACACCAAAGCAGGTACATCAAAAGAGGCGATTGGCTTAGGTAGTTTTGGGAAATATAAACTGCCCTATTTTGATATTGACACACAAATTGAGATCAAAAATCGGTTTGTAAATGCCGAAGAATTAAAGTCTGAACTTTCAAGCGAGTTATTATCTCAAGTTGATTTGGTCAAAAAACTCCGTCAACAATTATTGCAAGATGCGGTGCAAGGCAAATTGGTAGAGCAAAACCCGAAAGATGAGCCAGCCAGTGAATTGCTCAAAAAGATAAAAGCCGAAAAAGTCAAACTGATTGCTGAAAAGAAACTTAAAAAGGAAAAAGAACTACCGCCCATCAAAGCCGAAGAAATTCCTTTTGAGATTCCTGATAATTGGGTGTGGTGTAGGTTGGGGGAAGTTTGTACTTTTATTTCTGGAAATAATTTTAATAGCGAAGATTTTAAAAAGGAAGAAGGAGTTAAATGCATAAAAATTACTAATGCTGGTGTTAGGTGTGTTATTGAAACAGATGACTTCTTACCTTTAAACTTTAAAGAAAAGCACAAGCAATATTTAGTTTACAAAAATGATTTGATATTAGCGTTAACACGTCCATATATTGCTGACGGACTTAAAATTAGCAAGTGCCCTGATTCATACAATGAATCGCTTCTAAATCAACGTGTGGCTGTAATTAGAAGCACTAAGTTTATTAATAACGATTATGTATATTCTTTTTTAGGTTCAGATTTTGTCTTGAATATTTACAAAGGAATGTTTGAAGGGAAAGGGCAACAACCTAATTTAAAAAAAGAGGATGTAACTGAACTATTAATCCCCCTTCCCCCATTATCCGAACAAATCCGCATCGTTCAAAAACTAGATGAACTGATGCAGCATTGCAATGAGTTGGAAGCAAGTATTAAAGAAAGTAAATCACAAAATGAAAAACTACTGCAACAGGTTTTAAGAGAAGCGTTGCGGAAGGAGGAGGTTGAAGCGTGAAATGTACTATCAAAAAACCATGCGTGGAAATTTTCAAAAAGTCGTTGGTATTTGATATAGATGTAGAGTTGCTACGTACTGGAAATCCTAATCTCTTTCCTAAAGAAAGGAAGGAATTGGTTCTTAAATTGCTAATTTTGCGGTTCAATAAGTTGAGAAACATTTATTCTCAATACAAATGAAAGAAATAGGTCATATATACTTGAGTTGGAGAGAAGGTCTAGGAAAAAGAAGACATATTATCGGTGTTTTGAAAAGAAATGCCACAGGAGGGATACGCTTTTCCTATATCCCGAAAGGCGTTGAGGAAGCAAAGAAAGATGGTTTTTTCCCTTATACGGAGTTTCCAGATTATAAAAAGGAATATACAGAAAATGTGTTAGAAATTTTTGGTCAAAGAATAATGAAATCTGAGCGTTCAGATGTTTCAGATTTTTATGACTTCTGGGAAATTGATACGCAAAAAACAGAAGATAAGTTTTACATGTTAGCCTATACACAAGGGCTAAGTCCGACAGATAATTTTGAGTTCTTGGCTGACTTTAACCCTACAAAAAGTACTTCTTTTCTTACTGATTTAGCCAATTTAGGAAGGCTCAAGTTACCAGTAGGAAGTATTTGTCCAGGTGACGTACTCATATATCAGCTAGAACCACTTAATGTTCATGATGACAAAGCAGTAAAGGTGTTTAAAGATGGTGTTGAGGTTGGTTACATCAAAAAGGTTCATTCGAGAGTTTTCTATAAAAAGAAAAATAGACCATTCAAACTCATTGTCAAGGCAGTTGAAGGAAATGGGCAGATTAAGCGTGTTTTTGTTAAAGTTTCTTTTATGTAAGGGAAATTCGATGTTGCATTTATTCCCAAATTAGCAAAGAAAAAGTAAAATCAACATGATTCTATTCATACCAAATCCCTAATCTCCCCTCGGTGCGTGGCAAACGGTAATGACTTGGTTTTTGCCAGATGTATCTATCTTTATTTCAACCTCCAGACCGCGCCAAATCATCCAAATTCCGACGAGCGCGTACGTGATCGGTAAAATTTTGGGAATATAAGTCTGGATAAATTGCCGAATGCGTTGCCAAAAATAACTTCCGCCCACAAGCAAGGGTATCGTACCTAGCCCGAAAAATACCATGTAAAGCCCGCTTTCCCAAGTAAAGGTCAATTGGGTTGCGCTCGCCATTGCGGCATAGACAAGCCCGCAGGGGAGAAGCCCGTTCAGCAGTCCAAACCCCATTTGGCTCAGTAGTGGATGTGCCTGTTGGTGCCGAATTATCCACTTGCGGAGGGGCTGCGTTTGTCTGTTAATATAGGAATAAATTGCCCAGTTCTGACCAAATGTAGGTAGTAATACACTGATTATAAGGATAATGCCAATGAAAATGGTTATGTATCTTTGCGAGATAACTAGGCTGATAATTTCACCAAAAAAACCAATCAACATACCTAAAAAAGCATACATCGCCAATCGCCCCAAATGGTAGAGGAGACGTTTGAGAAGCCAATTGGATTGATTTTTTCCAGAGAAAAGTTCAACCAACGGCCCACACATCACGATACAATGAAGAGAACCGACAAGTCCCATCACAAAAGCTAGTCCGTACATGGCGCTGTTATTTACCGTTGGAACTTGATGCGTTCGAGATAGGTTTTCCCCTCTTTTACCCAAGAAATATGCGCTTCCCAAAGTCCTTTTTGCATGGTTTTAGGAGCTGAAACTACCATTGCGGTATCTGAAATGGCAAGAGGTAGATTGAAATCAAAAGCAGGATTTGACGGGCGGTAAAAAGCAATCTCACCCGATGTCCCCACACTTTCTTTCGGGAAAGTCAGCAGAATTTCGTTTCCTTCTACCTCCAGTGTCGCCTTGGAAGAAAGTTGGTTTGCCAAAGTCATTTGATCAATTTTATCTTGGTATTTCAGTTCTTCTTCATAATACGATTCGGTCACTAAAAAAATATCTTTCTGAGTAACAGAGCGATACACCATATAAAGCATGAACACGACAAAGGAAGTATAGGCGAGCGCAATGCCTGTGCCAAATGAAAATGTGCTTTTTTTCTTTTCCATGATTGTATTTTTTAACTGTACATATATGTAAAAAATAGGAGAGAAAGTAGGAATTTTCCCTCCTATTTGGGTTTAAATGGGCCCCACGAAATTCGATTTGTGGGTTTCTAGTATGGTTTCGTTTTCTTTGATAGAAACCTGAATCGGTGTTTTTCGAGTTTTGATGTCTTTTTCTGGAATCTCGATGAAGAAGACAACTTCTGCGCGGCCTGCACTCGGAATGAGGAATTTGGTTTTTCCATCTACGGTACGTAAAATCCCTTTGGGTTCATCCAATTGCAACGTAATCCATTTGTTTTCGTGCGTTTTATTCACCATTTGCACTTGGTACAGATTGGTCAAAGTACCTTTACCTGTTTCCTGATACAATTGTCCGGGAACGCGCAAAAGAGTAGTTTCTACAGGCGAACGGCTCCAGAGGAGATAGGCTTCAAGTCCGATGAGTGCAAGTAAAATGAGTGAATAGGCTTTTGCTCTGCTTGTAAACTTGAAAGGTAATTTTTCTTGAACAGTTTTGACGGAGCCGTAGCGAATAAGTCCTTTGGGTTTGTCAATTTTTTCCATGACGGTATCGCACGCATCAATACAAGCGGTACAGTTGACGCATTCCAGCTGAATACCGTTGCGGATGTCGATTCCTGTAGGACACACTTGGACACAAAGTTTACAGTCCACGCAATCGCCGTGTCCTTCGGCTATAGGCGTATTTTTTGTGTATTTTCCTCTTGGTTCACCCCGTACATCGTCGTAAATGACTGTCAATGTATCTGGATTAACAAGTACTCCTTGTAAACGACCGTATGGACAAATCGCGATGCAGACTTGTTCTCGAAGCCTAGCAAAGACAAAATAAAATAAAGCTGTGAATGCAAGCAAAGCCGCAAAACCTTTGGGGTTTTCAAGAGGAGAGGTTTGGATTAATTGTATTACTTCCTCAATACCAATGAGGTAGGCCATTGTTACGTGGGCAATGAGTAGAGAGAAGAGGACAAAAATCAGGTGTTTGATTGATTTACGAATCGCTTTTTCAGTCGTCCACGGGCTTTCATCGAATTTCTTTTGTTGGCGTCCACTTCCTTCGAGAGCTTGTTCGATGGGTCTGAAAATCATTTCCATAAAAACCGTTTGCGGGCAAAGCCATCCACACCAGATACGACCATAAATGACGGTGAACAAAGCAATGAAAATGACGAAGGTAATCATCCCGAGTCCAAAAAGGATGAAATCTTGAGGAAGGAATAATTGACCAAAGATGACGAATTTT
>JBKBRQ010000174.1:0-5544 GCA_046292055.1 Spirosomataceae bacterium | reverse complement strand
TAGAACGAATGCCATTTTTGAAAAGGAAATCGAGCACTTCTGTCTCGAAATCCAATGTAGGATCAATGAACTGATGTTGTGGCGAGAGGATTTCCTGGTTTTGCGTAAAAATCAAGGTTTCGGCTGCTTCATCTCGTATTTTATACGATGTATCGACACGCCCTCTTTTATCCAAAACAATTCTTTTGGGGTTTCGTCCTTGCCAATAGCGTGCCGTTAAAGACGGATTATCCTGTAAAACGGTCATTGACCCAACGAGAATCGCGTCTTCTTCTGTTCTCCAACGGTGCGATAAAAACAAACTTGGCTTATCTGAAATCGCCACGGGTTTTCTATCTGTAGTTCCCATAAATCCATCGGCTGACTCCGCCCATTTGAGAACAATAAAAGGTCTATTTTTACTTACAGCCACCAGAAAACGACGATTTATCCATGCAGCTTCTTCTGCCAAAACGCCTACATCCACTTGTATACCTGCCTCACGCATACGCTGAATCCCTTTTCCTGCAACCAACGGAAAAGGGTCTTCGATGGCAACGACGACGCGTTTCACCTGTTTTGAAATGAGTAAATCGGCACAAGGCGGTGTTTTCCCAAAATGTGCACATGGCTCCAGAGTCACATACGCCGTTGCTTGCGCCAACAGATGCTCGTCCTCAGCACGAACCGACTGTACCGCATGGACTTCCGCATGGGCGCCTCCATATTTTTGGTGAAACCCCTCGCCTATCACGCGCCCGTCTGCCACAAGCACACAACCCACCAACGGATTTGGACTCACATGCCCTGCTCCTTGTTGGGCTATATCGAGTGCCCGTTGCATGTATAATTCATCTGTCATAGCTTATAAATCAGCGATTTTCAACGGATGTACTTCATAAAATTCCCATACTTTCCCTTGAATATATGGTTCTTCTGACAACCATTTTTCCAATTCTTCTGGCGTATCAAAACGCATGATAACTGCTGAACCTGCCATGTTTCCTGCCTCATTTAACATTGCGCCCGCTAATATAATATTGCCCGATGCTTTGAGTGCCTTCATCCCCACCAAATGAGCAGGTCTATGCTCCATACGTCTATCTAATGCTTTTTCATCCGTGCCATCTCGGCCAATAATTAAATATTCCATGTGTATGCTTGTTTAAAAATGCGGTATAAAATTAATTTTATCAATAAAAAGGTGAATTTACACAGACCCTGAATTTATTTTCTACTCTTCCCTTGTTTAAATCTTCTTTTTATAACTCTATTCATACAACATCAAACAAAAAGGGTGTCTTTCTACCCAAATAGAAAGACACCCTTTTCACGAAGTCAATCGTTTATTTTTGCTTAAAAAATATACCGAAGACCGACTTGTGCTTGCCATCTTGATACCAAGCGGTTGTCATTAAAGAACGTTTGTTTCTGTGCTGTATCGAAGCTGTATGTCGGCACACCATTTGCCACACTTACACCAATTGGCTGAACCAAACTTGTGATAGAGGCAATTTGACGAACACCCCAGTTAGAATTTAGTAAATTTCCTGCATTCAAGACGTTCAAGCTTACTTGTATCTTGTTTTTGTTCGGTAAGACAAAATCTTGTAGGACACTCACGTCCCAGCTTGAATACCATGGGCTAGTTGTTGCATATTTCCCAGCGATTTGTCCACGATTAGCACTCAAATAATCATCTTGTGCAATGTACTGTTTCAAACCTGCTTTTTGCGCAGTTTGCTCGGCAAGCGAACCTGTGAAATTCATTTGGTCAATCTGTGCATCTGTCGGGATGAAAAGTAAGTCGTTCAAGCCAGAACCGTCATTGTTCAAATCACCTGAATACGTATAGCTAAATCTATTTCCTTGTACATATTGCGTAAACAAAGAAATGGTTGTTGCCATTTTATCTCCACCATATACAAATTTCTTTGAAGCAGAACCTACAAAACGGTGTCTATTTCCGAAAACAGCAGGTGCTAAAAGTGGCGTATTGCTGTGTGCTGGGTTCGCTGGGTTTCTATCGTATGCATCCGACGAAATTTCGGCTTGAATAGAAGCTGCATCTTTCGCATCTAGGAAATTATATCCTAAACTTGTGAATAAGCCATTGCTCCAATTCTTAGTTGCTTGCAAAGTAGTATTGAACGAATAACCCAAATTTGTATTTGTGAAAACATACGCATTCGTCGGGTGTTCATCTGCTGTATAAATCGGGCGTGTATCTGCGCCAATCAAACGGCCAGTTGGTAATTTCAAACCATAATTACGAACCATCATTGCGTTGATATCCTTCGTGTAAATCACGTCAGCCGTCAAAACCCAACCACTCGCTAATTTTTTATCATATCCTAAATTACTTCTCCAAACTTGCGGGAATTGGAAATTCGGATCTGTAACATTATAGAAGAAGAAGTTCGGATTCGCTACTTGGTTTCCTATCCAAACAAAAGGAAAACGACCAGAGAACAAACCTGTACCTCCGCGTAGTTGCTCCGAGCGATCTCCACGAATGTCATAATTAAAACCAATTCTTGGAGAAATCAACGGTGTTTGTTTCGGAAGTACCGTGTGATCAAATTGGACCGGTGTTCCTAGCTCATCGTAATACGTGATAGAAGGATTGTAGCAACAGTTTCTATCAATATTTTCTTGAATACGTTGTTTCGTATTGAAATACAACGGTTTATCCATCCGAATACCAACTGTAACTGTCAATTTAGGCGTTACTTGCATTTCATCTTGCGCATAAAAAGCAAGTTGACCAACTTCTGTTTGTGCCAATGCCCATGTATTAGCTGCATTATTTCTATCGAATGTAGCTTTTGCCGCTGCTACGTCCGCATCTAAACCACCTGCATTTACAAATTCTACAAACGACTGAACAGACTCATATCCTGGAGAGAATGTTCCTTCGTATGCACCTAAATTGAATGAATTATCGAATGTGAATTTTTCCAATGACCCACCCAATGTAACGGTGTGTTTCCCTGCATAAATCGTGAAGTTATCGTTGATTTGCGTTACATATTGATCCAAACGATTGTTGATAGAGAATGGCTCATGCCCTGCTACGATGTAACGAACACCTTCTTTATTAATATTTACAATCGGGAATGGCGTAGAGAATGGGTCTCTGGCGTCGTTAAATACGGAGTATCCAGCTTGTAATTTATTTGAAAACTTGCTAGAGAAATTCGATTTCAACTCAACCAATCCTGTATTTAATTTATTATTAATTCTATAACCTGAATTAAAGAACTGAAGTGTCAAGAAGTCAGGTCCACGACGACCAATCGCTGATGGATTCGCAGGGAGCTCTTTCGACGCGTCCAATGTGCTGTATGTAGCTGAAAGTTTATGGATAGCGTTGATATTCCAATCTAATTTCACCAATGCTTTGATGTTTTCAGTTTGGTGTGTATAATTTTCATACAAACCTGTTTCGTATCCAAAGCGATTGTTCAAAGTAGAAGAAACCAATTCCAAATCGGAAGCCAAAACGCGTGAAACATTGCTACCCGATAAACCCGGACGACCTGCCAAGAAGCTAGAGCCCAAATCTGAGCGAACCTCACGCTCCATGTTGGCGAAGAAGAAGAGTTTGTCTTTGATGATTGGGCCACCGATGCTAAATCCGTATTGGTATTGGCTCAAATCAGGTACAAAAATCTCGGCTCCACCTACTTTCTTACCCGTCAATTGTTGATTTCTAAAGAAACCAAAAGCAGTTCCAGCAAATGTATTCGTCCCTGATTTCGTTACCGCATTTACGGATGCACCTGTAAATCCGGCTTGTGTCACGTCATACGGAGCAATAGACACTTGGATTTGGTCGATGGCATCCAAAGAAACAGGCTGCGCATCTGTTTGTCCACCTGGCGTAGCGGCGTCTAATCCGAATGGATTATTAAAAATCGCGCCGTCAAGTGAGAAGTTATTGAATTGTCCGTTCCGACCACCAAATGAATTGTTATCTCCAGCCATTGGGGTTAAACGTGTAAAATCAGAAGCTGAACGCGTGATGGTTGGCAACGAACGAAGCTGTTCACTCGAAATATTCGTAGCTGCACCTGTCCGATTGTTGTTCATGATAGGGTCTGCTTTCACCACGATTTCAGCCAATGTAGAACCTTCTTCCGTAAGTTTGAAGTCTTGAACGAATTTTTGACCTAAGTTCAAAGTCACTCCTTGATTGGTTCCTGTTTTGTACCCGACGTACGTCGCCGTGATTGTGTAAGGACCGCCAACCCGAACGTTAGGTAAATTGTAACGACCATCTTGGCGTGTTTGAGCACCATACTTGGTTCCAGATGGCATGTGAACAGCAATGATTGTTGCACCTGGGAGTATTTCACCGGCTTGGTCTTGTACCACACCACTGATAGAAGAAGTTGTCACTTGACCTACTGTTGCAAGCGGAAGACACAACATGCAGAGACCAAGAATTGCACGTTTGAAACGTAAAATTTGAATCATAAATTTGGTTTAGTTTACTGTTTGATTTGAAAAAATAATGGGATAATTATTTATCAGGGCACAAATGTAAATCATGGAAATGATTTCGTAATATTAAGTTTTTGATTTCGTAACACTTGTACTTATCTAAGAAGTGTATTTTTTCTTATTTTACGGTTATTTGCCCATTTTGTCTGAAAAAAAACATATCTAATACACAAATTATTCTATTATTTTTTTTCACATTTCTACTAATTTTTTCATTAAATAGGATTTTTTTACTTTAAAATTCAATTGACTCAACTCATGTTGAAAAATATACACAGCAAATAAAAACCAAATCATGAATGAATCAGTCTACACTGACATTACACGAAAGTCAGCCACTATCTTATTTGGCACATATAAAAAAAGCGGGCTAACTTCTTTTGAAAGTTAGCCCGCTTTGACTTTGACTAAACCAAACTATTACGCCATTTCAATGGTTCTTTCCATTCTTTTACGCTCGTTTTCGTCTAAGTATATCTTTCTCATTCTGAGTGACTTCGGAGTAATCTCTAAGTACTCATCTTTTTGGATATATTCCATACATTCTTCCAACGAGAAATTGATTTTCGGGGCAATTTTCGCGTTATCATCTGAACCGGATGCACGCATGTTGGTCAATTTCTTAGCTGTTTGAAGGTTCACGACGATATCATTTTGGCGATTATGCTCACCAATAACCATACCCATATAGATATCCTCACCTGGATCGATGAAGAACACACCTCTATCTTGTAGTTTGTCGATAGAATATGGAGTTGCTGGTCCGTTTGCCATAGAAATCATTGACCCATTTACACGGCCAGGAATTGCGCCTTTGTACGGTTCATAAGCAATGAAACGGTGGTTCATGATAGCTTCCCCTTGAGTTGCAGTCAAGACATTGGAACGAAGACCGATAAGCCCACGCGAAGGAATTTTGAACTCCAAATTTTTCTTGAGAAATAATTTCGAAATCTTTTTTAAAAAATTCCTCGTATTTGGTTAATAAGATTTGGTAAGTTTGGATTAGTTGTTTTTTCGAAGTAAATAAAACTAAAGTGTTTCCCTTTACTAATT
>JBKBRQ010000173.1:0-5638 GCA_046292055.1 Spirosomataceae bacterium | reverse complement strand
ATGCAAATGCCTCGAGAACGTACCCTTCCGACACCTGCTCCTACGGGGAATATCCCTCGGGAACATCGTTTTTATGCCCAACTGATTCCGTGGTTACAACCGTTGTTCTCACAGATTTCAGTAGATAAACTCCAAGTACTGAACGAGGCATCTTACCTCTATTTTAAATTCCTCTTGAGCATCGACGATTTTATCGATGGCGACCTCAGTGAAAATGCACTGCACAAATTGAAAGAGTTAGATCAATCCTTTGCTAACCATGATCTTGCTATTCGGCACTTAGCCTCCTTATTTCCGGAAGAGCCATTCTGGAATACGTTTTCAGAAGTCCGGAAGGAATACTTTGATGTACTCCATTCAGAAAAGATTTTATCCGAACAGAAAAACATATATGATGTGTCTCTTTTTGAGACGATAGCAAAAGGAAAATCCATCATGTGCCACAATACAGTATATGCTTTGCAATATTTGGCGAATGATGCGAACCACGAAAAAAGTCTCATTGAAGTTCTTAATCACATCCATATCGCTTTTCAATGTTTGGATGATATAGATGATTTCAACGAAGACCGGAAACACGGACAGTGGACTTATGTACAATCACTCGTTCGCTCGTACTGTCAGGAGAATCAATTGGATTGGTCAAACGATGCCTTGGCACACAAATGCCTGTTTCTATCGGGTATCGCCCACAAACTCCTTGACAAAGCACAGCATCATTACTCAGAAGCTCTTCAAATTACAGCCCAATTAGGATTAGACGAATTGGCAATCTACCTCAAAAAACAAATTAACCACTGTCGTTTTTTTGGGCAAGAGATTGATTATCTCGTAGATAAAACCAAAGTCATTAGTCAACTAAGTCAAGATATTCTTTCTAACGATGATGTTTTGGTAGCTCAAAACAAAGCGCTTTCATTTTTATCAAAATGGCAAACTCCCGATGGCGTCTGGACGGATTTCATGACCAGTGCAGGTTCAGGAATAGCTTGGATTACGGGTTACGTAACCGCCCAATTGGCTGAATTCACTCCTGAAATTCTTTTGTTATCCCCAACCAAACAAGTTTTAGCCAATCAAGATGCCTCTTTTCTTTCCTTCAATGACTCCATTTTCCAAGATGGCGACTCGACAACTTTTGTTTTGTACGGCCAATGGCTCACGCATGTAGCGATAGATACTACATTGGATAGATGGCTTCCGTTTCAAAATGAGCAAGGTGGCTGGAGTACATACCTTGACCCGCAAAAACTGCGAACTCGACTTGAGATTCCTGAGGATATTTCCGTTCAGGCATGGATAACTCCCAAAATGTGTGTTTCAGCCGTAGCGACGTTCGTTTTGAAGAAACTCCAGCACCCAGCATTTTCTCTATCTCACGACTTTTTACTCCAAAATCAACAACCCGATGGCTCTTGGCTTTCGTACTGGTGGACGAGCGATGTGTATGCCACGGCGTGGGCTATTCTCGCCTTAGAGACCCAGCATGATGCGATTGATAAAGCTTGCCTTTGGCTACTAAGGCAACAACATGGAGAAGGTTATTGGGTCAATCCAACCTCCAAACAACCCAATGCTTTTTATACAGCTCTTGCTTTAAAAGCCTTGATGTCTCAGAGAAACTCAGATTTTAATCCCGCCATTCAGCAGGGAATCCAATGGATTTTACAAAACCAAACCTCCGATGGAAGTTGGAAATCGGATCGCATTCTCCGTATTCCTGCCACCGATATTCATGACCCCCATTTGGTTCGTACATGGCGAAATAGCTCGTTTGGTGTGAATTGTCTAACAGACGACTACCACCGTGTTTTCACCACCAGTACGGTCTGGAATTGTTTAACCTATTACACCCAATACCTATGATTTTAATTGAAGGCACATCAGCTCATGCGTGGGGAAATGGTCAATGGGTAATTCATTGCCCCAACGGGCGTAATTTTCTCATCAACGAACGAACCCACACACTCTATCAGATTCTAACAAGCCATTCTTCTTATCTGGAAGCGTTGGATACGTTCAATCTACAGTTTCAAACGACTTATTCTGAACCTCAGTTTCGGGAAATGGTGGGTAAAGTTCTTGGTGGGTATCAGATTTTAGCAGAGGACATTGCCATAGCCCGTCCCAAAGTATTGAATAACTACCTCAAGCTAAAGGTGCAACTGATGAATGCCCGAGTAGCGGGTTTTTTAGCGCAACCGCTCACGTATCTCTACAGCCCAACGCTATTTTGGAAGCTTTTCGTGGGTCTTATCGGCTTTTTGAGTTATTGGTTTTACGCAGAACCTATGGCGTTGGTCATTGACCCTAAAACCATATCACCCGAAAGTCTAGCACTACTGCCGTTTCTATTTTATGCAAGTATGCCCGTTCATGAGCTTGGGCACATTGCAGCGTGCCGAAATAGTGGCTTGCAACATGGCGGAATTGGCTTTGGCTTTTATTTCCTCTTACCTGTTATGTATGCCGACATCACCCAGATTTGGTTGGCAAACAAAGAACGTAGAACCATTGCCAATTTGGGTGGCATATTTAGTGAACTCCTCTACGCCAGCCTATTGGTTCTAACTTTTACAATTACCCAAGACCCTATTTATTATGTAGCTGGACTATCGATTGCGCTGTTTGTGGTTTGGGAATTTAATCCGTTTGTTCGCTTTGACGGATACTGGATTTTAGCTGATTTAACGGGTACACCCAATTTATTGCAAAAATCCAAGCAAATGGTGCAGCACGTGGGACGAGCTTGGTGGAAACAAGAAGAAATCAACTGGAATGTTCGTACGGTCGGCCTATTGGTGTATGGTATTTTAAACACGGCTTTGTTATTTCTATTTATGGGTTACATGACGTGGGCATACCAAGTAGAGGTAGTTCAATTTCCTGAAAAATTAGTCTGGACGTTAGAAAATTGGCTACGCGGAAATTGGGATTTTTCTGAAATCCACCGCACTTTCTTTGTGGTACTCACCTTTTATATTTTGATACTACGGTTACTCATCCAATACGGGACAAAGATCTTCCGAGCTTGGCGAAAAGGGGCACGCCAGGGGGAAGCGGATAATTGAATGCCTCATAATTTAATCACTTTTTATTTTTTACAATTTCATTATTATGGAACAAAAAGTAACAAAAACACCGGAATGGTCGAATGACCTAGCTCACTTTCACGTCGAAGAATTGGAAGAGAGATTGGAGAACAAATGGGAAGCAGAAGTAGAATGCAAGCCCACTGTGAACCTCACTCATGATGGTAACGAATGGAAAACATCTGTTGGTGTATCAGTAGGTGTCAAACTTTGTATCAATTAAAAATTCTCATTTGGCAGTCATTATTCAATGACTGCCAAATTTAACTTCCAAAATTATGCGATTAATAAGTGTATTTTTATGGACTTTACTTCTTTCTAAACCAAGCCTCGCGCAACATATTTTCGAGGGTAAAATTATTGACAAAGAAGGAAATGGAATCCCTTTTGCTTCCATTCATCGAAATCAGGGAAATGGAGTCTTGACCAATCAATTTGGAGAGTTTCAATTTCAGTCTTCCTCATCAGAAGAAAAGATTCGTATTACCCACGTTTCCTACAACGATACAACAAGGTTTGTTCAAGCGAATCAACAAATAAAAATCCAATTAAAAGATTTAATTAAAGTATTGCCTGAAGCCACAGTTTCATTACGTGGACAAAAAATCATGCTGGCACTCTATGAAAAACTAAAAAACGAAAACATAACATATAGTGCGACAGGATTTTATAGACAAATGACTCAAATGGATGGTATATTAACAGACATTTTGGAAAGCTATCACACAGTCTTCGCAAAAACTAACACTTGCATCGAAAAATATAAGTTAATTAATGGAAGATACGGTGAATATAAACCTGAAGGACCAAAACCAGCTCAATTTACTAACCTAAAAAACATGGTTTTTGTATCAAAATTTTTAATGCAAAGTGATATTGTCAGCGAAAATAAAATATTTTATCCGTTGATGCCAAACCTCAAAGACCACTATATATTTTCAATTCAAGAAGAATATAAAAACAACCTAGATGAGATTATAGTGAAGATCAATTGTGAACCAATTAGAAAAGAAGGGGCTTTCAGAGGAACCTTTACAATAAATACAAATAAGAATATTTTATTAAAGTATGAAGGGACTATCCTAGGTTTAGGTACAGTAGAAAATACAGAGAATACACCCCATAAATGGTCAAATATCGACTTTTATTGGGAAACCTATTTCAATCCATTAAGTGGATTTATTGAACTCATTCATTTAAAAGCGGAAACTAGGGTAGAATATAAAAAGTACAATGTATCAAAAGAATTTACATTCGATGGGGTATTGTTTTTAACAAATCAAATTGAAAGTGAAAAAGTAAGTGGAAAGAAGCCTTCTCATAAAACAGATGATTACAAAGAAATAAAGAAAGCCAAATATGACCCAGAGTTTTGGCGAATGAACAACCCAATAAAGTATTCATTTGAGGAAAATAAATCAATTGATCAGTATGAAAAAGGAAAGTTTTTTGGAAATTATTTTGAACAAGAAAATAAGTAGAACGATTACTTCCATACTTATTGGGACTATCTTCGTTGTATTTGGAGTTCTAAAGGCTGCAAATATTAGTCAATTCGCCGATTACTTTTTGAACTTTAATATTTCAAAAATTTATTACTTGGCATCCATTTTAGTAGCACTTGAAATTGCCATAGGATTCTGTTTCTTATTTCAATTCTACTTAAAAAGTGTCAGTATGTTCACTTTTGTTTTAGTTGCCTTTTTTTCCCTGATTATCTTATACAACTATATTTTCCTAGGTATAAATGATTGTGGATGTGGTGGTGGTTTCTTAAAAATGCCCATCGAGTTATCCTTATTGCGTAATGGTATTATTCTAATTTTTACCTCCTATTTGAGCAGGGTTTCTGTGAATGCTTTTGACAAAATCAAGTTTCTAATCATTTTCCTATTCTTTTCTTTATCACTAGGATTTTCAACTCACGAGCTTTTTTCAACCTATAAGATTCCTTCTATCTCAATAGGTGATAAAATCATACAAGTAAAATCTAATTCCGACAAACGGGACATCAAAATATTTGTATTCAGCCCTTTGTGTCATCATTGCCAAAAGGAAGTTGCATCTATCAATAAGCTAATCAGGGAAAATCAAGAAATACAAGTTATGGGTATGTATGATAAAGTTTACACCGACAAAGAAATCAGGCAATTCAAGCAAGACTTCAAACCTTCCTTTATCCTAATCCCTATTTCCTCGGATTCCATATATCATCTTACAAGAAAGTACCCTTTTTTCCTTAATCTCAAAGGAACACAAATCAAATCCGTCTCCAATGAACTTTAAAAATCTCATTCAAATTCTACTTGCCTATCTACTGGGCATTGTTCCTCTTTTCGCCCAAACCCTCAAAGGACGGGTCGTAGATGAAACGACACAGCAGCCCATTGTCGGTGTTGGCGTGCAAGTCATGGGTAGTTCGCAAGGAACCATCACCAATACCGAAGGGGAATTTGCATTGTACGTCACCCAATGGCCTGTGGACGTGGTGTTTAGCCATGTCAGTTACCAAAAAAGGAAGAAAACAATCACGGAGAACGCTTTTC
>JBKBRQ010000172.1:0-5681 GCA_046292055.1 Spirosomataceae bacterium | reverse complement strand
GGATTCTTCTCCCAACGACAAGGCACCTTGTGTTGAGCCGTGATAGGCGCGTTCGCAGACGACAAATTCATGTCTTCCGGTTACACGTTTGGCCAATTTCATGGCTCCTTCCACAGCTTCTGTGCCAGAATTGGTGAAATAAACATTGTTCAAAACAAATCCTTCTTTTGTCGTGAACGTTGCCAATGTTTGAGCCAATGCGTGTGCTAGTTGCACTTGAGGCGCCTGAATGAATTCTCCATATACAAGCGTATGCAAATAGGAATCGACTTGATTTTTGATTGCCTCGACGACTTTCGGATGGCGATGTCCTACATTACTGACGGAAATCCCAGAGATTAAGTCTATGTATTTGTTGCCCGAGGCATCGTGTAGATAAATTCCTTCAGCGCGAACGATTTCGAGAGCCAAAGGGTAATCCGAGGTTTGGGCGACATTCGCCAAAAATAATTGTCTTAAATCCATGAATTGATTGACTTCACTTAATCGCGTTCAAAAAAGGCGCAGCTTCCTCCGACCCAGTCTTTGTTTTTGTTGTAATCAACGCCAATCATTTTGCCTTTTGATAAACGAGCTAAGTTGGTAAGTAAAGTGGGTCGGGTATCTTTTTCGCCCCAAATATACAACAAGCGGATTTCTGCTTTGATTTTCTCGCCTTTGTTATCTTCAATAAGCGGAGAGTAAGTAACCTTCTGTTGTAAAATATAGTTTTCGGGGTCTTTGATTTCCGCAATTTGTTCTGCGGTAACATCTATAAGTACGCCACTTCCTGCGAAAGAAAACAAGGGTTTGAGTACGAAATTCTCCAAATCGCTTGGTAGTTCGGTCAGATCGGACAGAAAGGAAGTTTTGGGGAAATAAGGCCCTTTCAAGAAAGGCAATAGGAATTTACTAATTCGGAAAAACCAATTGGGGTGTGTGAGCCATTCTACATCTACATCGTCTGTTTGCTTGAAAGCCGTTTCAAGGTTTGGATAGTTGCGGTCTAGGTCGTCAAAAATAACACGATTATAAATTTTTCTAATTTCAATTTCTTGATTATCAGACAGATAATATAGTTTACGTCCTCGTTTAATGACCTTTGTTAAACAAACCGTAGGAATCCCCCAAAGTTGTTCGGTGATGGCAAAATCTAGACGTGTTTTTTGCTTTTCAGGTTCAATTTCCAATAAGATAATCTGCTTGGGGTCTGTATCTCCAAGCAAAACATCCTTAAACTTTTGGATGTACGTTGTGTCATCCAATTTGTTAAAATAAGGCGTGAAGGAATCAGGAACAGCAAAAAACTGTCGATACAATTGTCCAAGATACCATTGATAGCCAAAAAGCGAGGGAAATCCTTGCAATTCAATGAGTTGTGGTTCTACTTCTTGTGTTTCTGGATGCGTACTTAAGGCAAAATCAATCGCTAAAAAATGTGGATGTTTCCCTTCATTCGGAACCCATTGGTGAGTAGGAATCGCACGGGCAGTTTTTTCTTTAAAATCAGGAGAAAGCAAGGTGTCAATAATCGCATTTCCGGCCTGTAAAAGTTTTATTTTTAGTGACTTATCAATGAAAATAGGGGATTCTGCCACGCGAAAATCAAGCTGGTTGGGGAATTCTTCGTGAATCATGCCCAGCATTTGCTTGTATTTTTCTTCTGTGAAATCTTGATTATAAAGAGCTCGTGCGTTTTTTTCCATAGTCGTTGCGAATAAATGAGGTACGTTGCTTTTATTTTCCTGTAGCGAAGTCTAAAAAACGAGGGAGAACCGTTGCTTCTGTCAGGGCAATTTTATCTGGGTCTTCCAGATGTTCAATCATGTCGTTGTATTTGTCTTCGCCGTGTTCTTTGATGACTGCTTGGCGCTTTTCTTCTTGCAAGAAATAACGGTGCATACCTTCAGCGTCGGCTTCTGGATGAAACTGTGTGCCAATTATTTCAGGACTAAACCGAATTGCCATAACAGCCCTTTCTAAATTGACATGTGGTCTTTCTTTCTCAATGCAAAGAATCTTGGCACCGAACTTTGAAAATTTAGAAAGATCGGGTTGAATCATTTGATAATCGCGGGAGTCAACAGCCCAAAATGGGTTTTCAAGCCCTTCAAATAGAGTTTCATGTTCTCCATAAGGTGTTTTGTGTACGGGCATGACACCAAACGAGGTTGACTTACGGAGACAAATTGTACCTAGTTCAAAGTGTTGAACTGCCAATTGGAAAGAATGACAAATTAAGAAAAGATATTTTTTTGCCGTATTTTTCTGGTTATGCTCCCAAATTTCTTGAAGGAAATTTTGGTAGTTTTTTTCCCATGCGTGGTCTTCAAAAAGGGGGCTTCCGGGTCCGCCTGTGGAGATAAAGATAGAGAAATCGTGCAGGGAAGGAAATTCATTTTGCCCACGAACATCAAAAACTTGGTAGGCGGCGGTATCGTGAAAATAAGACGCGACGATAGCTTTTATACACCGCATACCTTCATTGGGAAAACCTTGATAAAGGTCGAGAATAGCAACTTTTGGAGAAGACATAAAACAAGCTAATAAGTGGGTAAACAAGCATACAAGTTACTTATTTTACCCCAATGAAAGGATAATCGAGTGGAATGCACCCGATTATCTTAAAAAGTTTCAATTTAACAACGGAAAAGTACTTGATTAAATCCCGAATTTGGTTTCTTCTACGATGTAATCAACGACTGTTTTTAAGCTTTGGGTATGTTCAAAAACTTTCATTTGTCTGTCGGCACCTGTTCCATTTTTGAGGATAGTATGTAGGTATTCCACTTCCTTTCTTGAACCGAGTTCATCTACAACGTCATCGATAAACTCAAGGAGTTCAACGGCTAAATCATGAAAAGGAACTTCTACTTCTTTTCCAAAATCAATGAGTTTAGCATTGATTCCGTACCGAGCTGCACGCCATTTGTTTTCGTTAATCAAGATGCGTTTATAAGGTCGAAAACTTAAATTCTGTTGGTGTAACTTGTGAATTTTTGCTACAAGTGCCTGCATCAAAGCAGCGAGACAGATGGTTTCGTCCACACGCATAGGAACGTCACAAATGCGGAACTCGATAGTCGGGTAGAAAGGGTGTAAACGAATATCCCACCATATTTTCTTGCCATTATCAATGCACCCTGTTTTGATTAATAAATTGAGATAATTGTCATATTCTGAGGCACTTGCAAAATATTCAGGAATGCCCGTACGCGGAAATTTATCAAATACTTTTGAGCGATATGAATTAAAGCCGGTATTTCTACCACACCAAAAAGGGGAGTTCGTAGATAGCGCAAAAATATGTGGTAAAAAGTAACGTACCTCATTGAGTATTCGGATAGCTTGGTTTCTATCTTCGATACCGACGTGTACGTGCAGCCCGAAAATCAGGTTTCCCCGTGCGACATCCCGCATTTCGTCAATTAACTTATCGTATCGCTCGTTGGGCGTGATAAGCTGGTTTTGCCAGTCAGAAAAAGGGTGCGTGCCGGCGGCAGCAATGTAGAGATTTTGCTTGGAGGCAAGGTCAATCAACATGCGGCGGAGGTACGTGACCTCCTCGCGTGCTTGGTGAATGTTTTCACAAACATTGGTTCCCATCTCGACAACCGCCTGGTGCATTTCTTGTTTGATGCGTTCTTGTAGAATAATTTGGCCACCTTCTACAATCTTCGACATGTGCGACCGTAATTCGCGGGTGTGTGGGTCGATGGTTTGAAATTCCTCCTCGATTCCTAACGTAAATAGTGGCATACGATTCAAAGGTTACGCAAGCGCAGAATAGTTGAAAATTATTTATCTTTTTTGGACGAAGCCGCTTTGGATGAAGGCGCTTTTTTTGGACTCTCTTTCTTGACAGATTCCTTTTTAGCACTAGGCACTACGGGCGCGATGGGTGCAGCTGCTTGCTGAACGTAAGTTCCCCACGTACAATTATTCACTCCAGGCTTGTGTGCTTGTGCTTTTTCGATAGCGAATTTAGCAGCATGCTCCACAATCCATTCAAAGTTTTCTTTGCCTACTGAATTGACGTCTGCGTCTGGTGCAGGATTACAGAAATCAATCGCATACGGAATACCATCGCGTACTGCAAATTCAACGGTATTGAAGTCATAGCCGAGTGCATGATTCAACCGTAAAACATAGTCGTGAATAGTTGCCATTAACTTTTTGTGCTCCTCTCCTTGTGTTTTGGGTTGAGTTGCATAGCGCAGATGATGTGGGTTTCTTGGTTCATACGGCATAATATGTACATATTTGCCGCCTAAACAATAACATCTGTAATAATCTGTAAAGACAATTTCCTCTTGCAAGAGCATGACCAATTGGCCCGTTTCTGCATGTTTAGCCCAAAGGTCGTCCGGATTTTCAACACGATATACACTTTTCCAACCTCCACCAGAATGTGGCTTCATGTAGGCAGGAAACTTGATTTTATCAAACATATAGTCCCAATCCATCGGAAAAGTAAGGTTTCTGAAGGACTTTTCTGTTGTATCATCAGGTCTTTCTTTGGAAGGTAATAAAACCGTATTTGGAACGGGAACACCAAGTTGTACAGCGAGGCAATTGTTGAAGAATTTTTCGTCGGCACTCCACCAAAACGGGTTATTGATAACGGCTGTTCCACAAAGTGCTGCGTTTTTCAAATAAGCGCGATAAAACGGGACATCCTGTGAGATACGGTCGATAATTACCGCGTAGTCGCTCGGGAGTGCTTGTTCTACTTTATCGATTTGAACGGCTTCTGCGATGATGCCTTGTCCTTGAGTTAATTGATTGACGCGTTCAATAAACGCCCACGGAAAAGTATCTTCCATGCCAAATAAAATACCAATTTTTTTCATAACTGAATGAGGATAATCTGTAACGAATGTAAATGCGAATAGAAAAATAAATACAAAAATTAATGAATAAAACTACGGACATACTCCGGGAACATGGTTCGCCAAAGTGGCCAGTCATGGGGAGCCCATTTTTTCTCGTCAAACCAATGGTCAATCCCTTTTCCTGCCAATAAATGAGAGAGAGATAGATTATCTTGGCGACAAATATCCCAGTCGGATGTGCCTAGAATAATTTGCATGTGGTCATAAATCCAACTGTCTCTTTTGGGTAAATAATCGACTGGATTATTAAAATAGACGTTGTCATCAAAATAGCCATTCATGAAACTTGAAATACTAAAAGCACCACTCATGGAGATCAATTGATTAACCGTATCGGGGTACTTGAATGCGTAATTTGCAGCATGAAAACCACCAAAACTACAGCCTGCAACAGCGATGCGATGCACTTGGCAAGTACGCTGAATCATGGGTACAAACTCTTCATGTAAGAAGCGAGTATAAAGATTGTAGTTGTAGATTTTGATGTTAGGAGGGAGCTCTTTATTGTAAAAACTCTGAAAGTCAATGCTGTCCACGCTATATACTTTCACTTTGCCTGCCTCAATTAAATCTTCAATGGTATGAATTAATCCGAAATCGCGATTTTGGTATGTATTTCCCATAGAAGTTGGGAAGAGCAAAATGGGGTAGCCCCAATGTCCCGAAACCATAAATTCGATCTCTTTACCTAAAATATGTGAATAGTAAGAGTGATAGCTTTCTTGCATATTGTTGTCTTTTTACTTGAAACTTTACCTAATTTTAGGTCTAAATCATGATAATTCCAATGTTTTTATCAATATTGAA
>JBKBRQ010000171.1:0-5702 GCA_046292055.1 Spirosomataceae bacterium | reverse complement strand
TGGGCGGAGGCTCTGTAGGTGCATTATCTGAGTCTTCAGCTACGTACAAAGCACTCGTGGGTGGGGGAGTACAACCACAAGATGCTGCTCAATTTACAAAACAGCTGCCGCTTTACACAGGAACACAACCATCTACTTCAGGTCCAGCCTATTCGGGTGTAATCATTGTTTTTTTGTTCTTACTCGGGTTGTTCATTCGGAAAGATTCTCTGAAATGGGGAGAATTGGGACTAGTTATTTTATTTATTGTTTGGTCATGGGGAAGTAACTTTGCTGATTTTAACACGTTCTCTTTTCAGTTTATTCCTGGCTTTAATAAATTTAGAGCGATTACCATGCTCTTGACACTCGTTCATTTCTTGTTTGTTTGGGGAGCTGTTCAAACATTACATTATTTGTTTAGTTCGGAAATTAGTTGGCCAACTATCCGTAAAAAAGCATATTATACGGTAGCTATACTCGTCGGATTCATGTTCTTAGGTTATGTGTCTCAGACTTTCTCTTCTTCCAATGACGTTGCCATGCAACAATCTTTGTCGCAGTCACTAGGGCCCGATTTTGCATCCAATATAATTCAAGCGTTGCGTGAAGACAGAGGAGGTTTAGCACGGATGGATGTACTCCGGTCTATCATCTTGGTGTTCTTAAGCTTAGGTTTGCTTTGGGCAAATGCAGCCAAGAAATTGAAACAGGCTTATATCGCTTATTTATTGGTTGGTTTAGTCGTTTTTGACTTGTTATTTGTCGGGAAAAGGTATTTTAACAATGATGATTTTATTCCGAAATACCAATTGTCTTCAACTTTCGAGCCTTCACCTGCTGATACTCAAATTCTTCAAGATACGACGCATTACCGAGTTGTTAACTTAACCACAAGTTTTTGGCAAGATGCACGTGATTCCTACTTCCACAACTCTATTGGTGGTTACCACGGTGCTAAGCTGAAAAGAATGCAGGAACTTTTTGAACAACAAATGGTGCCAAATGGGCAATTAAATATGTCTGTGTTCAATATGTTGAATACAAAGTATTTTATCACACAAAATCAACAAGGTGCTTTGGAACCTCAATTCAATCCTGAAGCGTATGGCAATGCATGGTTTGTTGATTCATTGCAATTTGTTTCCTCGCCAGATGAAGAATTGGGTGCTTTGTCAAAAATAAATTTGGATAATACCGCTATTTTGTTGGCATCTACTGCAAAAGATTTGAATTTAAAAAATGCTTATTCAGCAGATTCTACTCGAAAAGTAGAGCTCGTATCTTACACTCCAAATAAACTAGTCTATAAAACGAGCAGCAAAACACCTGGTTTTCTTGTGTTTTCGGAGATATTTTACAGAGGGAACCAAGATTGGGTTTCGTATATCGATGGAAACACGCAACCGCATGTAAAAGTGAATTATGTTTTACGTGGTATTCCGGTAGAAGCCGGTGAACATGACATCACATTTGAGTTTAAGCCTGCTTCTGTTTATAAAGGAAAATACATTGACCTAGCTAGTTCTTTAGCGCTTATTTTTCTTTTATTAGGTGTTTTTTGGAAAGCAAGAAATGAGAAAAATAACTAATTTATTCTGTGTAATTAAGTGAGAAGTAGTTGCCGATAAAGATGCTCCATCTTTTGGGCAACTACTTCTTTTTTGTAATTGCGTGAAGCAAATGTTCGTGCGGCGTGTTTTATTTCATTTGTCTTATCCTCAGTTTGTTCTAAAACCCAAAGAATACCGTTGGCCAAATCGTGTGAATTTTTAAATTCAGCAAGATAACCTGTTTGTTTGTGCTGAATCATTTCGGGTATTCCGCCTGTCTTGAATCCAACACAAGGAATGCCACAACCCAATGCTTCCATGATGGTGTTCGGGAGGTTTTCAAACAAGGAAGAGCTGACAAAGACATCTCCCAAATTATACGCTTCAGCCATCTGTTCGGCATCGTGAAGTAAGCCCAATTGATGCACCGGTAAAGCAAACTGTTTGAGTGTTTCTTCCTCGATTTTTCCGATAATGATGACTTCTACAGGAATCGTTGACTTTTGCTGTATAATTTGAATTGTATCTATAAGCTGGCGCACACCTTTCCAACTTATCTCCAATTTCGCAGCCGCGACAACGATATATTTTTTGTTTGGATGTAACCCATACTTTTGTCTCAGCTCTTTTTGAGCCAGGGGTTTAAATACGTTTGTATCAAGTGGATTCGGGATGACGGTAATGAATTTATCCTCCATAATGCCACTTTTTCGTGCACGTTGCGCAAGCCATTCACTACACGCCACGATCGCAATCTTTTTTTTGCTTTGAATAATAGTTCGCTTTCTTTGAAACTCACGGAAAGATAAATCAATAGAAGAGGGATTGCGTAAATATGTATGACAATCTCCACAAATGAGTTGATAAGATTCACATGAGCCACTGTGATGACAACCACCTGTTATCCACCACATATCGTGTAGAGTAATGACAATCGGTTGTGGGATGTGGATGAGTTGTTTCAATTGTTGACCCGTGAGTAAACCAAAATTGATCCAATGTAAATGTACAATATCTGCTCTTTTGATGAGCTTGTGCGTATGAATCCGTGATCCTACGATCAAAGGGGAAAATGAAAAGCGTTGCTTTTTAGATTTTTCATACATAAGAAAATAAGCACGTTCAATGAGAAACGTGGCCTTTGCTTTCCATTTCCCCCAAATACTCGGATTGAATTCTGTCGTGTATAAATCATGTGTATTTATCTTCTCATGGACAAGCAGCTGCAGCTCATACCCTTTTTCTAAAAGTACGTCCCGAAGTCGTTTAGCAGCAATTGCTGCACCACCTATGGCATCGTTTGTGTTGATAAATACAATTTTCATCCCTTACTTATTTTAATACCCATGTATCTTTACTGCCACCACCTTGTGACGAATTTACCACAAGTGAACCTTTTTTCAATGCCACGCGAGTTAACCCGCCTGGAGTTACATAAATATCTTCTCCGTAAAGTATGTACGGGCGTAAATCTACGTGGCGTCCTTCTAAATCTTCGCCAATGACACAAGGACTCGTTGACAACGTAATGGTTGGTTGCGCAATGAAGTTGCGTGGATTTTCTTTGATTTTTTCCTTAAATAACTGTTGTTCTTCTTTTGTGGACTTTGGCCCAATCAACATGCCGTATCCTCCTGCTTCGTTTGCTTCTTTAACTACAAGTTCATGGATATTTTCCAAGACGTATGTCAAGTCGCTAGGGTCTTGACATAGATAAGTCTCTACATTTGGAATAATTGCTTGCTCTCCCAAGTAATATTCAATCATTTTGGGTACATAGGCGTACACCACTTTGTCATCTGCAACACCTGTCCCTAATGCATTGGCTAGCCCAATTTTTTGGTTTTTATACACGTCAAATATACCGGGTACACCAATCATGGAATGTTTATTAAATGCGAGCGGGTCCAAGAATATGTCATCCAAACGTCTGTAAAGCATGTCAACAATTTTAAACCCTTTGGTTGTCCTCATCTTCACATACCCATCATGTACAACCAAGTCTCGGTAGTCAACTAGCTCTACGCCCATTTGTTGCGATAGGAAAGAGTGTTCATAATAAGCGGAGTTATAAATACCGGGTGTGAGTACAGCAATCGTTGGGTCGTGCTTGCCAGATACGTACTTGAGTACTTCAAATAATTTTGCGGGGTATTCTGCGATGGATAATACACCATTTGCTTGAAGGACTGAGCCAAATAGGTTTTTGGAAATATCTCTGTTGGCAAGCATGTAGGACACGCCTGAGGGGCAACGCAAATTATCTTCTAATATCAGAAATTGTCCATGATTGTCACGAATCAAATCGGTTCCTGTAATATGAATATAAATGTCTTTCTTGGGGCGAATACCCATACATTGGGGTAGGAAACCTTTGCTAGACTCGATCACCTCTCTCGGAATCACTTTATCCCGGATAATTTTTTGGTCACCATAAACATCCAATAGGAATTGGTTCAATGCATAAATGCGCTGTTTTAATCCTTTTTCTAATACTTTCCATTCATCAGAGTGGATTACTCTTGGAATGACATCCATTGGGATAATACGTTCTGTACCACCTTCTTCAGAATAAACATTAAAAGTAATTCCCATATTCATCATGGAAGCTTCTGCTGTTCTTTGTTTTTCGTGAAGGAAATGGGTGCTTAATTTATTCAGTTGATGGTAAATGGTTTCGTTGCCAGGTCTTGGGTTCCTGTTTTTGTCCACCATCTCATCATAGAAAATGGAAGTTTGGTAGTTGTCAAAATGGTTATTCATTGGATTTTCTTTGGTTTATTTCGGCTACAATACGATGCCTATCTCAAAAATAATAGGATATTCAACAAAAACACGTGTTTGGTTTGATTTTTTACAAGAGCTTTATTGCATTCTCTTACTGTGGCTAATAAAAAAAGAACGGTCTTGATTGCTCAATACCGTTCTTTTTGTTTTGTGACGAAGGCGAGACTCGAACTCGCACAGGCTAACGCCCACTACCCCCTCAAAGTAGCGTGTCTACCAATTCCACCACTACGCCATCAATTGGATTGCAAAATTAACTATTGATATGTGAAAACCAAATTTTTTTTTCATTTTATAAAGTCCATAAGTCTGTTTTTTTTACGTAGTGGAAACGTCCTTGAAATAATATTCTACACCAGATATCTGTTGTACCGATGATGGTTATTTTATTTCCTTGATTTAGTGTTTTGACAACTTGGCTTCCGGCAGAGGGTTCTTCTCGCACATATGCTTTCTCTACTCGTACTATGCGCTCACTCAAAAGTCTTGGTACATTGATGAGGCCGAGTAAGGAAACGAGGTACAGAATCAAAACCCATTTATGCCGCATTGGAATCATTTCATGTTTTCTCTTCTTTAACCAAAATACGGTTAAGACGTACAGGCCGAGTAGGAGCAAGAGCGTAATCAAGTAGATAAAGTATTGCTGGTAAATATTAATGAAAAAATTCAAGTCTGAGCGTTCGTATCCTTCAAACTGGTGAGCTTGGGCAAGCTGAAATATTTTATCGAAAACTTTTTCAGAAGGATAATAGAGATAATATTTATTCAGGTAGTAAATGGACTTGGCAAAGTTTTCTTGTTTTAAATGGGAATTGGCCAATTTTAGGTAAACAATTGGATGTACATCTTGTTGGTTTCTTGTAAGTCCTTCGTATTGTTGTAGTGCAGCCGCGTAATTCTGATTTTTGTACAAAGAATCTGCAAAATAAAATTTGGCTGCGACGGCTTGATTATCAATGATTTGAAGGCCAAGAAGAAGAATAAGTAGATATTTTTTTGCAAAAAAGTGCATAAATATTTGGATTAATAAAAATATAACTATAGTTTTGCATCCGCGTTTGAGAGACAAAAACATCGAAAAATGCAAGATTCCGTAGCTCAGCTGGTAGAGCAATACACTTTTAATGTATGGGTCCTGGGTTCGAATCCCAGCGGGATCACAAAGATAGAAAAAAATAATAATCGAAAAAACTTCGATTCCGTAGCTCAGCTGGTAGAGCAATACACTTTTAATGTATGGGTCCTGGGTTCGAATCCCAGCGGGATCACAAAGATAGAAAAAAATAATAATCGAAAAAACTTCGATTCCGTAGCTCAGCTGGTAGAGCAATACACTTTTAATGTATGGGTCCTGGGTTCGAATCCCAGCGGGATCACAAA
>JBKBRQ010000170.1:0-5706 GCA_046292055.1 Spirosomataceae bacterium | reverse complement strand
CTCCTCCATGCTTGGACTATTCCGTTCGGATATTCGGACACTGCTATGCGTTCACTGAGTGTTTTACTGGGTTTGGTTGCTATTTTTCTTGTTTATTATTTGGTCAATAGCTATTTGGGAGATACAAATATTGCTTATTTCGCAGCGTTTTTGGTTGCCTTTGACCCACTGATGATCACACTCAATCGCATTGCACGCTCCTACTCACTTTCCTTTGTTCTATTACTACTCGCAACTCTTTTTTTCCTAAAAATCGTTGAAATTCAAGTAATCAATCGGCGTAAAATTATCTTCATCGCTCTTTATACGCTGCTTGTTTCGCTGTCTATACTCAATCATTATTTGAATTTTTTACTCCCATTGGCACATGGCGTTTTATTCCTACGAAACAACAGAAGCGTCAAAGATTGGGTACTTATGGCTTTGGCAGCAGCAACTGTTTCCGGCATTTTATTTTGGTGGATTCAAGCAGGTGGTGGACAATATTCTTTGAAATTTCTTGCTGACAAAAACGCATTACATTACCAATTATCTCAATTACCTCCAGAGAAAAATCCAATGCGAGGTACTGCCGACCCGAGCACATTCCAACATGTATTCACAAAGGCAACAGGTTTGTTTTTTGATTTATCCATCATAGGTAATCATTTATTTGAATTTCTGAAAGGAGTGAAAAATTTGTTTATTAGTGCCGCTATTGGACTCATTTTGACTTTTTTCGCACTGCAGAAATTTCAGTTTACCAAATTAATACACCTTTTCGTGGGGCTTGGTATTCTCTTATTGGGTAGTATTTTCTTTGTTGGCCCTATTTATAAATTATTTTTCTCCAGTATCTTTTTTCTTTTTCTTTTTCTAGCTTCGCATACACTTTATCAAAAATACAAACAAGGTCCACTCACACGTAAGTACTTCTTAGCTATTGTAGCTTTGTCTGTGCTAATTCCTTGGTTTTATATTATTTTTGATGCTTTTAAGAGTGGACATACAACAGCCTTATCTCAACGCTACATCGGATTTTCATCGCCATTCATGGCTATGTTTATCTCGTTTGCCTACTTGAAATATTCTCAGTATCCCAAATGGGTTCAGCTTTCAGGCATTTGTTTATTACTTTTTCAAGGTGTGCAAACCTACAGAGATATCGAGTCCATCGTACTAGATACATCACCGAAATATACTTTCTTCAGCGAGCCTCGCATATCGAATCCATACATACAAATCGCAGAACAGGTAAATGAAATGTACGAAACGGGAGATACCCTATTGATTCCAAATAGAAATGAAGGGTTATATACCGGATTTGTCTCGGAAGATGCCATTAAAATTGAAGATGCACAGTATGTAAACATGTATTTATCAAAAAATAAAACCATTATTCAACGAATTAACCCCGCCGAACCTGATTTATTTATACTAAAGAAATCTGATGGAAATCAACGGATTTTATTTGATTTTGAGGGGAGAAAATACCGCTATTAATTATGTCCGAAATAAAACAAATACGCATTGTCACTCCGCTATTTAATGACTGGGAAGCACTCAACCTTCTTCTCGCAAAAACAGCGGATATTTTCAAGGATTTACCTTTTCAACTGCATTTTATTGTTGTCAATGACCGTTCGTCTATTTCTACGCCCAGCCTAGTTGTGCCAACAGGAATAAAAGTGGAAATTATTCATCTCATCCGGAATATTGGGCACCAACGCGCAATTGCTGTTGGACTTTCACATCTAGCACAATCGTCAACGTACGATTATGCTGTTGTTATGGACTCCGATGGAGAAGATAAGCCAGAGGATATTCTGTTATTGATTGAAAAAGCAAAGACAGAAAACGAGAAAATCATTTTTGCAGAACGCCAAAAAAGGTCTGAAAGCTTTTCATTTAAAGCATTTTATCTTGTTTATAAGTTAATTTTTAAGATACTGACAGGACGAGTTATTTCTTTTGGCAATTTCAGTCTTATTCCTCAACCCATGGTAAAAAGACTTGCCTTTTTATCAGAAATTTGGAATAATTACCCTGGAGGAATTATTCGTTCAAGGCTGCCTTTTTCGTCTGTTCCTATCAATCGCGGGACACGTCTAGCGGGGGAATCACGCATGAACTTTGTTTCACTTATTTTGCATGGCATGAGCACGATTTCTGTTTTTCTAGATACGACTGCTGTTCGTATATTACTATTTGTCAGTATCATGATTAGCTGTTCTTTTGTTGGCTCTATTGTTGTGCTTTACCTGAAATTTTTTGCCATGGCAGCAACGCCAGGCTGGGCTTCTTCTTTAATTTTAGCCTTTTTTATCATTTTTTTACAAGGGTTTTTCATTTCTTTGTTTATTCTTTTCATGGTTCTCAATACACGAACCAACAATAATTTCATTCCATTAAAAGGATACGAAATGTTTATTGAACACATTGAATACCTCAACTCATGAGAAAACAGCTTTACCTTTACTTGCCTTATGTATGGTATAGTTTAGCCCTATTCCCTCTCGTTATCTTGGGCTTTTTTTTCGAGAAATATGCAATTAATGTACCCCATTGGGATGACCACGCCCTCAAGGCATTTCTACTTTTTTGGGAAGAATCCGGCTCCCTTTGGCAAAATCTTGAAAAACTTTTCAGCCAACATAATGAGCACCGAATCGTATTTACAAGACTAATCACATTTTTTATTTATGTTTTCAAGGGAACCATCGACTATAAATCCATGATGCTCGTCGGTAACCTTACGCTACTCGGGACGTACTTCGTCTGGTATAAATCGACTGCCGGCCTGTCTAATTTTCGCCCTATTTTGCTCGCCATCGGTTCACTTCTATTATTTACCTTTGGCCTTTACGAAAATTTTTATTGGGGAATGGCATCTCTCCAAAACTTTGGGGTTATCTTCTTCGCTTTCCTCTCTTTTTTCTTATTCTCTTTCCAGAAGTCTACTCTTACCGCAAAGAAACCCACCCAAGATATTTACTTCATTCTCGCGTTATTTTTTGCTTTTTTAGCTGTGTTTACAAGCGGAAATGGCCTTATTGTTCCCATTATTGGGCTACTCATTTTACTTTTCCAACAAAGGTTCAAACATCTCGCGATCTCAGCTGGCATTACTTTCGTTATTTTCTTCTTTTATTGGCTCACCTTTGAAAGCCGAACTGACCTAAACCAATCTATTCCAGATAAATCACTGAGTGATATTATCTACCGTACATTACTTCTCTCCGGTTCACTGACAGACACCTTGGAGGTTTTCCCGCAGATTCGGAACGGTATGAGTATTCTGGTTGGTACAATTACCTTGCTAATAGCTACTTTTTTCTGTTTACGACTACCCTACCAAGCACTCCTGCAGAAATACAAACCCATTCCACCAACTTATCTCCTACTTGCTGCCATGGCGCTGTTCGTCATTGGGACAATCCTCGGGACAGTTCTTGCCCGATTTGCCTACGATAGTTCCATCTTGTTTACCAGTAAATACAAGATTTATTCTAACTTACTCGCACTTATTTCTGGGACGATGTTACTTCATCTTTTGCCTATACAGTACCGAGAAAAAACAACTTACACCCTTATCGGACTCGCCACACTTACGTATATTAATAGTTATATCGCCGACAAACGTTTCCATCTCTACACATACCAGGACCGTATCGTTGAACTAGGAAATCTATCACGCGATAAAAGTACTGCAAACGTATCTCCCCTTCTTCAATCCATTTATAAACACCCAAATTTATGGATTAATCAACCTCTCCATTTTGGAAATGCACCTATCTATGCCAAATGGATTGATTCTGTGCAAATGAAACCAGAAGTAGTTCAATATTTTGAGTTTGGGGATAGCTTATATGTTGCTCCAGAAGGGCAATTTGATGCTGCTTTTTTAGTACTCCGCTCTGATAGCGTAATCCGCTTCTTCCCGATGTACAGAACGGTTCACCCTAATCCTATCAAACGTATTTTCTCTCATTGGTCAAGCTCACTTTCTACGGAAGTCAGTCGAGTGAATTTTCCGTCCGGTATTTATGAAGCCTATGTTTTATTAAAAAATGGGCACGAAGAAAAACTACTCAATACGCAAAAGACTATCCGGATTATGGGTATTCGCAAACCAGAAGAATACGCCACCAAAAATTGGTAAACAAACATGTCATTATCGTATATAAAACCCCTCGATGGGATTCGTTTCCTTGCCGTCACCCTTGTTTTACTTGACCATTGGTCGGGTGATAAAATGGGATTTCCCGCTGGTTATTTGGGTGTTTGTCTTTTTTTTGTCTTGAGCGGATTTCTTATTACGCGCATTTTACTCCAAGCAAAACACAAAGATGACCAAAAAAGTGTTTCGCATACAGCATCCATCAAACGCTTTTTTATTCGTCGAACGATTCGTATTTTTCCACTGTATTACCTCACCCTTTTCATTCTATTTCTTGCAGATGTTCCACCGATTCGTGAAAAAATCCTGTGGCTCGTTTCCTATTCTGCCAATATATATATGGCTTTGAACGCCACTTGGCTGGGTAGCTCAGACCACCTTTGGTCTTTGGCTGTGGAAGAACAATTTTATCTCTTTTTCCCGTTCTTGATTTTCTTTTTACCATTTACACGACTTTCACGGCTTTTCCCTGCACTGATTGTCTTTTCCGTTGTATTACGCGCCTACTTTTTTTACACAAATGCCTCTTGGATTGTATCGTATGTGCTCGTTTTTACATGTCTAGATGCCTTCGGGTTGGGTGCTTGGCTTGCTTGGTTGCAATGGACAAAGAACAAAAGAGCAGAGAAAATCTTTTCCTCCGTTTATACACTTCTGATTAGCTTACTCGCATACATCGGCTTGTTATTGTTTGAAAAACACAGCCAACTAGAACCACACAATGAACTAATTGTCATTTGGTTACGCCTTTTCGAATCTATTTTATCTGTGAGTTTAATAGGCTATGTTTCTTGGGGAATAGCTAAAAGGTCAACCATTTTCGCATCTATTTTAGAGAAGTTTTTACTATTTCCTTTATTCGTTTACATTGGTAA
The DNA here is from genome assembly GCA_046292055.1 of Spirosomataceae bacterium. Taxonomy (GTDB): domain Bacteria; phylum Bacteroidota; class Bacteroidia; order Cytophagales; family Spirosomataceae; genus CAYNRA01. Next base: position 672 of record JBKBRQ010000170.1, on the reverse strand, counting down.
AGTAAGTTATGGAATTTATATTTTCCATAATTTCGTGTACAATACGTACCATACCCCTGCGAGTCACCCAACAGCTCGACTTCTTGAACACATTCATCAAGCTTTGCCTTGGTTTCAGTCGTCTTGGCTTTTTTCTTTTTTCTTATTTTATGCCATTACGCTACTTTTAGCCAGTATTTCTTGGTATTTATTCGAAAAACCGGTTAACCGTTGGAAAGATAAATTTACCTACGAATAAACGCGGTCTTTCCATTCTACTTTTGTCGGTAAAATCAAATTAACTCCCTGCAAAAACCAACTAATACAGAGGTAAAACGGGAATAAAAAGACAAAAGGCAAATATCCCCAAAGACGTAAAAAGCTAATTTCTAGACTTGTTAGAAACGTATGAAAAAGAAAATATCCAAGAATAAATTGACTGGTTTCCTTAGGAAAAAAGAATCCACAAATCAATAAAATTGGAAAAAGTAAAATCTGAAGGCTCGCCGGAATCAAGAGTGAAGTACCTGTTGATAAAGCCCCTTGAAGCCAACGCTTTCTCTGTTTGAAAAAATGAGCAGGTGGCTGCGTAAAGGCTAAAATATCTCGGTGAAACAAATGAGCAAACTTGAATCCTTTGTTCACAATCGCTTTGTACAAAGCGTAATCCTCCACAATAGAAAAACCAATTTG
>JBKBRQ010000169.1:0-5721 GCA_046292055.1 Spirosomataceae bacterium | reverse complement strand
GAAAATGTTGAACAAATAAAAAATTGGATTCAAGAGGCATTTTCTGAATGGAAAGAAGAGTCAAACAAAACTTTAGGAGATAATAAAACTTTGGTGTTCAATAATAAATCGGCAAGGTCAATCCCACCTCAAGAACAACTTTATGTTGATATTGAAGAATATGAAGGCAATATTCATAGCAAAAAATGGCAAGTTCCAATGTCGTTGAGGGTAATTGAACCAGAAGCTGCGATAAAAATAAATTCAATATAATATGAAAGTATTAAAGCAAAATCAATATAATCAAGGAGTTGGGAAATACAAACTACTTTCCTCAACCTCTGGCGTTGGTTCAATTATCACGACCAAACTTGGCTCTTATGTTTTAATTTCAGATATAAATAAATGGAGATTTATTAAATGGGCAAATTCAAAAATTAAAAATGTAAAAACCAACAATACTGATGATAGAAAAGTATATGAGTTGAGTAAGTTGGAAATCTCAAATAGAGGGATAGAATTTATTGATGATCAAAGATTTATTAAATTCATTAAATCTGAGAAAAAACTTGAAAACTTAGTTTGTTTGATTGGCATTCCACATATGGCTTTGAATGAATCATTCAATACACCTAATTGGAAAAATCATCCAATAAGAACTGCATTAAAAAGAACAGGTGAACAATTTGAAGGAGTTTCTAGCCATTATATGATTAATGGTACCCACTTTCCAAAATGGTTTAAAAATTCCGATGGTGAATTAAAATTGATTAAAGAATGGTTTGCAATCTGGGAAAAAGAATGCCGTAAATATCCTGATACTTTAAAATTCGATAATTTCTCACCACCTAGAGATGCTCTGAGCAAAAAGGCATTTATTCGTGAAATAAACTCAAAAAATGAAGACGGCAACCCAATCAAAATTCGAGAGTATAAGACTCTTGAACAGACTAACTTAATTTTGATTTGTCCTAATGGCCATCTTTCAGATATTCCTTGGGCTAATTATTTACGATGGAAAACAGAAAAGTATTTAAGGGTAAGGAAGGATGATGATAATGGTGAAGATTTACTATCAAATGAAAAAGTTGGGCCTTGTTGTGGTAACCCAAAACTAAAGTGGACAGAGAGCAAAACAAAATCTGAAGGTTATGGAAGTATCTATATTGAATGCAATAGCTGTGGTTTAGGATCAGGATCAGCTAAGGATAAACCAAAAATCAATCTTGAAGGTATAAACAGTTTAGAACCGTATTGTATTGGTCAAAAACCTTGGGAAATAGACCTTGATAATCCGACAATCATTCCGTACAAAAATTGTTGCAAAAGAAATGAACCTGGCAAGAGAGAAAAGATGCAAGTAGCGCTAGTAACAGCTAACAATGTGTATTATGCTAATGGTTTTTCAAGTCTTTTTATTCCAATGTACTTAGCGGAAAATAAACCTATTGCACTATTAAAAGCTATGGAAGCAATAAAGGTGAATTTATCAAAAACAACAAAATCAAAAGAAGAGTATTGGGTAAAAAACATTGAAGATGACTTCGAAGACTATTTAAGGGTAAACGATGTTTACGATTCAACACTAACTCTTAATGATTTAAAATCTGCTTATTTTGATATACCTTCTGATAATGAAAATATTGATAGGCACGAAGAGTATAGGTGGCAGGAATATAGTTGCTTCTCAAAAAACAAAAAAATAGATGGTATTAATGACAATAAAGGATTACGATTCAAAGATATTGAGCTACCTAAAGAGTTAACAGGTTTCTTTAAAAAGATTCAGCAGGTAGAAGAATTAAAAGTAACTAATGTACAATTGGATTTCACTAGAGTAAAACCCAAAGAACGAATTGTTGTAAACGGTGAGGTAAAGGAATCTTCAAGTGGGCAAAATATATTTTCTATTGACCCTGAAGAATTATATACATTGCCTGCAAATGAAACGTTAGGAGAAGGACTTTTTTTTGAGTTCTCAAATGAAAAAATTGATAGTTGGGTATCTGAAAATATTAATGAATTAGAGAACAGATTCGGTAAATATCTTGACTCAATTCCAGATTCTAAAGGTCAAGGACTTAGTTCCAAAATGAAAATTTACAATAATAAATACAAACACTTTTTAATCCATTCCTTCTCTCATATGCTAATGAGAGAATTAGAATTTTCTTGTGGTTATCCAACAGCAAGTTTAAAAGAAAGACTATACATTTCAAAAACTGATAGTGATAATTTCATGGCTGGTGTTCTCATTTATACAGCAGAAGGAGCAGAAGGCAGTATGGGTGGTTTGGTTTCGCAAGGAGAACCAGAAAAAATTCTTGAGATTATAAAAAAAGGACTCGAAAGGTCAATTAATTGTTCTTCTGACCCATTATGTTGGGAATCTGATGGACAAGGAATATTTGACTTAAACCTATCGGCATGTTTTTCTTGTTCTTTAATAGCTGAAACAGCTTGTGAAGAAATGAATTTGGGGCTAGATAGGCGGGTTTTAGTAGATGAAAAGTTCGGATACTTTGAACTTTAATCTTTTGTTTTAGGTGTAGATTCCTAAAGAAGTCTACACCTAAAACTTATTTAAGGTAAATTTCATCTCTCACATACGTATTATTCAACCAAAAACAGTGCTTTGTATACTCTTTAACTTTCGTCAACTTATCTTCAATTGGTAAGGGGTAAGAGTCCGATGAATTAGTGGCATGTGGTCTTACATGAGAAACTGAATTAAAGGATTTGTTTGGGAAGTTTGTATAACGTTTATTACTTTTTATTTCTGCAACAATATTACCTGTAGCAATAATCATTTTTGTTTGTCTCCAAACTTTCTCAACCTCCAAAGTATCCTTATATGGCATATTCCAAAATTGAACTTTCCTCAGAACTAATTTATCGTCTTCAAATTGAAAGAAGACGAACAAAAATTTATGTTCCAAAATGACTCTAAATTCAGAGTCATCCCATTCTTCGTTTATGATTTCTTCGTATTTGAAATTAGGGAAAGAGATATCCTCTTTGGGTAAATTATTTTCTTTTAATCTTACTGTCTTAACGATAATTTCAGCCTTTTCAAACTCTTCTATTTCTTTATTTAGCTCAATACCTAGAATGGCTTTTGTAAGATTTGCATAAAAATTCTTAGCACTTCTGTTCAGTTCAACTCTTGTTAATTTAAGGATTTGTTCAATTGTCTTGCCATAATATGGTTTGAATTTAGAAACTACTATTTCCTCAATTGTCTGTTTATCTGTAACTACGATAGACGGAATCAATTTGCCATAAATACCAGTCGTATCACCAACAATCGAGGCTATAATATGATTTACATAACCTTGTTTTAGAGAAAATGCTCTCTGTTTTGCTGGAATGTCGCTAAAGGGTTGATTCCTAACAGATGAAGCATTAGCTCCTTTAGTACAAGCTCCCAAATAAAAAGTATCACCTTCTGAAAGTTCGTGTGCTTTACCTTCAGCTACTTTTTTTTTAATTTTTTCCCAATCGTTTTTTATTATCTCTAAGTCAGTAACTGGGAAATTCCACTCATCAACAAGTTTAATTATATAGTCAAGAATATCACAGTTTGATTGATACAGATAAAAAACGAGTAATAAGTTTGCATTTTTTTTCCAAAAATCGCTAGTTTCAAAGTTTTGGCTAATTATTTCGAAGTAATTGATAATATTTAAAACTAGTCTCTCTTTTGATCGATATTCATCATTCTGTAATCTTTTTAGCGGTGATGTTTTGAGCTCTAATCCAATTTCAAAAAAGTCAGCTTCAGATTTTGAATTTGGATTGTAGCCAAAATAGAATTTCTCTAAAATTTGACCAAAATTACCTTTACCTGCATAGTTGTGTTCAGTTATTAAAAAGTCGCATACTTCTCTCAAAGTTTTGCCTTTAAGTAATTTAGCGTATTCAATAACAGATTCTTTATCTTGTGGATTGTAAGGTAAGTTCATTTGTTATCTTTTGATTTAAAGCGATTGCAATCTTCTCAATTACTCCTACAACTAACGCGTTACCCATAAAAAACGCCCTTTTAGTATCTGAAACTCCTTCAAGTTTTGTATGGTCGTCTGGAAACATATTTAGTCGTTCAAGCTCGATAGGAGAGAGCCTCCTATAGCCAGAAGGTGTTTTAATAACGTGTTTAAAGCGCGAAGCTGATTTTCCACCTTCTCCAGTAATGATAGTTCTTGACGGTCTATCTAATGGATCTGGGAATATCATTCCACCTTCACTGTAATGATACTCAAATCCCTCAGCATTTTTTCTCATCTCTTTTTTAGCACCTTTTAAATAAATCCATTTATCTAGTTCAGATTCATCAATATAAAAATCAGATGCAACCTCACAACTTTGAATTATATTTCCCAAAACTGTGTATAAACCATCGTAATTTGACCTTGTTTTTATAGTAGTAATTTCACCATTCACCATTAATCCTGAGTTTTCAAAAAAACCAGATGTTTCACTTTTATTAAAGTTTTCAGAAATTGAAACTATATCTCCCTTCAATGTAAATTCAATTGGAAAAAGTATATTTTCCGACGTTACTGGAAGTGCTTCTGCTAGTGTTCCCTCTTTTAAAATCCAATCTCTCGGTGAAACTTCGTTTATACTTTCATAAATGGCAGTTCCTTTTAGATATGCCAAAATAAAAATCCTCCTTCGTCTTTGGGGCATACCAAAATCAGCTGCGTTAATAACTCTCCACTCAACAGCATAACCTAATTCGTTCAAACTTTGCAAAATAATTGCGAAGTCTCGGCCTCTTTGTCCTGAGGGAGAAATAAGTAGTCGGTCAACATTTTCAAAGAATAAATACTTAGGTTTATTTTGCTTCTCAGAAATTATTTTGTGGATACTCCACCATAAAACTCCTTTCTTTCCAATAAGCCCTTTCGAGTTTTTTAAGGTTGTAGCTACTGAGTAATCTTGACACGGAAAACCTCCAACCAATAAGTCATGGTCTGGTATTTCTGAAATATTAACTTGTGCGATATCTTCATTTGAGTGTCCATGTTTTCCAAAACGGCTTTCATAAACCAATGAGGCATGCTGAACTTTAGTCGAAGGCTCCCATTGATTACTCCACACAACTTTATAGGGTGAGTTAAGTGGTTCTTTATATCCTGTTGTTGCTGATTTTCCGTTCCATCCTTCCAGTCCAAGACGGAATCCTCCTACACCTGCAAATAATTCAACAACTCTGATTTCCTTTTCCATTTTGAACTGTTTTTAGATACTTCACTTTTTCCTCAGCGACCTTTAAAATACTTAAATCTGCACCCTCGATTAGAATCTTATGCGCGATTTGATCACTTAAAAAGTCAATATGTAATTTTTTTTCATCGACTTTAAAAAAGTCTGCAACTTGTTTAATGAGTTGTTTGGTTGGCTGTCTTTCGTTTCGTTCGATTTTAGCTAATAAAGAAGTATCTATACCAATCTGTTCTGAAACAAATTTGAGTGTAAAGCCCGCTTCCTCTCTTAAGTTTCTAAGATGCCCTCCCAATGATTGAATTTTATTTGATGTCGACATATTGGTCAAGTAATTCCCAAATTTAAGGACAAATCCTTCATGGACAAAAAAAGTCCAAAAAAATCATTATCCACTTGTAACCTTCCCTAAAAACAGCTACGATAATTGATGTAATATTTTTAATTTAGGGGTAATGAAAAAGAGTAAATGTAGCGAGACACAGATTATCAAGATTCTGAAGGAGCAAGAAT
>JBKBRQ010000016.1:0-24090 GCA_046292055.1 Spirosomataceae bacterium | reverse complement strand
TAACCCCCGAAGCTTCGTTCAACACAGGCTTACATCGCTGTTCCGCTTCGCTACACGCGTTTAAGCCTTATATGTTAGCTGCTGCTGGTCTCATTTTTATTGTCAAAGTTAGAGTCAATAATCTTTGAGATAATCTCTTTGTAAATGTCGTCCTTTTTCTCACTTGAAACTTTGTCCACAAGTTGAATTGCCGTAAGAAATTTCTCAGTCTTCTGAAGGCTTGTATGAAAAATGTTTATTTGTTTGGTCGCTTTACTATATATCCAAAAGAATAGTCCTGCGATAAGCTCAACAATTGTCCCACTGACTGTTGAATATGGAATTATGTTATTTTGTTGTTTGTCTATGTAAGCAATTATTACACCGCTTGCAAACAGCAGGAATCCTAATATGCTAATGAAAAGGGCTGCTGAAAAAGCATTTCTAGATTGTTGCTTATTTATTACATAATACTCTCTAAGTTCTGCAACATTTTTCACCATTAAAGCAAGTACATCTTTCTTTGATTCATTGAACGAGATGAAAACCTTTTTTACCTCGTCTTCAATTTCTTTGTCCTCTGAAACTGCTTTTTTCTTTCCCAATTGTCTTTGGAAAAAGTTGAGGAAAACGGCTGAAATTGCAGTTGATAATATTGTTATTGCGATACTTATTATTTCGTACATGATTGTCAGATTACTTTGTTATTTTTTGTCTTGTTCGGTCGTCTCTACAGTTGTAGCTAACGGTTTGCCGCTTGCCGCAGTGGGGGATTTCGGAGCACTTCACTGTCAACCAAGCACAAAAGTTGATAGAAGCACTGCACTTGATTTAACCACGTCTGCCCCCATTGCGGCAAACGGCTGTTGAACCAAACCTTCGGTAGCCCTTTTTAGAATAAATTTTCGATTCAATTTACGAATTTGTAAAATGTAGCTCAAATTAAATTTCAAGTTTATGCGCACATTTTCTAAAAACTACACTACGATTCTCGCTAATGCGAAACAAGTTGTGCCTGGTTTTGCACAGGCTTACGCTCTTTTCCTCGAACGTGTAACAATTGACCAAGCTAGCCCAAGCCTAATCAACAACTACAGCCGAAGTATTTCGCATGTAGCCCTCCATTTTGGGCGGGTTCCACATGAAATTAGTATCGAAGAAATCAACGGATATCTCTACCGCATGACTACGCACGAAAAGTTGTCCATCAGCTATTTTAAACAAGCTGTTTTTGGCCTGCGTCACTGGTTCCGGATCTTTGACATGGAAGAAAAAGCTATCCAGATGCCCAGTATTAAAAAAGAAGAAACACTTCCCACAGTACTTTCTCAACAAGAATGTCGCGAACTGTTTAAAGCACCACCACAGCTCAAACACCGTTTTCTGCTCGCCTTTGCCTATGCCGGTGGTTTGCGGATGAATGAACTCCGTTTGCTCAAAATCGCCGACGTGGACATCCAACGAAAACAAATCCATGTCCGACTCGGCAAAGGAAAAAAATCCCGCTATGTGATTCTAGCTGACTTAATTGCCGATCGGTTGCCCTTTTATCTTACTCAAGTAAAGCCAGAAACGTATTTGTTTGAAGGACTCACCCCCGGACAACCCATGGGCCAGCGTAGCATTCAATACATCATCAACGAGGCACTGCGCAGAACTGACATTCAGAAACCCGCTAGTATGCACACCCTTCGCCATAGCTTTGCCACTCATTTACTGGAGGATGGTGTCAATATTCAGACTATCCAAAAACTATTGGGACATTCCGACATGCGAACCACGATGGTCTACTTGCATGTCGCCCAAATCAAACCCTCTTTAGGCCATAGCCCCTTGGATACGCTGTATGCAAAAGGGCCTAAGTAATCGCCCCACGCACGAGCTTGCCGACATCATTCAACGCTATGAACCTCTTTTTTTGGCTAATTATCCTGTATTGAAACACCATCAACGGGTTTTGAATGCCTTGAAAATATGCCGAACCCAAGCCCTAGGTGGACATCTAGACCAATGTACCTCCTGCCAACACGTGCGTATCAGCTATAATTCTTGCCGAAATCGCCACTGCCCCAAATGTCAAAATACAGCCAAAGAAAAGTGGATTATGGCGCGCGAGGCTGACCTATTGCCTTGTCGGTATTTTCATGTAGTTTTTACCTTACCGCAGGAACTGCACGCTTATTGCCTTAGATATCCGAAGGCTGTGTATGACTTGCTTTTTGAGGCTAGTAAAGAAACGTTGATGGCTTTTGGAGATGACCCTAGATTTCTAGGCGGACAAATGGGGTTCATTAGCCTATTACACACTTGGGGGCAGAATCTCAGCCTTCATCCGCATGTGCACATCATCGTGCCGGGTATATGCCATACCTCAGCTGGTTTCTGGAAGAAGGCTACAAAAAATAGCCGATATCTTTTCCCCGTAAAAGCAATGGCGACAGTCTATAAACATAAGTTCATGGATAAGTTGCTATCTTTTTTAAAGGAGGTACGTAGAACGCTACCTTCCAAAACTCGACGAGAATTGTATACAAAAAACTGGGTCGTCTATGCAAAAGCTCCTTTTGCTGGCCCCCAGCAAGTCATTGAGTATCTAGGCAGGTACACGCACAAGATTGCTATCAGCAATCATCGTCTCATCTCCATGGATGAAGGCCGAATTACTTTTATATACAAAGATTACGCCGATCAAGGAAAACAAAAGCGGATGAGCCTGGAGGCAAACGAGTTTCTGAGACGTTTTTGCTTACATATCCTACCGCCTGGCTTTCGGAAAATACGGCACTATGGATTTTTATCATCCCGAGGCAAGGCTAAGATCAAGGACTTTCAGTTCAAAAATGGCACTATGTCAAAGAACAAAAAGGGTGATCAAAAAACAAAAGCCGACTGGAAAGACATAAGTCGTATGCGTTTAGGTTATGACCCAGAGGCTTGTCCGTGTTGTAAAACGGGAAAAATGAGGACGATTCACACTTTTGCCGCCAACGCACCACCTTCATTAGCGCATTATGTAACCCACAAAAGCCAACCAAACACTTAATTTTTTTCTCGCCTGGAAAGCGAGCTGGAATTCCTATGCCTTATTCCAAACAAAACGCAAAATACGGGCTACATTCAAGTACTGAAAACACATCAAAAAAAGATTTAGCGACACGAAAGCACCTGAAAAAACTAAAATCTACTGTAAAATATACGCCCTAAATGCCAACGATCGGAATTGAAACCCCATAACCCCCGAAGCTTCGTTCAACACAGGCTTACATCGCTGTTCCGCTTCGCTACACGCGTTTAAGCCTTATATGTTATGCACAGGTATTCTTTTAGTTCGTAATGTCATCAATTATACCTATTATTTTTTCGGCTCTTTTCTCTTGAAAAGTCGTATAGTCGTTGGTTTGATATATTGCTTTGTCGATAGGCAAAATGTTACTTTCTAAGATATTCTTAAAGTCTGTCGGTGGTATTAGATTAAAAAAGTAGTCCTTAGGTTCCTTTCTGCTAATTTTCTTGTTAGAATCGGAAGGCAGAAAGCAAAAATTGATAAGACTATTTATTTTATTACTTGAAAGTCCCTGCTTTGTCAAAAATGCACGTGGAAAGACGTGATGGTATTCTTTTCTATTGAATTCAGCCAACGAAACATCTAAGTCTACTTTAGTTCCTTTCATTAAATCTAAGGGTGATTTTTGTGCCATTAACAATAGAAATGCTCTTGTTAATGAATTTCCTTTGCTAAACTGAGTGCCTATTAGCTCTGATTTTGTTACCGTGTAAGAATAGTTAGTTACTTCAGAGAAATCATTATTTCTAATTTTGATAATTGTTTCAATATCAGAGTTCATTTTGCTTGTTGTCATACCTGTCGAATACCTATTTGAAAATGAAGTTCTCCAAAACCATTGTTTCAAAGCTTTTAATTGTTCTGCTTCAATGGTTCCAGATATGGAATGAAATTTAGTTATAGCAACTAGTTGTTGTATAAATGGGAGAAAATCTGAATTTATGCAATTAAGGTCCGTTGATAAAAAGTCTATTGCTTTCTTAATAGAGGTGCTAAACGTGTTCCAATTGTCTCGAACACTTTCACCTGTTAATTTAAGAACTGACTGAGTTGTAGTGTCGTCTTGTATTACTGCTGATATTGCTTGTAAAATTAAATTATAAGGAATTGAGCCAAATCCTTTTTCTTCAAGTTCAGTTGTTAATTCATTTGTCGCTTCTAACAAATGAAAATCATCTGTCCAAGTCCAAGCAGTCATTAAGTCAACCGTAGAGAGTTTTGTTCCAGTGTTATTGATTCTTTCGAAAATGATACCAACTTCTTCTTTTGTACGGTATTTAATTGTAACAACTGGAATTTCATAATTCAAAAACTTTGAACATAATTCACTAGCAGATGAATGATATTTTGAATCAAGTTTGGAAAGTGCAGGAATAAGTTTTGTAGTATCAATAAGATTCTTTAAATAAATTACACTTTGACTTGTTGTATCTACTTCAGAAAGTGGAAAGAATTTTTCCTTTTCAAAGTCGTAATAAATTTCAAAAATATTTAGGTTTGGATTGTATTGTTCAGTCTGAATATCTTGCTCTGCTCGGTCGCTAAAGACTGCATAAATGGATGATATTCGTTGTTGTCCATCTAAAACATAATTAACTGGATATTCTATTTTGGTATCAGGAATTAAGTAACCTGCTATGTTTCTTGTATGTTTTAGTCTGTCACTTGTATACCAAAGTAAAATACTACCAATAGGATAATTTGTCACAATACTATCCAATAGTTCTAGAATCTGATTTTGTTTCCAAACATAAGCTCTTTGAAATGCTGGAATTCTTATGTCGCCTGAGTCGATCCGTTTGATTAACTTGTCAATCTTCTCAGCTGTGGGTGTTAATTCTGGTGCTTTCATTTATATTGTTTTCTGTCGTTTTATACTTGTGCATAACTCTCTAATATGCGAAAGTTTTGTAGTACTTCTTGTATTTATTTGTACTTTTCAAATTTATATTATCACTTTAGATATCGTATTTATTTTCTTACCCTAAATTATTCTCACGACTATTTAGACATTTTGAAGGCATTTTGGAGATGATCTGTACTCTTCCCTTAGTTAGTTACATTCAAAACTTGAAAAATTAGTATAATTCTCTATTTTTAAGTGAACGCACAAGATGGTTTAGGTGCTTTTCATAGCCCAAAAGTGAGCTGGGATTCCTATGGTGTATTTCAAAGGAAACGTAAATTACGGACTAAACGATTGCGCTGAAAACAGACCAAATAAAGATCTAAAAATACAAAAGGGTAGAAAAAAACAAAATCTGTTGTAAAATATACATACCAAATACCAACTAACAGAATTGAATCCCCATCACCCCTGAAGCTACGTTCAACACAGGCTTACATCGCTGTTCCGCTTCGCTACACGCGTTTAAGCCTTTTATGTTAGGGTAGTTACTTAATGTCTGTTTCTGGTTTCACCACTCTTAAGATTTCTCCAACGCAATTATGGATTTTATCTCCAATTTCATACTTTTTCAGTTGATCGTTTTCTGTAACTAACTCTGAAATAAAAGTTTCTATTTTCTTGTATTCAGCAATTATAGATTCCTCCTTGTCATTAGGTAGATAATGACAATTCTCTTTTAAGTTATCAATATATTTTCTTAAAACTGAAATAATATCCACATAATTTAGTCCTCTTACTTTTTTTGCTGGATTTGCAGGTGTAGTTAAATTTCTTGTTAGTTCTATTGTTGATTTTGTAGAATTCAGAAGTTTACCCAGTTCTATCTTTTTGTATTCACGTTCTATTGATATCTTCATTTGTTCAGCTTCAGTCGCTGATTTTCCTGCTTTTACGGCTTGAAGATAAGCATAAATTGCAGAAACAATAGTTACAACAGTCCCAATAATACTTATAACCAAACCTATTAAATCCATTTTTCTTCAATGATTTTAATCCCTGTTTGATTGAAATAAAAGTTAAACTTGTTGTCGCTAGTTGAACCGTTAGCTATTTTTTCAAATAGCTTTATGAAGTTGTAGTAGCCCCTCGTAACAACTAATTCACTATTTTCTCCATAACTTGGAATTGGTAATTCACACCGTCCACCGTCAACAACAAGATATGTTTCTCTGAAAACTAAAGAACCTCTATAAAAAATATCAACGATACTCGAATGAGCACTTGGGTCTGGAAATTTATTTGCCCATTCAGCTTTAAAGTCTTCGTTAGATATTATTCCATAAGCCATTGTTATATCAATGTTTTCTTTAAAAACACAAATGTCGCTGTGTGATTCAACGTGTAACACGTTTTCTTGTCCATTATAAACCTCATAAAATTTAAGTTTGTCTTTATATGAGGATCCAGAACCGTATCCCCAACAAGAAATTTTATTCCACTGTTCGGGGGTTGATTCTAAAATTATTTTTAAAAGGTCGTCTAATTTCATAAAGTCTTTTCTAATTTCTCAAATTTATGGTCTTAATCTATTGTTTTTGCTCGGTCGGGATTATAAATACAGATAAAGGTTTGTAGCTACTCGAAGGTGGTGATTTCGAAGAACTTAATTGCCAACCAAGGATAAACTTTGATAAAAGTACAAAGTATGATTTAACGTAGGTGCTGTGGTGTGCCGTTATCCAATTAAATTAGCCCAATAATTTCACTATCACTCTTTTCACTGTCGTTAATTGACAGAACTAGTGAATTGATTGTTTTCTGTCCACACTCTTTGAAGTTTTTAATTTTGCTTTTCATTAATTCAAAGTTTAAACTTTCCCTAAGTTCTTTTGGTAGATTCTTGGGTATTTCAATGTTTTTCTGAATAATCCCATAAAAAATATATTTGATTTTTTTATCAATAATTTCATTATGAATTTCCTTATGATGTTGTGACGATTTTAAAAGAATGTAAAATGGCAAAAGTAATTTTCCATAATATACATAAGCAATTTCATCTGTAATTTCTGTTATTTTTTGTAATTCATCGAAAACACCTTGAATAAATGGTATTGATACATTTAGACTAAGATTGTTGTAATCTATTTCTGCTAAAAGTCCATAAAAGTGGTCTTTAGCCATTAAACTTCCGAAGTTAAGTTCAATCTCTTTCTTTAGTTTCTCGTATAGGAGTTTCTTATTTTCATCGCTCAGTTTGCTAATGTAGGAGGCTGCAAAATATTCTTGGAGTGATCTGTGTGGGAATGTATAATCAAGTCCTTCTTTATTCAGTATTCCTATTGCCACTTGTAAATCCTCAATAAATTTATCATTATCAAAAGTTAAATTTTTCTTTTTTGATTTAATTATATCAAGTTTATCTGTTAAATAGTTTGACGGAAAAAGAAATTTTTCTTCGAAAAAAGATAAAAATGAAAATAATTGTAGAATTTCCTCAAACTGGTCTTTAGAAAGGCCTGACTGTTTTTCTCGAACGTAAGCAAGCTTTGAAACACTGTCGTGAATTGAAAAAAGTGTGTCAAATACTTGATCATAAAATTCACTGCGTTTATGAGGTATATCAGAATAAGATTGAAAAGTTAAAATAAACATAGACAGCAAAAGTGGATTGCTTAGAAATGTTTGATATGACCTATTTTCTGCTTTGTTAACTGCTTTGATTATTTTTTCAGCTAGTTCATTTTCATTAGATGGTATCTGTTTTTTTACAAATGCACCGATTTCAGACATTTCTAAATCGCACACATAAAAATTTGTAAAAAGTGGAAGTAAATCAATACTTGTATAAGGGCGTGAGGTAATCACATACTTGTTTCCAGGATATTTTTGAACAAAAGAGTCTATGTTTTTAGTGGTAATTGACTTAATGGACGAATTTAATTCATCATACCCATCAAGAAAAAAGACAAAACTGTCTGAACTTAATAGTCTGTCAATGATACTACTAGAAAAACCAAGTTTTTGAAATTGGAAAATTTCGTTAAAAATGTAATCGTTAATTGTTCCTTTAAATTCATTTAAGTACCTGAGCTCAACCTTGATGGGTATTTTATATCCTTCTGTAAAACAATTGGTGAATAAGTACTTAACAATGGTACTTTTTCCACTTCCTGCTTTTCCAATTATGGTAATATAATTATACTTATTTAAAAGTTTCTTTGCAGAACTGGTAGAAATTCTTTTGGTGATTGCTTTTAATTCTGCCTGTGAAATAAATAATGGTTGATAAAATTCATTCAGTGGTTTTGGTTCAGCACGATGAAGAATGGTTTTAGAATAGTAGTTTCTTTTATACTCCTCTACTTGGTATTCTAATAATCTATTTGAAAAGGTCTGTTTAAGTTCCAAACTAACTGTTCCAAATAACTTATCAATTGGTCCTTTAAATAAGCTCGATATGTTTTTAATTTCCATTTATTTCTTTTAATTGATCTATAATAGTATGTAACTCACTGATATGCGAAAGATTTCCAGGTCGCCCGCGTTTGTAGTACTTTTGTATTTATATTACGTGAATATTTTATACACTATATGATTCTCATGACTATTTAGACCTTTTGAAGGCATTTTGTAGATAAGCAGCCTTTTGTTATTCGGGAACATCGTCTTTTTAGTTTTTCAGTCTCTACACTTGTACAAGTTAGGTAAAATCATAAATTAATCAAAACATAATTTGTTTATAAGCCAAAATCACCCCAACTTCCTCAAACATACCATTCCCATATTATCTCTCCAAACTTTTTTTATTAAGCGGTCAATTCTAGGCTATATTTTTCAAATGCAAAAAGCCCGACACATAGTGCATCGGGCTTATAGGGTAGGTTGTATGTTTGTTTTAAAGAGGTGAGCCGTACTTTTTAAAAATTAATAGCAACTGTCTGGGCATAAGTAGCTGGCGTTTTTGTGGTTTGTAGGAGGTTCCCTCCATGAGCCAATCTTCTTCTGCCATGCAGTCTAGCATGGTGGTGAGTTTGCTGTGACTGATGTTGTAGAGTTTACACAAACGGGTTCGGGTCATGGCCTGGAGCTTAGGATGCTTGAATTCGGACGGTTCGGTTGGCATGAGGTTCTTTGTCTTTTTTGAGTGATCGGAATGCTTCCAGGGTTTCTTCTTTGTTGGTTATCTTGTCTAAGAGCTTCAATTGACTTTCGGCTTTCTTGATTTTAAACAATACGATGTAGTCGCAATAGGCGTACAGTTTGGGTGGTATATCGGCTAGATTATGGAACATAAAAAATAAATCCACGTTGCTATGCCGGCACGAAGTACAGAGTTCAATTAAGTTTAGTCGCATATTGGAGGCTACATAATTGCCTGCATCTTCCAAAATGATTAAGCTGGTAATTGTTTTTAAATGCTTTTTATCTTCGTCGTAGGCACTATCTTGGAGCATTTTAATGATGTTATCGAGTGCATCTTTATCATGCACCCGAATACGTCCTTTGCGCGTCCAGTTCTCTAGTTTAGAGGAGTCGTGTAAAATACTTGTGATGCCGTCGTAGTTGTCTTGGTTCATTCTGTCAAGTATAATGGCTGGATAGTTTCTTTTGAGCATCAACTTGACGGCATGGGTAGTTTTACCGGTTCCTCTGTCGCCAACAAAGATCACAATGGAGTTTTTCCGCAGCTCTTCAGTAGAGCCTGAAAACATCTCTTCATTTTTACGCTTCCTCATAGTTTACATAGTTTGCAACGGTGGGTTCGGGGATAATTTCTGTTTGATGGATGGGTGGTTTTTTGATTTTTTCGCGGTACATATAGCCCTGCATGACAATGGGGACGAGCTTTGAGCCCAGGACAAAGGCAAGGCCACCAAACGGACTTTTGGATTTTTTGGAGAAGTAATCGGCAAGCGGAATAAAGGAGTCAATGAATACTTCGTACTCTGCCTCAAGGATTTTGGCATTGGAATAGCCAAAGAGCATGGTATCGATATTTTTGTAGTACTCTGCTTCCTCGTGGCTTTTGCTTCGTTTTTGTCTTCCTGCTTGCTGAATACGCAAGAGTTCAGAAATGGATAATTCTTTGGGCAAAATGAGCCGGGAATAGATAAAGTCCACTAGGATATTAAAACTGGGGGCAAACATCTTGACGTACATGGCTGCTTTGAGATACAGCTCTTCTTGGCTTGTTTGTTCTTCCTCTTCTTCTAAATCCTCTGGCTCTTCAAAGATTGGGTCATTACTGGGTTGATTGACCTGGGTTTCAGGGGAGATTTTAGGTTCTTCTTTTTGGGTTCTTTTAAGTAGTTCGGCTTCTAAATCAGTGAGCATTGCTGTAGAATTTATGGATGATGATTAGGTCTTGTTCGGTAATTTTTGACATGGCCTCAATGGGCATGGTCAGGTTAATATCCTGAAAAAAGTTCTGTACTGTTTTGAGGATTTTCTCTTTGTTTCCGCTCATGAGCAAAGGGACTTTTGCGGTGATTCCAAATACTTTGTCGGTTGAAATATCAATCTTACTGAAATCGTTGCTGAAAATCGGGACGACGATGTTGGAGGTGGCTTTGAGAAAATCACTTTTCTCCTGCATCATTTTGGCAATTTGAGGCAGGAGGGTTTCAAGGAATGCGCGGTACTGGGCTGCGTCGGGTTCTCCCTGGACTTGGAGAACTAGGTTGTTTTGTGGGTCAAAGGTTAGTTGTAAGTCGGACATGATAAAAATGGAATTGGTATGAGAAATGATTAACTGTGTATTATTTTCTGAAGCTCTTCTTCTACCATTTTCTGGTATTTTTCAGGGCTTTCAGCGGGGTGTTTTTCGATGAGTTCATAGAGTTTTTGGAGCCTGAACTTGTTCTTGATATGCTGGATTTGTAGCTCTTTGAATGCTTGGTCGGTAGGATTGTTTTGGAAGTGGGATTCCAAGATGTTGCGGGTGATTTGTTGGATGGATAGGTTGCTTGTCTGTTTTTGCTTGATAAGCTGGTCATAGACCTCAACGCTTACCCAAGAAGTGACTGCTTTGGTGTATTTACTAGCCATGGATTAAGATGTATATGGGTGTTTACTGGCTAAAAAAATCCTATAACAGGATTATAGTGTGCTATAATGAGGTTATAATTCAGAAGAAAAAATCCTATAATTAGACTATAACTTTCCTATAATTCCTATAATATCCTATAACTTTTCGGGACTGTTTTCGCTGAACAAATTTAGTCATTTATTTTTCTTAACTAAACAATATTCAGTAATAATTCACTTTAACACATGAATATTTAGTAAATACTACTTTAAACAAAACGATATTTAGAATGTTAGCCAAAGAGATAGAAATAGTGTGTAACATTGCACTCCGAAGAGTATGGGCAGACGTAATTTATTTTCATGACCGATTTATTGACCACAGCCGAGCAAGAGAAGCTCATTGAGAAAGCGAAGCGAAGAGTAAGGAATACTAATCTGATGATAACCTTTCTAACAAGCGCGCAGATTGAGGTGTATTTTGGAAAGTCATTTCAAATACGCGATATGCTTGTTTCGGCGGCTTTTTGCTTTAAACAGATTGATTTGATTTGCATCAATCTGGATGTATTTTCAGGCTTGAGTCAGGTTTCTAGGCTGTTTGTTTTGGAGCATGAACTGGCGCATCTGATGCACCAGAATATCACGGAAGAACACCTGATTGATTCGATTGCCCTAGAGAATATGCAATGCGCAGGCGAGGCGGTACATCAAATCGAGATGGAGAAAATACTATCCCATGAGTCCTTATTTACAAAATCACAACGGCTATTCAATTTTAAACATCACATCGAAAGTCATGGCAAAAGCAAACATGAAACGCATTGCTAGCAGTGCAGCGAATTACAGACAGGAGGGGCTTTCTCAAAAGAAGGCCATGCAGAAAGCCTGGGACGATGAGCGGTCAAGACAAGCTCCTAAAAAGCCCCAATCAGGGAAAAAGGAAAAGTCACTCTTTGAACGCTTGTTTGGCTCATGAACGATTCCTATGACTTTTTAAGTAAACCGGAGGAAGATTTTCGGTTTTATGAGGTTGATCTCACCAAGGGTGATTCCAAGCTAGGGGAAGTATCAGGTTCAGCCATTTCAGGTAGTGATGCTAGTCTGAAACCGACTAGGGATGTGGCTGGTGGGATTTCCAATATATTGGATAATCTATCCAAAGTACTGTTTGGCGTAAGTTCGATTAAAAACGGACAGGACGCACAAATTCCACCGGATGCGCTATTTACTAACCGGCAGGTGGAGCTAAACCAACCCGTACAGCGCAACAATTCATTGTTGTTTATTGGTCTAAGTATTGTGCTGATTATCGTACTTATTTTATTATTTAACAAGAAATGATTACCGATTTTCGTCGTGTATTAGCCCAAGCCAATGCAACTTCTCAGGGCATTGCAGCCAGTGAAACTACTGCTTTACAGCGCCGAAATGCCCTTATTCTTTTATTACTCATTCTTTCATTTATGGGGTTTACCCTTTATTACTTTTCAAAAAAATCATGAACAAGCAACTTATTCCAATTTTATTCGCAGCTGCCGGTATGCAAGCTAGTTTTGTAACGTCCAATGGTAAAAAAGCCTTTGGTTATGAAGATGGGCAAATTATTGCCCGTCCTGACCCGGATTTGCATTCGCAAGGTCTTTATGTCCGTGTCTTGGGTGATGCTGGTGCAGAAAAGTTGTACGCAATTTCATACAATGTGTCTGGTGAACATGAGTTCATTACAAGGTCGATTTTGATTTCTGACGTTTCTTATGATGCACGTTGGGCAGCTCTATTTGAAGAGACGCTTCCTCAATCTGTTTTGGCATCTAAGATTGTTAAATACAACAACAAAGATTATGTGATTCTTGAAGGATTTGGTTCGAACGAGCGACCTTTGTTTGAGTCATTTCAAGCGGGTGCATTCCAGAAAGCACTTTACCCAACGACATCTGGAATTGTCGTGCTTAAGGGAGGTTCACGCGTTTCTTCTACGCTTGCACCCTTGGCAAGAAACGGTGAGTTACCACGCGATGCCAACGGTGGAGTGAAAATCTATAAAGAACCGGATGTGCCTAGTGCTGATGCAAACACAAAAACAGGCGTGGCTGGCTGGTGGGCTGGTCGTCAGACTTGGGAAAAAGGTTTGATTGTAGCTGGTATTTTGGGACTTGTTGTTTTGGCACTTCGTAAAATTAAGATCTAAGTGAATAGTGCCTTCAATCAAGGCTTAGTCATTGTTCGTAACCGGAGTTTTCAGTATCTCGTTCTTATTTTACTTGTAAGTGTCCTCCTGATTGCCATATACAGACAAGGCAAGAAAGTAGGCGAAACTGAACTTCCGACGATTCCAACTGGGGGAACTTCCCCCGGTTGGAACGAACAAAAAGCCCAACAACTTGCCCGGGAGTTCTACCAAGCCACAAGCTACTTTGAACTTGGCTCACGAAAGGAAGCCATTTACAAACAGTTGCTGCGGATATATCCAAACGAGCTTGCCTACGTCTACAACGTATATCAAAAGCAATATGCTAAGACAACGGGGATATTGGGAGGTGAGCAAGTGGAAACGATGCTCGACCGTTTGGAATCGTTTTGGAAAGGTTATTTGACCGGAGATTTAGATGATCAACTCATTGCCCGTCTGAAAGAGATTGGCGCAAATTAACAAGCCTTATGAATAGACGTGTAGTGCTAACCGTTCTTGCTGTTTTTTCGGTCGTGGTACTCACTGCGGCGGCTAAACCGACGGCAAGAAAAGCACGCTTAAAAGGTTTAGTTACGCCCCTGGATGAGAATCTTCAATGCGTATATTCAAACTGTTTGGAGGTTACATTGGGGCCAGGATTAATCGGAACGGTGAAGCCTTCGGACAAAGTAGGTTTTGTCAAGATGTACCCAGTGAATCAATCGGATAGGAGCTTTATCAATAACCGAGCATACTTCCTTGTCAAAGAGGATCAATTAATTTATTTATAAAATCAACATGGACGCACTGAATAAAACAACACAAGCAGTCAATACTTTTTCCCAAGACGGCATCAAGTTTGAGCACGAGGTGGACACAGCGAGTATCGCGTATCTTTCTTTGGGCATCCTGCTGACGGGGGTATTGTTGATTGTCATAGCAAAAAAGATATGAAACTAGAAAAGACTGCCTTCCTCATTTCCCTACTTGTGACAGTAGCCATCTTGTTTTACTACGCGACGGGAACGTATCTCAATTTTAGAGAAATCAAGAAAAATGACTGCAATTGTGGTGGCAAACTTACCGCTTGAGAATGGAAGTATTCTCGTGGTTCGTCCGCATGAGCATCCGTACATTTTGCATTTTGGGGTTTTATTATTCCATGCCGGCAGTTGGAAGGTCATGCACAACAACGAGGAAAGCCATGTACACATGGAAGAGCTGGAAAGTCTATTGAAAAGAGCTGATTACGTCACCATTCAACGCTCACCGGTTACTGGTAAATCGACCCCTTTTCTACTAGAACGCTTCGAGCTGTTTAAAGATGCCAAATACGATTTGGTCGAGTTCAACTGTGAAACGTTTGTCAATCATTTTACCAATCAAAAGCCTATCTCACGGCAGGCGATTGTTTACACCCTTTTAGCCGCTTTTTGGCTATTCGTTATTTTTTACCTTGTATGGAAACAAAAACTAAAGTCATTGTTATAATCGTCTTACTTGTGATTTCTCTTCTCTCCTACATTTTTTTAAAGAGAACAGATCCAAAACTTTCGTGGCCAATCGAAGGGCAAAGAAGGATAACAAGTGAATTTGGCGAGAAAAGATCAACGGGAACGCACAGCGGTTTGGATATTGCCGCCCCAACGGGAACGCCTATTTTAGCCCCTGCTGGTGGCGTGGTTCAATCGGTTTATTACAATGCCGTTGGTGGAAACCAACTCATCATTGAGCATACGGACAGTTTAAAAACGGGCTATGCGCATTTATCCAAAACCGATGTAAAGAAAGGGGATAAGGTAAAAAGAGGGCAAAAGATTGGAGAGGTTGGAAACACGGGACGGAGCACGGGTCCCCACCTTCATTTTACCGTCACATTCTTAGGTATTAAACAAAATCCACGAGATTATCTGGTATGAAACAAAAACAATTGATTGGAATCGTGCTGGTTGTCCTTCTAGTAATAGTTGGGCTTTGGCAACTGCTTCCAACACTGAACAAGTCAAGTAACATTCGCATTGGAATCAATAGAGCGAATCTATCCAATGCCAATAGAAACCTTTTAACATGATCACTATGTACGATATTTTAGTACCATTGACCAAACAAGCCTTTTATTCGGAAACGCAAGTAGAACAAAATGCGCGTGCGATGGATCGTATCAAGAATACGATAGGTTCCATCATTGGCGACACAACCGGACTAGTTGGCATTTCGGAAGGATTGGAAGCAACCAAAATATTTGTGGAATCGGGAGGGAGTAATGTTACGCGTCCGGGTTCCAAGTTCATTGGTTACAGCCAAATATCGGCTGAAACGGCGATTTATTCGGCTTGGTATGAGTTCAAGAAAGGGCGTATGAGTGCCCAGGAAGAAGCACAGCTAGTAAAAATCTTGGGCAATGCGAAAGTACAACGTATCAAAACAGCACCGTCCGACATTGCTTTGCGCGGCGTGATTACGAGCGCGGATTTGCAAGTTCCGTTTACGAATATCTTTTTTGGTTCGCTGTATTTTAAACAGTGTATCGACAAAGAACACGTGTTGGGTCAGGCTGCGCGGCTGGATAAAGCGATTGTTCGCTACAATGCCGGATTCTTTTACAACATTCCAAACACGGTGAATACAGATAGTTTATTGCGCTCTTCGATTAAGCAGGAAAGCAAGGACTATGTACTTAAAATGTTTGGTTCAACGTCCCCTTTACCGTATGCTCTCACCATTTTCAAAAGTTAATCATGACAAAAATAATCCCGTTTTTTATTCGGATGTTCTCATTGCTTAAAAGTCTAGTCAAGTGGATATTTGGCGACAAAGTACGCGTTTTGGTTGCTTGCATATTGCTTTTGCTGGTGAATTATTACTACGTGAGAGGAAAGAAAAGCAAGCTAGAAAAGACGGTGAAAGAAAAGCAGCTAGAGATTGAGCTTTACAAGAAGCAAATACCGGAGCTGCAAAAAGTCATCAAGATTCAGCGTGATAGTTTACTCATTCAAAAAAAAAGAGTGCATTTGCTAGACAAAAAACTCTTGGAGGATGAGCTTTTGATTGCCAAGAAGGATTCACTTCTTGACATGAAAGATGGGCAAATCAAAGAGATACAAGTTACGCTGAAAAAGGTACTGGAAAGAGAAAAAAGTAAGGATAGGCAACTTTCGACGACGAAGGTTGCCTTATCCAAATGCTTGAATTTTGATAAACCTCCGAATATAAAGAGTAATCATCAAGAAGAAAGTAAGTAATGTACATTCAAAAAAAAGCTTTCTTGACTGCACTCAGGTACGTAGTTTCAAACGTATTTAATTGCACTCAGGTACGTAGTTTCAAACGTATTTAATTGCACTCAGGTACGTAGTTTCAAACGTATTTAATTGCACTCAGGTACGTAGTTTTAAATGTGTTTGATTGCACTCAGGTACGTAGTTTTAAATATTTTTGACTGCACTCAGGTACGTAGTTTTAAATATTTTTGACTGCATTCAAGCCCGTAGTTTAATCATAAAAAATCAATGCCGATTAGAATAAATACCACTCCACAGAACGTCAAAAAGACGATTGATTTGATGCACGATCTTTTTGATGAATCTATCCAGCAAACCAAAGGCATTGCTACCAAAGTACAAGGCAAAACCACGCTAGAAACAGCGCGGAACCTATACCAGTATTTGTACAAGACGTACAAGTACAACCAAGACCCGACGGGTATTGAGTTGATACGTTCGCCCAAAGCGTCCTACGGTGCTAGAAAGCAAGGAATTGATTGTGAGGATTTTTCCTTGATGGCAGCCGCTGTATTGCACCAATTAGGTATTGAATCGGTGTACCGGGTAGTAGATTACAACGGAATGGGTTATTCGCATATTTACGTGGTGATACCTGGGGACAGCAAAGAAATTATTTTAGACGCGACAAGTACGCGGTTTAACAAAGAAGAAAAGTATATGCGTAAAAAAGACTATACCACGGCAAAGAAGAGCCCCAAAAACGTATTTAGAACCTACAAAACAGTAGGTTTAGGACGTATCGGCATTGACCCACAAGAAGCAAGAATCAAAGGCCGGTTTGTGGACATGGGGAACACGTATGTTCGCCAGCCGGAACTTACAAACATCATCAAAGGAAGAAAAACAAAGGTTGCTTTTACGTTTGATAAAGTAGTCGATTGTCAGTATGTGGTTATGCCGGCCGATCTACTGCAACCGTCCCACCTGGGCAATGTAGAAAACCCACTTCATTTCTTACCCGAAGCACAGCCACGGAACAGAGCGACGAGTCAATCTGGAGCCGAAACACCGCAAAAGATTGCTGATACGCTTCGACCTGCCGAGATTGTCGAAGGGGCAAACGCCTACACGGGTGCACCGATTGTAAACACACGCGGCGAGGTAATTCAAGGCAACGGCCGGGCGTATGCTTTAAGAGTCTATTGGCGATTCAATCCCCAAGACAGCCGGAAATACGGAGAATACTTGGCTGAAAATGCACCTTTTTTGGGTTTGCCATCGGTAGTGCGAGTAAAAGATCCGGTTATTGTGCGAATGGTGGATGTAACGGACGAAGAAGCGATCCGATTGGGACAATACAAACAAAGCGATTTGGAAGCAGTTTCGACGCGTTCCAATGAGGTGAAAAGTCGGGTTAATTTACTGGATGATAAGAAACTAGCCGGCGTACTTGACCGGGTATTTGCCCAGGTGGAAACGGATGATAGTTTGGCGGAGATAATTCGGAAAACCAATTTATTATCCCAGTTGATACGCCTTGGTGCTATTCGTCCCGACCAGTTGGAAGAATATACCAAAAACGGGGCTATCAATGCGCGTGGAGTTGCGTTTGTGTCAGATTTATTGCTCTTCATCATTTTCAAAGGAGCGGACGTAAACACGCCGGAACTCTTTGCGCAGTTACCTGCCCGGATTCAAAACGCAATAATCAAGGCGACGCCTTCGCTTTTGCGTGTGGATGATGAGAAGAGTATCAAGATGGAAGTTTCAAGAGCCGTTTTGGCTACGCGCGATTATCTTAATTCGGGGGAAAGTAGTGTACGGAGCTGGGAAAATACGATAGACATTTTTGGAGAAACGCCGTTAAGCCGGTTTGGTTCATTGGAGCGAAGATTGACGCATGTATTCACCACAGCCAAAACACAGCGCGAAATTGTGGAACGGTTTGAAAGATATGCCCAGTTGGTTACAGACAAAGAAGCCGACCTGATTTCTCCTTTCCAAAAAGGATTAAGCAAAGCGGACGGTGTACAACTTGCCTTTTTTGACAAAGAAATTGCTCGAACCATACGGGAAAAAGAACCGGTAGCAGTCAGACAGTCCGAAGCCCAGGCACAACGCATTCGTATTTTAAAACTCAAATACAAATACCAACGATGATAGAGCCGTATGATCTGATATACTACGAAGAGCAGTTTATCAAACCACCCAAACGGGGGAAACTGTACTCAAAAGATGAGTTTGCTAGTTATACAAGCAAGATAGCGTGTATTGGTGGGCAACTGCATGGAAACTTTGTTGCACTGGAGAAACTAGCGAAACAGATTGACAAAGAGATAAATCAAAAAGTAGGAGAAAAAAACTGGATTGAATCCAATGTAAAGGAACTGTTTTTCTCTTACCGGGGAAGAGTGTATTCCATTGTAAATTTTCATGCACGCAAGCTGGAGAACAAATCGACGTGGACGTATGATAATGTTGTTACGCTGTATAGAAAGACGGTCGAAGATGTAGTAAAAGAGCTGAACAAGGCGGTGGCGATTGCTAATGACCCCGTATTTTTTGATACCAAAGATCCGGCAGAGTTTATAGATAGATTCCATGAGTTAGACGCGGAGTTTCAAATTATTGTCAATCCCGAAAGATGGGTATTTTACTTTGAGGAAAAGTATTTTCGGACTAATCTGTTGGCTAGTTACCGGATTGGCAGCTATTACGGACGAGATTTTGAAGTCAAGGTAGGTAAAACGGGCGAGGTGGTATCGAGTCGAAAAATTCTGCAAGCACTGCTAAGAAAAACCATTACGCTTAGAGAGTTTGAGACGATTGTGGCGGATAACTACGCGTATTATTTGGCGCAGGAAATCAAGAAGTACCAAACCGACAAGGCTACACTGAAGAAATACATAGAGATTCTGCATACTAAATTCGTAGTCAATGGCTGGAAGATGACCTACGGGAATATCAGCAAGGCATTGGATGTGAAGATACAGTACGGAGATTTGAGGATGGTGTATTTGCCTGGCGTGACGGGTGGATTTTCATTGAAGGACGAGACGATTCAACCTATTTTAGACAGATACCGACTGATTTTATCGCTTGATGAGCAGCAGATCAAAGACCAATTATTTAAAAACAACAGCAGTTCCGCGGATTACGGCTTTATGAAGCCCAAGAAAATGATTGAAGCCAAGACACTTTCTCAGCTCTATAACTACATGACAGAATCCAGTCAGCCTGAAGCACAAGCACAACGCATTCGAATCCTAAAACTGAAATACAAGTATCAACGATGAAAAAAAACATACTAGATGGCATTGAAATCCTATCAAGCAAAGAAGAAAAAGCGCTGATAGGTGCTATTTCTTTGGGTAAAGCAGATGGTAAGTCGGTGAATGAAATCATTACCGAGCGCATCATCCAACTCATTGAAAAATCGGATTTACCGCCTTGGCGTATGCCTTGGAAGAAAATGGAGATAGATAATGAGTCGGTTTCGGGGATGAACTTTAAGACCAAGAAACCCTACACGGGAGCCAACTATTTTATGACGGCGATGGCTATTTCCTTTGAGCGGTATTCGAGTCCTTTTTTCTTGACCTTCAAGCAAATTGAGGAGATGGGGGGTAAACTTAGAAAAGGGGCGAATAGTATTCCGATTGTGTATTATACGCCTTTGTATCGGGACGGTAAAAAGACAATTACGCAGCCTGTATATGATGCACTTCCTGAGTCGCAAAAGGCCAATTATGAGAAGAGTTTTGCGCTCAAATACTACAATGTATTCAATGCCGATTTGATTGAAGGAATCGTGTTTCCATTGGTAACAGCCCCAGTAAAAGCAGAGATTGAAAAGATTGAATCGTGTGAAGAGATTTTGAAAAATGCGCCGAATATGCCGCCGGTTCGGTTTGGTGGCGACCAGGCGTTTTACGTACCCTCGCAAGACAGAATCCAGATGCCTTTTCCGCAGGCATTTGATTACTTGCCAGAGTTTTATTCTACGCTGTACCACGAGATGATTCACGCGACGGGTTCACCCAACCGACTGGATAGAGAAGAGAAGAAAAAGCGTAAAAACTGGGGAGATTCCTACTATGCTTTTGAGGAACTGATTGCCGAAATGGGAGCGAACTACTTGTGTGCTGAGTCGGGTATTTTGTACCATACCATCAAAAACAGTGCGCCGTACATTAAATCATGGAAACAAAAAGTAACCAATGAGCTAAAGGACGACCCGAATTTCTTTTTGAAAGCCTGTGCAGATGCTCAAAAAGGAGCCGATTACATTTTGGGACGGCTAGAGAAGAGTATCTATGATAAATTCAAAGATGATAGCGGCAATCGACCGACCTTAAAAATACTTTATAACCAGGTCAAAGAACAGACAGATGGACAAAGTCCCAAGGCAACTCAAACAGCCAGTGCCCAACAACAACGCATTCGCATTTTAAAACTTAAATACAAATACGCTTAACAAACCCGATTTATGAACGCAGCAACCGCAAAACAACAATTTAGCCGTATCAATTTATCTGCGCTACCAGCAGATTTGAAAGATGAAGTTCTACGCTTCAAGTTAGAGTCCCAAAACTTTGCTTCCGGTATAGAAGAAGAAAGAGAAATGTATGCCAATTGGGCAGAACTGTATGAGATTATCCAAGTAGCTTTTCCGGGAGCTATTTCAAATGAAATTGCACTCAAACCCGTGGCAGGGAGTAAAACGGGAAAGACCAAAGTGGTTAAGATGCCTAAAGTGAAGGCAGAAAAGAAGCCCAAAGCCCCGAAGGTGAACAAGCGCGAGCAGGCACAAAAGGAAAAACTAGCGAAGTTAAACTCTGATATTGCTTCATACAAAAAGCAGCTCAAGGCGAGTGATGCGACCAAGATGCAGATTGCCAAACTAGCTAGAGAGGAATATGCGAAGATTTCACAGCTTGGTTCTACGAAATTGGAAGCCGATATTCAAAAAGCGGAAATCCAGCGCAGACTTTACAAGCGTTTCTTGACGTCGGACAAAAGCAAGTTTAAATCCATCACAGAGAAAACAGCGGGCAAGGGTAGTCTTGGCAAGCCCAAAGAAAAGATGAAAGTAGCCAAACCGCGCAGTAAAAAGAAGTCCATTTTTGACCGAATATTCGGCAATTAAAACCAGTAAAGTAGTATGCAGTCCCAACAAATCAATCACCTAGTCCCTAAGCCATTGAATCTATCGTCAAGTAAGATTGAAGATGAATTGGCAGAATACCGCCAGAAAATCGCTGAACTTGAAAAGCAGGAAGAGCGAAGAAAGTATCAGGAAGTCGAGCGGCAGAAGAAGTACAGACAACAACAGAAAAAGGAAAAAGCGGCGAATGCTTTATTTGAAACCTTGGAGAAAATGGGAATTCAACTAGCCGACCAAGAGAGCAAAACGGATGAGCCAACAGTGGAAAGCACGAAGATTAGTACGCAAAAAGGCTTGTTTTGGCTGACGGGTGTGTTCGTCTTTTTCTTTGCATTCTTTGCGCTGTACGGTTCGTTTGCTTCGCTGAATGATTCGGAGGTACGGATAAACAATGCAGCCTACATTCATTTTATTAGTCATATTTGGCTGGCGGTATCGGTGATTCTTTCGGGCGTGGCTGTACAATATTTACTATTCAATATGCAGGCAAGGTACTTTTGGAGCAATATCGAAACCCAAAACTCCTTTGTACACGACTTTCAGAAACCCACGTATGAAGGGGTAGTCCGTATGAGTGTCTGTTTATTTACGTTCGCCTTTCCAACTTTTATTATAGCCTCCATTTTTCAATTAATACTTGGATGATGCAATCAAAACTAATTGTGTTACATACTTTTCTTCTTCTTTTTCCCTTTGTGAGCTTTTCGCAAAGGGAAATTCCACCGGCCGAACTACAGGAAAAAACGGAATGTATCACGTCCTGGATGAAATCGCAAGTAGGAGTGATTGAAAAAACAAACCGAAACGATGGGGAAGAGATAGATGGGTATTTTGCCTTTATTGGGTTGGGGCGTTTGAAAAATGCTTCCTATACGGCTAGAGCGTACTGTGGTGCATTTCTAGCCAATGCGTGGCTTCGTTGTTTGCCGCGTATTCCGTTTGTTTCATCTAGTGCCCAACTTGCGAGCGTGGATGCTTGGAAACGAGCGACCAAATGCCATACAACCAAAGAGAAGGCGAGAGCTGGTGACGTGGTTGTTTTTCGGGCATATAGACACGTCGAAGGTATTATTGAAAGACATCCCAACCCGTCGTTCCCTTACTTTACGGTCGTGGGAGGAAATACGTCTGCTGAAAAATCAAACAAGATTCAAAACCAAGGCGTACACAAAAAGACAAGACTTTGGCGAGATATTTCGCACGTGGTGAGTCTTGAAAAAACAATGAGTTACATTTAATTCTATGGCAACAGCATATCCAAAATCCATACTAGGGAACTGCGTGGCCTCTAGCAAAACAGCCGTTCAGAAATACAGAGAACTGCCATCATTCGCACGTTTTTTTCTAGTGAATCGCGAGCAAAAAGTACGTGAATACGAACTGGTTGGCTACCAATACTGTGACAGCGTGGGCTGGTATGTGGTGGTGGACGGAAATGTGTATTTGGTTAATGAGATGCGAGAGGATGAGTTTTTCTCTAATCCGTTTAAAACCTTTGGAGATGGCAACCCAGAGAATGATACTTGGCTGGGTAAAAATGGAACAGGAGTCAAGAGTGGAACCAATGAAATATTTTTTGACAGTGTGCTAGGGTGGTATTATACCTTCAACGAGTTAGGACAACGGGTGTATTTGACATCCAATAGTGCTAATTCAAGCGGTGGAAACTTTCAGTTTGATGAGTTTATTATTCCCAAGATTGTTGAAAACCCTGATGAGTTTGATAATCCGACAGTTGCGAAACTACTAGATGCTTCAGATGTAGTACTGGATATTCTGAAAAACCCAATCGTTCCCAAGTCACCGGTTTCTGGGCTGTATGAATCCAAGGAGTACTTTGATACGGTTCGGACAAAGAAAGAACAGTATCGAAAGATAAATCAGAATGTAGATGCAGTGAATCTGTACAAAAGAAGGCTTGGGGATATTGTATTGCAGCAAAACAAACTACTCAGGCAAATCAAAGAAATTGAAGGTTCATCGAGTGGCTTTAGTGCGATAGCTTCTATTTTTCAGACGGCGTCGGCAGTATTATTGCCAGGTTCGGGACAAATAGGAGCTGCAAGTATTCAAGCGGTGGCAACAATAGCCGAGCAGCGCAGAGATAACCCGAAACTAACAAATCTAGCGGACGACTTTTTGTATTTGCAGAAAGAAAAGGAAGCGATTGAAAAGCAAATCTTGTCAAGTGATGCCACTTCAGGGGACAAAACGTGGCTGTATGCACTGATTGGCCTGGGAATTATTGTTGTACTTTTTATACTATTTCGCAAAAGATGGCTTCGATAGATAAAAACGTTCAATCTTGGCCTAACGGTATTATTCCGTTTGTGATTTCCGAGGACTTCAAAGAAGGTACACAGGAATTTACACAAATTGCTTTGGCTATCAATGAATACAACATTCGTACAAACGTCCGGTTTATTGCTAGAACCAATGAGCCGGACTTTGTGGTATTCCGGAACGGCTCATCGGGTTGGTGTAGTTCGTTTGTCGGCAAACAAGGCGGAGAGCAGTCAATTAACTGTTATTTGGTTGGTCGGCAGTATTCGGCTGGAAACTTAATCCATGAGATTATGCACATGATTGGTTTCCACCACGAGCACC
>JBKBRQ010000168.1:0-5860 GCA_046292055.1 Spirosomataceae bacterium | reverse complement strand
ACAGTAGTTCTAATTTAAAGAAAGGGACGAATTTCTATGCCAATGTAGGTTCACAAATTACGTTGAACAACATAACAAATACCACACTCATCGCCCGAAATGACACAATAATCAATGGAATTTTGCTTAATAAAGGTTCTCAGTTGACCCTACCTATCAATTACGGAAAAAGTTGGCGAGTGAATAGTTTTGTGACATACGGATTTCCAATTACAACCATCAAGAGTAATTTGAATGTAAATGGAGGAGTTAATTACACAAATACACCAGGCTTAACCAATGGGCAAGAGAATATAGCCCAGAACACGTCGTTGAATGGTGGATTAGTACTTAGCTCGAATATCAACGAATTTGTTGACTTTTCACTTTCCTACCGTGCATCCTATTCCATCATCAGCAACAGTTTACGTCCAGAGTTAAACAGCAACTTTTTTACCCAAAACGCATCTGCAAAGTTCAATTGGATAAGCAAGAAAGGAATGGTAGTACAGTGGGAAGGAGCCAATACAAGTATTCGCGGACTAGGTGAAGGATTTGACCAAAGTTTTACGTTGGTTAATGCAAGTTTTGGTCAAAAATTGGGAAAAAGACAGGCATCTGAACTAAAGATAACCGTATTTGACTTATTTAATCAAAACCAAGCAATTTCGAGAATCCTTACGGAGTCTTCTGTAGAGGACAGTCGTTCACTGGTTTTACAACAATATTTTCTTTTAACCTACACCTATTTTCTTCGTAAGTTCAAATGATGTAGAAGAAAACAAGAAACCGCTTTTACAAATGCGTTGTAAAGGCGGTTTCGTTTTTAATTTCACTCATCACAAAGATACTCTGTGTACTTCCTATGTTCTCAAGTGAAGCCAATTTGTTCATAATAAAATTTTGATACGATTTCATATCCGTAACAACCACCTTTATCATAAAATCATAGTCGCCGGAAATATTCAGACATTCAATTACTTCCTCCATTTTCCGAATGGCTTCAACAAATCCCATACCTGCATCGCGTGCGTGCTCTTTTAAACGAATATTACACAAAACCATCAAGTCTTTTCCAATTTTATCTCTATCCACAATAGCCACGTATCTTTTGATAACCCCCTCTTGTTCCATACGCCTAACACGCTCATAAACAGGAGTTGGTGAGAGATTCAAACGGGCAGCTAGCTCCTTTGTTGTAAGTTTTGCATCCGCTTGGAGATAGGTTAAAATATCCCTATCAATATCGTCTAACTTATGTGCTTTCGTCATACTTAATTAGATAATTTAGTAAAATTTCAAAGCAAATATAGATAATTTATCTAATTATTTAACAATTACTTTAACTTTTATCTATTTGATTCTATATTTGCATTACAAATTATTAATGTAAGAGCCACCATGGTAACAAAACCAGCAATTCGTACTTTACTTCCACATCGTATCCTCGTTTTAGACGGTGCCATGGGAACCATGATTCAACGGTATAAACTAGAGGAAGAAGATTATCGTGGAGAGCAATTCAAAGATTGGCCTTCTCCTTTGAAAGGGAACAATGACCTGTTGTCTATCACACAGCCACACATCATCAAGGAAATACACGCCGCCTACCTAGATGCGGGTGCAGATATCATTGAAACAAATACGTTTTCTGGAACTTCCATTGCTATGGAAGATTATAAAATGGCAGATTTAGTTTATCAATTAAACTATGATTCTGCTAAAATTGCACGCGAAGTTGCAGATGAATTTACACAAAAAAATCCAGAAAAACCGAGGTACGTAGCTGGGTCTATTGGGCCAACCAACCGAACTGCCTCCATGTCACCAAATGTGAATGACCCTGGATTTCGTGCTGTTTATTTCAACGACTTAGTTACAGCTTATTACGAGCAAGTCAAAGCACTTGCCGAAGGTGGCGTTGATATTTTTTTAGTTGAAACCGTTTTTGATACATTGAACGCCAAAGCTGCGCTATTTGCGATTGATGTGTATCTAAACGAACAACGAAAAGAAAAAGATGACCCGACTTTTGAGATTCCTATCATGGTTTCAGGTACAATCACTGACCAATCTGGTCGGACTCTCTCTGGCCAAACAACGGAAGCTTTCTTGACGTCTATATCACACATGCCACTACTTTCAGTTGGCTTGAATTGTGCTTTAGGTGCTGATTTAATGCGTCCATATATTCAAACTTTAGCAAAAGAAGCCGCTTTCCCTGTTTCAGCCCACCCCAACGCAGGTTTACCAAACGAAATGGGTGAATACGACCAATCGGCAGAAGATATGGGAGAAATCATCGAAGGATTTCTTCAAGATAAATTCATCAATATTATTGGTGGTTGTTGTGGAACGACGCCAGACCACGTTCGTAAAATGGCAGATTTGGCAGCCAACTATACGCCACGAACATTACCCGAAATAGACCATACGCTCCGACTTTCTGGGCTTCTTCCTCTAAAAGTGACGAAAGAAACCAACTTCATCAACATTGGTGAACGCTGTAATGTGACGGGTTCACGTAAATTTGCCCGTCTCATTCGGGAAGAAAACTACGAAGCTGCTTTACAAATCGCCAAAGAACAAGTAGACAACGGAGCCCAAATTCTAGATATTAATCTTGATGAAGGAATGATTGACGGGGTGGCAACGATGAAAAAGTTCTTGAATCTCCTTGCGGCTGAGCCTGATATTTCTACCGTTCCACTCATGATAGACTCTTCTGATTGGACAGTTATCGAAGCGGGACTCCAATGTGTCCAAGGCAAAGCAATTGTCAACTCTATCTCACTTAAAGATGGAGAAGATGCATTTATTAAACGTGCCAAGCTTGTCAAGGCATACGGCGCGGCAACGGTTGTGATGGCATTTGATGAGCAAGGACAAGCAGATTCGTACGAAAGACGCATCGAAATTTGTGCTCGAGCATATAGAATATTAGTGGAAGAAGTACACTTTCTTCCACAAGATATCATCTTTGATCCTAATATCTTGACGGTTGGCACCAATATGGAAGAACACGCAAATTATGCAATTGACTTCTTCAAAGCGACCAAATGGATCAAAGATAATCTCCCATACGCCAAAGTTTCAGGGGGAGTTTCTAACATTTCCTTCTCTTTCCGTGGAAACGAGACAATTCGAGAGGCCATGAATACCGCCTTTCTGTATCATGCTATCAAAGAAGGTATGGATATGGGGATTGTTAATGCAGGACAAACGGGTATTTACAGCGAAATTGACCCTGTTATTCTTGAGCACGTCGAAGATGTATTATTCAACCGAACACCCGATGCAGCAGATAGATTGACGGAACTTTCGAACAAGATTACTTCCAAGAAATCGAATGGGAATACAGAGGGAGAGGAAGAACGGAACGCATGGAGACATCTTCCTATTAAAGAAAGGTTAGCTCATTCATTGGTAAAAGGTATTGACCAATTTATCGATGCAGATACAGAAGAATGTCGTGTTCTATTTCCACGCCCATTGGAAGTAATTGAAGGACCGTTAATGGACGGAATGAACATTGTTGGTGACTTATTTGGGCAAGGTAAGATGTTTTTACCCCAAGTTGTACGTTCCGCACGGGTAATGAAAAAAGCGGTTGCTTACCTTCAACCTTTTATTGAAGACGAAAAAACAGAAGACTCCGCCCCTGTTGGAAAGATACTCTTAGCCACCGTTAAAGGAGATGTACATGATATTGGGAAAAATATTGTCGGAATCGTTTTAGGATGCAATAGTTACCAAATTATTGACTTAGGTGTGATGGTACCGACCCAAACTATTTTGGATGAAGCCATCAAAAACCAAGTAGATATTATCGGATTATCTGGACTAATTACGCCATCTTTAGACGCAATGGTAGAAGTTGCCCAAGAAATGGAGAAACGCGGAATGACTATTCCTTTGTTAATTGGTGGAGCTACAACCTCTCGGATTCACACAGCGGTTAAGATTGACCCTCACTATTCAGGCCCTGTTATTCATGTAAACGATGCTTCGCGTGCAGTTCCTGTTTCTGGGAAACTTCTCCAAAATGAAGAAACATTTCTAAATACATACCGAGAAATCAAGAAAGAATATGCGACTCTACGAGAGAGGTATTATAATACTTTAAAAGAAGGAAGGTATATAACTATTGAAGAGGCGCGTGCAAAAAAATTCGAAACGAACTGGGATGCCTATACACCGCCTGTACCAACACAGATGGGTGTTCAGACTTTCTATTCATACGATTTAGCAGAGATTGCTCAGTATATAGATTGGACTCCGTTTTTCAGTACGTGGGGATTAACGGGCAAATATCCTGCAATTTTCAAAAATAAAATTGTAGGACTGGAAGCAAAGCGTTTGTTTGATGATGCACAGAGACAACTTGAACGTATCATTGAAGGAAAATTACTACAAGCCAACGCAGTCGTTGGTGTTTGGGAGGCTTATGCGAAAACAGATGATATTTTAGTAAAAAAAAGCGAGGGCGAAGAAGTGCAACTCCTCCAAATGCGGCAACAAGGACAAAAAGCTGACAAACTCCCTAATTATTGCTTGTCCGACTTTATTGCGCCACAAGAAGCTCAAAAGAAAGACTATT
The DNA here is from genome assembly GCA_046292055.1 of Spirosomataceae bacterium. Classification (GTDB taxonomy): domain Bacteria; phylum Bacteroidota; class Bacteroidia; order Cytophagales; family Spirosomataceae; genus CAYNRA01. The sequence goes on along the minus strand of JBKBRQ010000168.1, from coordinate 1,281 downwards.
TGGGTGGATTCGCTGTAACGACCGGTATTGGTATTGAGGCATTGCTTGAGGAATGTAAGGCACAAAACGATGACTATAACTACATTATGATTCAAGCTGTGGCGGATAGACTCGCCGAAGCCTTCGCGGAACTCATGCACGAAAAAATGAGAAGGGAAATTTGGGGATATGAAAAAGAACCAAAACAAACAATCGAACAGCTGATAAAGGAAGAATATGTCGGAATCCGCCCTGCACCAGGCTATCCAGCTTGCCCAGATCATACAGAAAAGGAAAAACTTTTTCACTTACTCGACGCGAATCGGTTAGGCATCCATCTTACAGAAAGTTTTGCGATGCACCCAGCAAGTGCTGTGAGTGGATGGTACTTTTCTCATACAGATAGTAAGTATTTCCCTGTCAATAAAATCGGGAAAGACCAAGTGGAAGACTATGCAAATAGAAAAAAAGAGAGTGTTGAATGGACAGAAAAATGGATTCAGCCTAACTTAAATTACAAATAATACAGATACCCAACTCATTGCTGAGTTGGGTATTTTTTTGGGACAATTAACAACCTGCGTGTAGTAGTTCACTTTTAGTTTTCAAAATATCGGCATATCTTTTATACCTACGCCTTGAAATGGGCACTTTGGTTCCGTCTGTCATGGTTACTTCAATACCATCTACGCCTCTTGTAATGTAGGCAATGAAGCTAGAGTTGACAATCCATGCTCTATGTAATCGAAGAAATTTGGGAGAATCTAGTTCAAGACGAGATTCTACTTTTTTCATAGTGTAAGATGATATGTGATGCTTACCATCAGAATACATCAAAATGGTATAATTTTTGACCGCTTGACAGTATAAAACAGGGAAAGTAAACGTGTTTTTCATATTACTCATCTTTGTTGTGGTACAAATTTAGTCTACCATTCACTGCCAATAGTTGAGAAATAAACCCTTTTTTCTTACCAAAAACACCCTAATTGTACCCGTAAATACCCGTTTTACCCGAAAACTTTACCGTAATTTCACCCTTTTTCTTCCATTTTAACGAAATATTTACTCGTCTTTAGAAATATTTCCGTTTGAAAACTTAGTTTTACCAAAAAATAATAAGCATGAAAAAAGAGCAAAAAAATAAGCGGGGCACCCAAATTTCAGGTGAGTTAGCCAAAAAAATGCAGCTTAAATGGCGAGAGAGTAAAAAAGATACGAAAATAACCCAATTGGACTTACCCAATGGATTCTTTCTTGACAAAGAAAGCATTGACTTTTTACTCAAACAAAGCGAACAAG
>JBKBRQ010000167.1:0-5913 GCA_046292055.1 Spirosomataceae bacterium | reverse complement strand
TGATAAAAAGGCAAAGCACGGAATTTCGTATGTGTCTGAATGAGCAGCTCGTTGCCATCAAAATGACGAAAATCTAGAAAATACGTCGGCTTTTTTCCAATGAATGTGCCCGCTGAAGCTTGCCAATTTAGCGTAAAACGAGGTACGCGAATCGCTTGTTTTGCCATCAGCTCAATGCGTTGAAATCCATTTTCTCCAAATCCTGCTTGGTAGGTAAATTGATAGGTTGGACCGAGGTTTCGCCGGTATTCGCGGTTATTCGTACGGTAAAGTTGTACATTGGGTTGGTAAGTAACTACGCCAGTTACACGACCAAACGTGTGTGCTGCAAATGCCGTACTAGCCTCTCCAAATACTTGGTTTTGTGGATGATTGGATGAAAATACGCTCTCAGAAGTTGGTTTGAAAAAACTGGAATTGATGCTATTTTCTAAAGGAGCCCGTCCGCCAATATAGGCTTTGAAGTCGGTTGATAACTGTGGGGATAGACGTCGAAAAAATGAGAATTCCTGAAAAGTTTCTTGGTAAAATTTATTCTCAGAACGGTTCAACCAAAATGTGTAAAAACTACCTAATACATCCGGAACAACATTATTTATTTGTGTGATTCTTCTCCCAAGTTGCCAACTAAATCGACCGTTACTATTTGTGAATTGGTTCCTCATCTCTCCGTTCAATTGATTTTTAGCGAACGCATACGCCAATTGTACCTCCGACGACCAAAAACGAAGTGTGTCTTGTGAATACTGGTATTTTACATTCGGAAACTGCCAATTAAACCCTTCCACAGCTGTATATCGCGAGTTTGTTTGCCAACCACCAAACGTAAAAGAATGTCTGAATGGAGAATTTCGCCTTTCAGGATATAGTTTTTGGTATCTATACGTATGGCCAAGTAATAAGTGATTCCATTTGAATGGCGCTCCACCCGCCCGGACAACCGAGTCTTTTTGTATTCGCTGCTTTATTTTATCCTCTAAACGCGCATAGATACTGTCCGCCTCTTGGTAGCCTTTCACTTCCAAATCCGTCAAAGGAATCATGCGCTCGGTCTGCCAGTATGTTTCATCTCTTTTCCGGGCAAGTGAATCTTCTGAGGTATTCCGTTCTGTGATTTGTACTTCACCACGCGGTGTTTCTTGGCGTTTGGTTTCTTGAACAAATCGCTTTAATTCTTTCAAGGTCATTTCCTCTGCCAGTTTTTTTCCATTCGCTCGGTTTTTCTCTTTTACTTCTTTTGCCTCAGCCTTAGCTATTTTTTCATCAATTAAAATCGGTTTACTTTGATGAAAGCGAGGATTGATTTGAATTTTATAATCCCGAAATGAGGTCGTGGCTTTAGTTGTCAAAGAAAAACCAAAGGTGCTTACTTTTGCCGAAAAATCAGATTGAACAGGGAGCCAAATCCCTTGAATAGGTGCATAGATGGTCTTGTATTGTATGTCGCCCGAACCATTATTCACCCGAACATCTAAGCTGTGTATATACCAACTTCCATCAATGATATGAATGACACCGTCCCACAAATCTCTTCCTTGGATACGTGGTTTTATTTTTATTTTATTGATAATTAGTCCATTATCTTCAAAGTAGCCAATATATTCATATTTGTATCTGCTTGCACCTTTGGGTGTAATCGGGGATGTTTGGTTCCGTGGGTCGTAAATATTCTCTAAATTAAACGAGATGCTTTCATTACCTTGGAAATGAGGAGGAATATTGGAGCGTACGGATAGTACTTTTTCTGTATAACTACTCGGTTGCCGAAATGTAATTTGTTTAATGCTCTCCAGAACGTATGTTTGTCCCAATTTGACAAAATTCTCTTTCAGTTGTTTTTTTAATAAAATAGGCACTTTATCTACCCGAATCGCCGCACGTACATAGTTTTTTAGTGTATAACTCTGCACTTCTTGGTGATGAATAGGAGACATCGCCACTGTCTTTCGAATAATCGTTAAGGCTGGGTCTTCATTTGAGTTATTGACTTTTACTTCACCTAACTGTATAACCGATTTCTCTAGACGTATCTCCAATGAAATTAGCTGGTTATCTGCTATATCAATTTTTTTAATAAATGATTGATAACCAATGTGTTGAAATTTGACGACATGCGTTCCTGCTGGTAAAGAAAGTGAAAAATTACCTTCTTCATTGGCCATCGTTGCTATCGTTGATTTTTCAATACTGATGGATGTAAACGGAAGAATTTCTCCTTCTTGGTTGCGAATTATTCCTTCCAGTGTACCTGTCGCGTGTGAATAAAAAGTCTGTAAAAGAAGGAATGTGTGAAAGATGAAAAAGGTAAAATAGTTGAATTGCATCTTAATAGAGTGTATTTAGAGAATGAGTTTCATGTAGAAACGCGTGAATGAGAAATATCTGTGTATGTAAAACGCGTATATTAAAAATGGGAAATGCTTTTTGATTTTTTCTTTAAATAGGTACGATGAGATTGATTTCAGGACAAGCGGTAACTTCTTGTTGTATATTTGTCGCTTATTTGAAAACAAATGACACACGATACGCTCCGAAAGGGAATTGTTTACATGGTTTTTGCCTCCTTCTGTTTTGCCTTGATGGGTGCTGCCGCACGTGCTTTAGGAGAAAGACTTGGTGCCGTTGAATTGGTCTTATTTCGAAACTTGATTGGGGTTATTTTCCTCTTTTTTTCTGTTTGGAAACGTCCAATCAAGCAAGTTGGTGGAAGAAATGGGCTGTTAATCTTTCGAGGAATCATCGGTACATTGGCTCTATTCACTTTCTTTTATAGTATTACAGCCATTGGCTTAGCTGAAGCCATTACATACCAACAAACGTATCCCATTTTTTTGGCGTTGATGTCCTATTATTTCTTGCAGGAATATTTAAAAAAGAAGGAATGGATAGCTATTTTTGTAGGTTTTGGCGGAATTTGCTTTATTTTTCTTCCTCAAATGTCGGGTGGTTTGGCACAAATTAATAACCACTTTTTAGGTGTTCTGAATGCCATCATGACAGCTATGGCGTACCTGAGTATCCGGAAGTTATCCACGCGCTACGATGCACGCGTCATTATTTTATCTTTTATGCTTTCAGGGATTTTATTGCCGATTTTCTCTCTGCTCGTCGGTTATATCGCAAAACCAACAGGCGCATGGCAAATCGTTTTTCCAACTTTTGTTTTTCCTATTCATCGGGAATGGCTCTGGATTGCCTTGCTTGGTTTTGCTGCTTTACTCGGGCAAATTTATTTGACAAAAGCATTTACACACGGAAAAGCCGGCCTCATTTCTGTGGCCGGCTACTCAAATATTGTCTTTTCTGTTTTTTTCGGTTGGTTGTTGGGTGATGCCTTTCCAGCTTGGACAAGTCTGGTTGGCATCTTTTTGGTTATTCTGGGTGGATTTCTAATTTCCCAAAAATAAACGTGGTTTAAAAAAGTACATTGAAACTCGTTTTAACCAATGTTTTCGCTAATAGCGCCAATTTTACAGAATCTGGAACTCGAATTCTTTCATTTTGGATACGATTGGCAGATGTTTTCTTAATCCGGCTGAATAACTTGAGATAATAGGTATATGCCAAATGAACCCCTCTTTTCGCACCATCTGGTAATCCATTGATTCCGCGCAGCGCTTTGTCGAAATCCGCTTGGATGTCTTCCTCTATAAGTTCCTTTGCATCTTTTGAGAAGTCCGTGAAATCTACCCCAGGGAAATAAACGCGTCCTCTCTCGGTAAAGTCACTTTTAATGTCACGAAGGAAATTCACTTTTTGGAAAGCAGCTCCTAGGCTTCTTGCATCCTCTTTGAGTCGGTCATACATGGCTAAATCCCCCTCACAAAATACACGGAGACACATCAAGCCCACAACCTCCGCCGAGCCGTAAATGTATTTCTCGTATGTGGCGTGGTCGTACTCAATGTCGTACAAGTCCATTTCCATACTGTATAAAAATGCCTCAATGAGTTCGTGTTCAATAGAATACTCACGTACTACCTTTTGGAAAGAATGAAGTACTGGGTTTAGGCTAATACCTTCTTCAATAGCAAGATAAGTATCTGCCTTGAAACGGTCTAAGAGTACTTTTTTATCGAAATCATGAAACGTATCCACAATTTCATCGGCATATCTTACAAACCCATAAATCGCATAAATGGCTTTATGGAACTTCTTGTCAAGGGTCTTTATCCCAAGCGTAAAGGAAGTACTGTAGTGTTCCGTGATTAGCTTACTACATCCAAATGTAGTTTTCTCATACAGTGCTAACATAGATAGAAGGTCTTTTATGGGTTTAACTTGCGAAACGCTTTACAATGTATTCATAATTGGGTTGACTAGCAACCCAATATTACTTTAGAATTGCTTTTGTACTTCTTTCGCTACAACGAGTCCAGAAATAAGAGATGGGGGAACCCCAGGCCCTGGCACAGTCAACTGTCCCGTATAAAACAAATTCTTGACCTTTTTGTTTTTCAAGCCGGGTTTTAAGAAAGCTGTTTGTAACAAGGTATTGGCTAGACCATAGGCATTCCCTTTGTAAGAGTGATAATCTTTTTTGAAGTCTTCAACGGCAAAGCTCCGTTTGTAAACTACATGTGAGCGAACATCATGTCCAACGTACTTTTCCAAACGTTCCATGACGATGTGGTAATATTTTTCTCTTAATTCTTCTGTATCTTCCAAATCAGGGGCAATCGGAATCAGGATAAAGAGATTTTCGCTTCCTTCAGGTGCAACAGACGAATCTGTTTTTGAAGGAGTTGACGCATAAAATAAAGGCTTACTTGGCCAAACAGGCGTTGTGTAGATTTCTTCTGCATGTACACCAAAGTCTTCATCAAAGAATAGATTATGATGTTCTAATTTATCAATTCGTCTGTTAACGCCTAGATAGAATAGGAGAGAAGAAGGAGCCATTACGCGGCTATCCCAATAAGAATCCGAATAATTTTGATATTCTTTGCCTAATAATTTTTCTTCAATGTGTTGGTAGTCAGCGCCTCCAACGACAACATCTGCGGCAAAGTTTCCTTGTGTGGTAACCACTTCCGTGATTTTATTATCTTGAAAAGCAAATTGAGTTACTTCATGATTTAACTTGATTTTAACACCTTTCTCTTCTGCCAACGCTACCATTCCTTTGATGATTTCGTGCATACCGCCCATCGGGTACCATGTACCTTTCATGATTTCTGCATAATTCATGAGACTGTACAAAGCAGGCGTGTTTTGTGGCGTCGCACCCAAAAATAAAATCGGGAACTCCATAATTTGGAGTAGTTTGTCGTTTTTGAAGAACTTTCTAATATGCTTGCCAAATGAGGCAAATAAATCCAAGCTGAAGGCTTTTGAAACCAATCGGAAGTCGAAAAATTCAGTGATAGAGGTACTTGGTTTCCAGACAAACTCGCCGATACCTACTCTGTATTTGTATTCCGCTTGCTTGAGGAACTCTCGAAGTTGAGGTGTGCTACCCGGCTCGAGTTGTTCGAATAACTCTTCTAATTTTTCATACGAAGCAGGTAAATCCACTTCGTCGTTTTGGCCAAAAATAACTTTGTAGGAAGGGTCAAGGCGAACGAGGTTGTAGTAATCCGAAGGTTTTTTTCCGAATTCCTCGAAATAGCGTTCGAAAATATCAGGCATCCAATACCAACTTGGTCCCATGTCAAATTTGAACCCTTGGGTTTCAAAGAGACGGGCACGCCCACCAGCAATAGTATTTTTTTCTAAAATGGTTACATCATATCCCTGCGAAGCAAGTTTTGTGGCAGCTGAAAGTCCAGCAAAGCCAGCACCAATAACAACAACTTTTTTGTTCATGTGTACTGAAAACGGAGGAACCGTACTAATTTGAGTTTGTATGTATCGTGTGAATTATACACAATGGTTACACATACCTAACTTGCTTTGGGGATGCAATGTTTT
>JBKBRQ010000166.1:0-5927 GCA_046292055.1 Spirosomataceae bacterium | reverse complement strand
CAGGTATGGGTATCGGTAAAATCGGTGGTAGCGCAATGGAAGGTGTTGCACGTCAACCAGAAGCAGCTGGTAAAATCCAAACAATGATGTTGATTATTGCTGCCCTTATCGAGGCCGTTGCTCTATTTGCAGCTGTAATCTGTCTTTTGATTTCTTTCAACCTATAATCTATAGGAAAAGAAACCTTGTAAACCATTATTGTTCACATTAGGTGTCAATAATGGTTTACTCTAAAAAAACTACATTTCAAACACTAATATACTCGTTCGTCCAATGGAACTCTTACAACCTAATCTAGGCCTTATTTTTTGGCAACTTGTCGTTTTTGGCTCTTTAGTATTCTTACTTTGGAAATTTGCCTGGACCCCAATCCTTGGTGGACTTAAAGAAAGAGAAGACTCAATTGATTCAGCTCTTCGTATGGCTGAAGAAACACGTGCCGAAATGGCCAAACTAAAAGCTGATAATGATGCTCTTCTTGCCTCTGCTAGAGCGGAAAGAGACGCAATCATCAAACAAGCAAAAACAGCTTCTGATGCAATTATCGCTGAGTCGAAAGAAAAAGCAGTGGTAGAAAGTAACCGTCTTTTACAAGATGCACGTGAAACCATGCGCCAAGAAAGAGCTATGATTATTGATCAACTCAAACAAGATGTTGCTACTTTATCCATCGAGATAGCTGAAAAAATCATCCGCAAAGAGCTTGAAGATAAGAAAACACAAGAAAAATTTGTTTCTTCTCTTATCTCAGAAGCAAACTTGAATTAATTTTTTTCAAAAATATTGAAAAAAAGGCATCAAATAATTGCATTTATACTAACAACTATTGTAATTTTGCACAGCAAGTTACAAAATACTAAGATTTATGTCACAATCGATTGTAGCTTATAGATATGCCAAATCTTTAATAGATTTAGCAACGGAAACTGGGGTCGTTAATGAAGTTAATAAAGATATGGATCTTTTCATATCTGTTTGCCAAGAAAACGATCAATTAGTTGCAGTACTTAAAAATCCCATCGTGCGCCACAGTAAGAAACTAGCTATCCTAAAGGCTCTTTTCCTAGGTAAAGTCCATGATGTCACTTTCAGTATATTTACAATTCTTACAAAGAAAAATAGAGAGAGCTTCATTTTAAGTATCGCACAAGAGTTTAGAAAGTTATACAACTTGAAAAACAATATTCAGGTAGCTACCGTTAGTTCTGTAGAGGCCTTAAGCGAAGAGCAAAAGAGTTTATTCATTGCTAAAATTGCTCAAGCTTTAAATAAAGAGGTTATTTTAAACGAAAAAATAGATAAGTCTCTAATTGGTGGTTATGTACTCACTGTTAATGACACACAGATAGATACTTCAGTAAAGAAAAGATTAGCAGATATGCGTCTTTCTTTCGCATAAGATATTAGTTTTCATGGCTATAAAGTTGAGAAAGGCTCCCGTTTTTTCGGGAGTTTTTTCTTTTTTAGAGCATCCTACTCAAAGGATATACTGGTTCAAATCTTTATTTTGAATCAAACTCGCTAATCTCTCTTCTACCAGACTAGCTTCAATTTGCAAATGTGAAGTAGGTTTAATCTTTTCTGGTACGTCAAAAAGGATTTCATTCAACAATCTACTCATAACTGTTTGTAGCCTTCTTGCACCGATATTTTCCATTTCAATATTTGCATCAAAAGCTGCTTTCGCCAAAGCCCTAAGTGCACCATCAGAGAAAGTAAGTGTTACCCCTTCCGCATTCAGCAACGCCTCATACTGCTTTGTTAACGCATTTTTAGGCGTAGTAAGAATATGATAAAAATCTTGTTCTGTCAAGGATTCAAGTTCTACACGAATCGGGAAACGACCCTGTAACTCTGGAATTAGATCAGAGGGTTTTGACACGTGAAATGCTCCCGCTGCTATAAATAGAACGTGTTGGGTATCAACAACACCATATTTTGTATTAACCGTAGAGCCTTCAACAATCGGTAACAAATCACGTTGAACACCTTCCCGACTTACATCAGGACCTCCAGACTTACCAGAAGACACAGCAATTTTGTCAATCTCATCGATAAATATAATTCCTAGATTTTCTGCACGCCAAATAGCTTCTCTTTTTACCTCCTCTATATCAATCAATTTCTTTGCTTCTTCTTCTAAGAATAGTTTTCGGGCCTCCAAGATAGTAACCTTCCTTTTAATCATTTTTTTAGGCAGTAGATTCCCAAACTTCTCAAGCATATTTGTCATAGAAGGGTCTTCCATATTCCCACCAAATATGCCAATTTCAGGGGAATTTTGTGATTGAACCTCAACATCAATTAATTTTTCATCCAAAGAACCATTTTTCAGTTTTTCTCTAAATGCATTACGCGTTGAGTCATTCAAGATAGTATCAGAACCAAGCGAAATACCCTGTTTTACTGGTGGAATCAAAATATCTAAAATACGTTCTTCCACCAATTCAGCTGCTTTCTCTTTTACAAATTCCTTTTTTTCATTTTGAACTAGGTGAACCGCATGTTCAACTAAATCACGAACCATACTTTCAACGTCTCGACCAACATAACCAACTTCTGTGAACTTAGATGCTTCAACTTTTACGAAAGGAGCATTTGATATTTTCGCAACTCGCCGGGCTATTTCAGTTTTCCCAACACCTGTTGATCCAATCATCAAAATATTATTTGGGACAATTTCACCTTGTAATTCAAGTGAAGAATTCATCCTACGCCATCTATTTCGTAAAGCAATAGCAACATTTTTTTTAGCTTCTTTTTGGCCAATAATGTACTTGTCAAGTAAAGCCACAATTTCATGCGGAGTATACTGTTTTACACTGTAGTTTTTCATTTTAAAGATATGAATATTAATAAATGAGATAGTATGGGAAATACATATGAATGAATACTTAAACAGACAACTCTCCTAATTAGTTAATGATTCCTAAAAAAAATAGAAAATTTTACTTGTCTAAACAACTATTTTTGGATTATACATTGAGATTATATTCATATTTTCGATAAATTGCAGAATCATTCAAAAAAAGAGCAATTTACATGAATACCGTCACTCCAACCATCCAAATCACCCGTGCAACAGCAAGTAGAATCACGGAATTTGACCCCAACAACATTGTATTTGGATCTTTATTCACTGACCACATGCTTGTGGCAGATTGCATCGATGGTGTTTGGCAAACTCCTCAAATTTTGCCTTACGGGGATATCAACTATAACCCAGCGTTAGCAACCTTACACTATGGACAATCCATTTTTGAGGGAATGAAGGCATTTAAAAATGAGTCTGGAGAAGTATTACTCTTTAGACCGTTGGAAAACTTCAAACGATTTAACACGTCTGCAGAACGGATGTGCATGGCACAAGTTCCTGAAGAAATATTTATCGGTGGACTTGAAGAACTACTCCGTTTGGATGCAGCTTGGGTTCCCAAAGGAGAAGATAATTCATTGTATTTAAGACCCTTCCTCTTTGCAACAGATGTCTACTTGGGAGTTAGACCTTCACTCAACTATCGATTCATGATCATTATGAGTCCTGCTGGAAAATATTACGCAAATCCACCAAAAGTAAAAATCGAACGCGAATATATTCGTGCAGCTGAGGGTGGTGTAGGTTATGCGAAATGTGCCGGCAACTATGCAGCATCACTTTATCCTGCTAAATTAGCTCAAGAACAAGGCTATACGCAACTTTTATGGACGGATGCGGCTACTCACTCATTTTTTGAGGAATCAGGTACAATGAATGTGATGTTTGTGAAAGATGGAAAAATCATTACACCCTCCACAAGTCAAACGATTTTGAAAGGGATTACCCGCGATACGCTCATTCAAATAGCAAAATCTATTGGGTACGAAGTAGAAGAGAGAAGAGTACCCGTACAAGAGATATTGGATGGAATAAGCACTGGAAACGTTACAGAAGCCTTTGGTGTTGGTACAGCCGTCGTTGTTTCTCCTTTTGCTGCAATTGGTGATAACGGAAAAGACTATGCACTTCCTGCTATTACAGACGAATCCGTTTCTACAAAATTGAAAAATGCGTTGAATGCGATTCGAACAGGCAAAGTAGAAGATACATTTGGTTGGGTTTGGAAAGTTTAACCTACCAGATACGTAGTATAAAAAAAAAGACCGCTCGAGGCGGTCTTTTTTTTTATGATTCTGCATTTTTCATTTCTTGGACTTCTGCTCTTATCTGTTTGGTCAATGCATTGATTTCAAGCATTGCCTTTCTGACTCTTGTTCCAGCAGCTTTATTTCCACTACTGTAAAATTTTTCTGCGTCTTTTTCTGCGGAAAGCACCAAGTTTTTTAGTTCTACTAATTTTTCCATAAGTTTAGTTAAGGTGAAATGAAAAACAAAACTTATAAAAAAACCAATAATGTGCAATAAAAAGTACAAAATTTATAATTTAAGCTATAAAATTAGGCATTTTGCTTAGGCGCATATTCCCCATTTTTCAATTTTTCTTGTACTTTCTCGAAGCAATTCATTGTATATTCAACATCTTCCAAAGTATGTACAGCTGTTGGGATGATACGAAGTAAAATGACGCCTTTAGGTACGACAGGGTATACAACAATAGAACAGAATACGCCCATATTTTCACGCATATCCTTGATTAGATTCGTTGCTGTAGGTAAATCATATTCACCATGTAGAAAAACAGGTGTTACACAAGACGTGGTAGCACCAATATCAAATCCTCTTTTTCTAAAACCATCTTGCAGTGCATTTACAATAACCCAAAGCTTGTCCTTCAGCTCAGGATGTTTTTTGATCAACTCCAATCTTTTCAAGCCACCCACTACAAAAGGCATTGGCAGTGCTTTGGCGTATGTCTGAGAACGCATATTGTACTTTAAGTACATGATAATCTCTTTCTTTGCCGCAATAAACGCCCCTACCATTGCCATAGACTTTGCAAATGTTGAAAAATGAAGGTCTACCCCATCTTGAACACCAAAGTGCTCAGGAACACCAGAACCTGTTTTTCCCATTGTACCAAATCCATGTGCATCGTCAACTAATAATCTAAATGAATACTTTTCTTTCAGCGCAACAATTTTATCAAGAGAGCCAACGACACCAGACATCCCAAATACGCCCTCTGTCACAACCAAAATACCTCCACCCTGCTCATTTGCTAGGTTTGTAGCACGTATCAAGTTCTTTTCCAAGCTTTCCATATCGTTATGTTTGAACATATACGATTTTCCACCTTTCGCACGATGTAAACGGACACCGTCAATCAAACATGCATGACTTTCCGCATCATACACTATCACATCTTTCATATCTACCATGGCTTCCACAGCTGACATAACACCTTGGTAACCATAATTTAGTAAGAAAGCATCCTCTTGACCTACGTATTCAGCTAACTGTCTCTCAAATTCCTCGTGTAAATCACTGTTACCTGTCATCATACGCGCGCCCATTGGATACGCAAGACCATAGTCAGCAGTAGCTTGTGCATCCGCCTCTCTGACTTCTGGGTGGTTTGCTAGACCTAGATAATTATTCAATGACCAATTGAGCATTTTTTGCCCTTTAAAAACCATATTAGGGCCTAGATCACCACTTAATTTAGGAAATGAGTAATAGTGATGTGAATAGTGTGCATGCGCGCCAATAGGCCCCATGTTGTTTACTACTTTTTCGAATATATCTTGTGCCATACTATCAGTTAATTAAGAGTAACTTCTTACTAATTTTAGGATTAAGTACTCTCATTATGAATAAATTAATTAAAATACACATGAAAAAACTTCGCAATATTAGAGAATTATTGCACACTTTTCAAGAAAAGCGTTCCTTTCCTTTTGAATGAGGAAAATATTTTATTTCTTATTTGAAAAGTTCTATATATATTGCTTAAAATTTACATTTTTCTTATTAAAGTACAATTATAGAT
>JBKBRQ010000165.1:0-6044 GCA_046292055.1 Spirosomataceae bacterium | reverse complement strand
AAACCTAAAAGACATGGTCCTTCAATGGACATGACTGCGATGTGTGACGTAGCGTTCTTATTACTTACGTTCTTCATCATGACGACTCAGTTTAAAAGCCAAGAGTCAGTGACAATCAATACTCCGAGTTCCATTTCAGAAGAGTTAATCGAAGAAAAAGACTTAGGTATGATTTCGATTACGAGTGATGGTAAATACTTCTTTGGTGTAGCCAATCCGCTTGAAAGATATGCACTTGTTGCTGCTTTGAACGATGAATTTGGATTGAATTTGAGTGCTGAAGAGCAGGCGAAATTCACTAAATTAGCTGAAGTAGGTATAACCAAAGGAGGCTTGAAGCAATACCTAGGTATGACAGAAGCAGAGCAATCTCGTGTTCAGTTAAGTGGTATTCCTTTGGACTCAGCAAATACAGAGTTGGTTGATTGGATTAACGTGTATGTTCGTCAGGTGAACCCGAATGCAAAATTAGCGATTCGTGGTGACATGAAGACATCCTATCCGGCTATCAAGACTTTATTTGATGAACTAGGTAAAGCAGACATTAATAAGTTTAAATTGGTCACTAAAGGAGAGTAATTTCACCTAAACCGCAAAAGAAAATGGCAGAAATACAAGAATCCGGTGGCAAAGGGGATGGTAAAAAGCGGGCAAAGAAAAGTTCAGGAAAACCAGATATGACACCCATGGTGGACTTAGGTTTTTTATTGATTACTTTCTTCATGTATACCACAACCTTTGGAAAGCCGAATATCATGAAACTGAATATGCCTGATAAAGAGGATGATGATATGGAGAAACAAGAGACAATGGATCTCAAGGAATCCAATACCATCACCATCGTTCTAGGGAAAGAGGATCGCGTTTTTTGGTATCAAAAGGCACTAACAGACGTACTTCCAGAGGACTTAGAAGAAACAGATTATTCAGCGGAAGGGATACGCGCAGCTATCTTGAAAAAGAAAGCGAATGCACCCAATCCAGAAAACTTCACAGTAATTATCAAACCTACTGCGGACGCTAACTGGAAAAACACAGTTGATATTTTAGATGAAATGGCTATCACAGCTTGTGATAAGTTTGCTATCGTTGACGTTCAGAAAGTTGAGCTAGACGCATACACGCAAAAAATATCGACTCCTAAATCGAATTAAAATCTGAGGTAAAAACAAGTAGTATGGATCAGAAAAAAGATGTCCAAATGACCTTAGATGAAATCGTATTCCAAAATAAAAATAAAGAATACGGTGCTTACTTTCTAAGGAAAAATTATTCCAAATACCTGACTCGTTCAGTAGTAGTTGGAGTAGGTATATTTGGGTCAGTTTTTTTAGGTGCCTGGACATTCAATAAATTCATCGCTCCCAACCTGAATAAGGACAAAATGGAAGTTGTTGAGATTGATTTGAGTAAACTCAAAGAAGAACCAGAACAACCTGAAGAAAAGCCTGAATTACCACCACCGCCTCCGCCTCCGCCGGCTCCACCACCAGAGGTTGCACAGGTAAAGTTCCTTCCTCCTGAACCAAAAAAGGATGAAGACGTACCAATGGAGGAGCCACCACCACCAGCTGAGAAAGTAGAAGAGGCAGTTATCTCTTCGAAAACAGTAGAAGGGGTAAAACCTGTGGGAGATTTTGTTCCACCACCTCCACCACCCGCTGAAATCACGCGACCAGTGGAGATTGAAAAACCACGTGAAGAAGAAATCTTTACGACGGTTGAACAAAACCCTGAGTTCCCAGGTGGTATTTCAGCTATGTACAAGTTCATTGGCCAAAATATCAAATATCCAGCGGCTGCTCAAAGAGCAAACGTAGCGGGAAAAGTTTTCGTCCGCTTTGTCGTTGAGAGAGATGGTAGTATTGGTGATGTACAAGTCTTGAAAGGAATCGGGTTTGGTTGCGATGAAGAAGCAATTCGCGTCATCAAATCAATGCCTAAATGGAGTCCTGGTAAGCAAAACGGTAGAACTGTACGGGTATTCTATAACATGCCTGTCGCTTATGTACTTGAGTAATGCCTAGCCGGAAAGACAGTGAAAAACTATGGGTATTTACAAAATACCTGTTTCAGGGATTCATGGGGTTGTTTTACATCTCAGTTGGTATTTTTAGCTTTGTCGCTTCTAAACCACTGTTTGGCCTAACACCTCCATTTGACTTGATTCTAGGGACGCTCTTTCTCATCTATGGTTTTTATAGAAGTTACCGAGTTTACATTGAATACAAGGAATCTTAAACAAAAACGAGCTCTTCAACAGAGCTCGTTTTTTATTTATCATCATCACATTATGAAAAACTACACGCATTCATTCACACTTTTTTTGGCATATTCTCTTCTCTTTTTAGCTTGTACGCAAAATGAAGAAGAGAAAAAAAAAGAAACCATACGCGAAGGTAAAATGAGAATCGCGTTCGACGAATCACTCAAAAACGTCATTGAAGAACAAATCACGGCCTATAAAATAAGGTATCCAAAAGCTGAAATCAGCACGTTGGTACTTCCAGAACAACAAGCTGTAAATTTAATGTTACAAGACTCTGTTGATGCAGTTGCGATAACGAGAGAATTGACAGCAAACGAACAAGCGTATTTTACCAATCGTCAAAAAAGATATGAGCCAGCGACAATGGCACTCGATGCAGTACTAGTTATTGGAAATATTTCGGGTGATGTACGTGAATTATCTCTCGATGAGCTTAAAAAACTATTTGAAGAAAATAGCCCTACCAAACTATTTTTCGATAATAGTAATTCAAGCAACTTAAATTTCATCAAAGAGAGACTAGAAATCAAAGAAATAAAGAATCAAAAAGTGTATGGTTCAAAAGGGACAGAAGACCTACTAGAGAATATCAAAAAAAATAAAGATGCAATCGGTTTTTTGGGCTACAACTGGATTAGTGAGGAAAATGAAACGAGCCGCAAAATTAAATCATCTATCCGGATTATTCCTATCTCATCTCAAAAAGGGCAAGAGGCCATCGAACCAAATGTATCCAATTTAAAGAGTAGAAAATATCCATTAGAACGTTTGATTTACCTTCATACAACAGACAATCGTTGGGGCGTACCGATGGGTTTTATTCGATTTAGCTGTTCGCAAATTGGACAATTAGTTGTCGAAAAAATGGGTCTTATCCCCTATTATATTATTCCAAAACAAATTGTGGTTGAGAAGAAACCACTTGTTCCTGTGAATAGTAAGAAATAAAACTTAAAGATTAGATAAAAAAGAAAAAGGCACATCTTGAATGTGCCTTTTTTCTATATTATGCATTTGCTTTTTGAATGATATCTTCAACAACAGTTGGGTCTAGTAATGTAGATGTATCACCTAGATTTGCTGTGTCGCCTTCAGCTACTTTTCTTAAGATACGGCGCATGATTTTACCGGATCTAGTTTTAGGTAAACCTGTTACAAAGACAATACGGTCTGGTTTTGCAATGGGTCCAATTACACGTGTAACAGTTGCTAAAATATCTTTTCGCATCATATTTTCATCGGAAGGCATTTCTTCACAAATCACGTATGCAAAGATACCTTGGCCTTTGATATCATGAGGATAACCAACAACGGCAGACTCAACGACACCTGTGTGCATATTTAGTGCATTTTCCACCTCAGCAGTACCAATACGATGCCCAGAAACATTGATTACATCATCCACACGTCCAGTAATTCTGTAGTAACCCTCTTCATCTCTCATACAACCATCACCTGTAAAGTAATAGCCAGCATACGTACTAAAGTAAGTTGTCTTACAACGCTCATGATCTCCCCAAGTAGTTCGGATAATAGAAGGCCAAGGGAATTTGATACATAAATTTCCGTTAACGCCGTTTCCTTCTATTTCATTTCCGTGCTCATCCACCAAAATTGGTTGAATACCTGGAAGTGGTAGTGTTGCATACGAAGGTTTCGTTTTCGTAATATTAGCCAAAGGAGAAATCATGATTCCACCTGTTTCTGTTTGCCACCAAGTATCCACGATGGTACATTTCTCTTTACCGATATTTTTATTGTACCATTGCCAAGCCTCCTCATTAATTGGCTCACCTACAGAACCAAGTACTTTCAAAGAGCTCAAGTCTTTATCTTTAAAATATTCCTCTCCGAAGCCCATTAATGAACGAATGGCAGTAGGTGCCGTATAGAAAATATCTACTTTATGTCTTTCAACGATATCCCAGAAACGTCCGGCGTCAGGATAAGTTGGTACACCTTCAAACATCAATGTAATTGCACCAGAGAGAAGTGGACCGTACACGATGTATGAGTGACCTGTAATCCAACCAATATCAGCGGTACAGAAGTACACTTGGCCTGGCTCGTATTGGAAAACATTCTGGAACGTATAGGCAGAGTACACCATGTACCCACCGCACGTATGCACAACCCCTTTTGGTTTACCTGTTGAGCCAGAAGTATACAGAATGAAAAGAGGGTCTTCTGAATCCATTTCTTCTGCTGGACAGTCAGGTAAGACATTTTTCACTTCTTCTTCCCACCAATAGTCACGCCCTTTTATCATTGAAATCGGTGTTCTAGTACGCGTTGCAACGATTACTTTTTCAACACTTGGGCAACCAATTAACGCATCATCAACAGTTTCTTTCATTGGAATGCGTTTATTCCCACGAAAAGCGCCGTCAGTAGTAATCACTAATTTACAGTCTGAATCATTGATACGGTCAGCTATAGATTTCGCAGAAAAACCTCCAAAAACGACCGAATGAATAGCACCGATACGCGCAGTAGCAAGCACAGCGATGGCTAACTCAGGAATCATCGGCATGTATATACAAACACGGTCACCTTTGGTTACACCATGCTTTTTAAGTACATTAGCGAATTTACATACGCGCTCATGAAGTACTTTGTAAGTAATAACCTCTGGTTCATCCTCTACCTCATTAGGTTCCCAAATAATGGCAGGTTGATTTGGTTTTGAAATCGCATGACGATCTAAGCAGTTCTCTGTAATATTCATTTTACCACCTACATACCATTTTACATTTGGTTCGGTAAAATTCCAGTCTAATACCTTTTTCCAAGGTTTTTTCCATATAAAATCTTGGGCAACCTCTCCCCAAAATCCCTCGGGATCTGTCACACTATGGGCATACGACTGCTCATATTCTTCAAAAGTTCTTATTCTCATTGCGATACTGATTGTTAAAAATGGATTAAAATATATTACAACTAGTGCCTAGACAATCATTCCTGCCGTCAGCATATTTACTTTTTTGACTAAATCACGCGTTGAAAAAGGCTTTGGGATATACAAATCAGCTCCCAAATCATAGCCTTGTTCAATGTCAGATTCTTTATTTTTTGCACTCATAAATACAACTTTCATTTGAGCGTATTCAGGGGTACTCTTCACAAATTTACATACCTGATAGCCATCCACGTTGGGCATCATGATATCCAGTAGAATAATATTAGGCCTACTGTCTTTAATGATATCAAACGCCTCTTTTCCATCACGTGCGATAAAAACTTTATACCCTTCTTTCTTCATGAGAAACTCAAGTGAAAGAAGAATACTTGGCTCATCATCCACGATTAAAACTTTTACTTCCTCTCGAATTCCCATACATTTATAAATTATAGTGGTAATGTAAATGTAAACATTGCTCCTCCTTTGGAATGATTTTCAACCCATATCTGCCCCCCATGCAATTCAATGATTTTTTTTGATATAGATAGCCCTAGACCACTTCCAAATGGTTTTTTTATTGATTGATTATCCGATTGAAAAAACTTCAAAAAAATCAATTCTTCGTGACCTTCTCGAACACCTGAACCATTATCTAAAATAGACACACGAAGCTTTTTTAATCCATAATTTACATGAATTTGGATTTCTCCCTGAGTCCCATTTACAAACTTCATCGCGTTTCCAATTAGGTTAATGAGTACTTGCATCATCTTATCTCTATCCGCAACAATAAGGGGTAAACCTGCTTGTACAAATTTGCTATATAGGATACCTTTCTCTTTAGCAATTTCTGAAAAACTAGCCCAAGAGGAA
>JBKBRQ010000164.1:0-6048 GCA_046292055.1 Spirosomataceae bacterium | reverse complement strand
CTAAATTCGGTAATACAAAGGTAGGGGGAAAGGAGATAATTCGGGTATATTCGCCCAAATTTGGTTCAGAAAAGGCAGCGATTCCTTGGTAAACATGAGTTAATTTTAGTAAAATACCTTGTTGTCGACACGTCCATTTTTGAATTGTTCGTAGGCGTCCTCCGCGCTTTTTATCACTTTTTGCTTCACTCCATGCCCTTTCTATTTTTCCTATCTCAAACAAATCAATATGAAAAAGATTGGCCAAGAGTATCGACGGAACGATATAATCCAAATGCTTTTGTATGAGATAAAGTCCTTGTACAAAGGCTTTTTCAAGTTTGTATGCTTGTATTTGTCTCTGCTTTTTAATCCAGTCAGTCGTATCGGCAAATTGGCTCATCCATAAAGCAAAGTCCATCAGATACTTTAAACGTACCCAATTGTCTTTTGCGCCGTGGTGGATTAATAAGGTCCAAAATATGCATTCATCGGACTTACTCTTCAATACAGTAAAGTAATTATCTGTGAACTGAATCGGAAGTTGAGGTGGAAAAAGGTGCCAATGGATATCGAGTACTTCGTGCTTTTTATGGTAACTTATTTCGTATTGAAAGTCAGATTGTAACATATATGAGATTATTTTTTTTGTATCTACTTTCCGAAATGGTGAGGGCTGGTGAATCATGGATTTATAGCCTTGTTCGTTTAAAACAGAAAGTACTAGGGGCATATCTCGCGTCATAAAAAGTAAATCGATATCTCCGGATTCTCGTGGCAAATGAGTTGGATAAAGTAATTTCTCAATAGTTCGACCTTTGAATGGTATCATCGTTATCTTTTTAGCTTTAAATATGGAAATAAGATGAGTTGTCGTTTGCTGATTTTGTAGTTGTAACATGCGTTGATTTTGTGTAAAATCAGCGATATTTTCTCTGAAAGTATCTGAAAATAAAAATGGATATTGTACCATTAGGGCGTAAATAACCGGTCGAATGGCATGAAAAGTACTTATTTTGTATAGTTCCTCCTCAGAAAGAGAAGATGTAAAAGAAGAGATATTTGGTTCAGTATGGTGCAACTGGTGCCGAAGTAATGTAAGTAAAAAATGTACTTCTGTTTTCATGATTTTAGATTTTTGTAAAACTCCAAATAGGTATAAAGTGGTCGAATGGACGTTTTCCGATGAGAATTTCTGTCTGATTTTCTATCCAAGCGTGTGCTTCAAAATTGTCTGTATCGTTTTTCTGGACACCTATGACAAAATATAAACTCTTGTTTGTATCAATCAATGTCCAAAAGACAAGGGCTTGGATAAGACAAGCGTTTTTATGAGGGAAAAGCATCTGGCAACGAAAAATACTTGTTAACAGAAAGTCCGAAGGATACGTTTTTAGACTTCTCAAGGAGCATTTTTTTAGGATTTTAGTCCAGTATACAAAAGGAATCAATTGGGTAAAAAGACGCCAAGTACTCAGCCAAAAGAGAACAGAAATCGTGCAATATTTCTCATTTTTGTCGAGTAAACGCCATTTATGATATTTTCTCAATAAGTTTATCATGAAGAAGCTGCGTCATTAATTCGTGAATGTCTTGGAGAAGGATGGAAGAGGAAACGTCAAAAATAAGAAGTAGGGAAAAGTGTATTTGGAGAATAGAAAGAGGGTCTTTTGTAAGTAAAATCCATATCTCGGTTGCAACTTCGTTCAGCTCGAAATAGATTCCTCTTCTTGTATCAAGCAAAATACTATCTGTGAGAAGTTGGGCATACGTCACGTGCGTACGTGCACGGAATGTGTCTGTGTTGTTCATAGCGAATCAGATTAGGTTTCATGTTTGTACGAAGATAGCAAAATTCTTGTATTGAGAAAAATATCTTCGGTTACTAAAGAAAAGGGCGTGTATCCATCTCTCGAAAGCGACAGGGTATTTCCATGATTTATATGAAAGCTACCTACTAACTTCAGGTGGTTCTACTAATAATGGGATTGCTAGTGGAATTTGTACTTGATAAGGGCGTTTATAATTCCCTAAACTCAACTACAATTGATAAGTCCTTTTGTGATGAGATAGGGTAGAATAATATAGAGTGTTACTCCTTTTATTAAAAAAAAGAAGAAACCAGCCCACCCCATTTTTTTGAGCCATTGGATAAGAATTTCTTTTCTATTCATACATTCAAAACCAAATTTACTAGGAAATGGTTTTTTTGCCTTTATTTTTCATTTCCCCCTGAGGGACTCTCAGGGGGAAGAATGTGATTATTTGAGATGTGTTTCTAAATAATTAAAGTATGTTTGATACAATAATAAATAGCTTTCTGTGCTATAAGAAACAGCGTGGTTTCCGGGAGGGTAAATGCGTAAATCAATGTCTTTCCCAGCATCTGTAAATGCCTTTACTGCTTGGAACGTATTGATAACGTGTACATTATCGTCCATTGTGGAATGTGCAAGTAATATTTTACCTTTCAGATTTTTTGCATTTTTAGTGACAACTTGGCTTGCATATTTGTCCGCATTCTGTGGAAGAAGCCCCATGTATCTTTCTGTGTAAATATTATCATATAAACGCCAGTCTGTAACAGGTGCACCCACTAACCCAACACGAAAAGCATCTGGATGATTTACCATTGTGTAGCTACTCATAAATCCACCATAACTATGCCCTTGAATAGCTCTTTTTTCAGCATTTATCCAAGAATATGTACGAGAAAGATACTCTGCTGCCTCTACAAAATCTTGTGATTCTACTTTACCCAACTGCTCATAAACAGCTTGCATAAATGCTTGTCCATATCCACCACTGCCTCGGTTATTTACACTAGCTACGACATAGCCATTCTGAGCAAGCCATTGTTCCCATGCACTGCTACTCCATTGGTTATAAACAGATTGAGAGCCAGGTCCACCATAAATAGTAAGTACCAAAGGGTATTTTTTGGACGCGTCGAAATCAATCGGTTTAACTACATAAATATCTATTTTTTGTCCATCAGATGTCGTAAATTGTTGGAGTTCACGTTGGGCGTATGGAATCGTTTTGACAAATTCGCGCACATTTGTATTGGTTTCAAATGTATGAACAGTCGCTCCTTTATCATTTTTTAGTTGTACAACTCTTGGTGTGGAAATTGTGGAATATATATCGACAAAATAACGACCACTTGGAGAAACATTTACTTGGTGAAGTCCCTTTTCGGGTGTTAAGTGAAGTTTATTTTTTCCTGACGTTTGAATACTATATACATGTCTTTCCAATGGTGTATTTTCTGTGGATGTGAATAACAATGCATCATTTTTTGCATGATATGCTTGCAAGCTCATGACATCCCAGTTTCCACTAGTTAATTGTCTGACAACCTGACCTTTGTAGTCATATACATAAATATGCTGATGACCAGAACGACCCGAAATCCAGTAAAATTCTTGTTTTTGAGGAGGGAAAAGCATGAAGTCATTGGAGTTCGCAAAGAAATCAAAGACGTCAATCCATCCTTTCTCATCTTTTTCTTCAAAAATCTTTTGTGTGGATCCATCGTGTGCTTTGGCAAAGTAAACTGTTAAGTGGTTTTGCGCACGATTTAGGTGTTGAATAGCTAATTGACCGCTTTGTGCTGTCCAATAAATACGTGGTACATATCCGTCTTGCAAATCAAAATTTGTCCATTGAATTTTGTTTTGCTGTTGTAAGTCAATGATACCAATTTTTACTTGAATATTGGGGTCACCTACGCGTGGATATGGAATTTGATCGAAAGTTGGGTGTGCTGCCTGAAAGTCAGAAAGTTGATACATAGGTACTTGGCTTTCATCTGAGTGCCAAAAAGCAATGTAGCGGCTATCTGGTGACCAAACCCATGCTTGTACTAATCCAAATTCTTCTTCGTATGCCCAACCGAATCGACCATTGTAAACTGCTTTCCCCGCGTCGTTTGTGAGCTGTGTCTCTTTTGATGTAGCAAGTTCGCGCATGAATAAATCGCCGCCGCGTTCATACACAATCTTCTGTCCATCTGGAGATAATTGTGCTGTTCTTGCACCAGTAGCTAAAAGAGTTAGTTTTTTATCTGCTAAACTGTATAAATAATAATCTGCATCTCCTGAATAACGCCAAACTGGTTTGAAGTTCGTTTGAAAAATAAGGTATTTTCCGTCGGCTGACCATTGGAAACTTTGGTATTGAAAAGGGGTAGACGAGTTGGGAAAAGTCAGTCCGTCTGACGAAAAAATAGCACTTGTTTGTTGATTTGAAGGATTGAACCGAACGATACTTCCTGGTTTGTCGATGTATGAAAATGTTTCTCCATCGGGTAACCAATTGATGCTTTGCGGGCCTGATTTTCCAGCTAATTTACTACCGGATAAAAGGGCTTCACGTAGGTTTGAAAACGGTTTTTGCTGTGCGAAGATGGACACAGAAAAAACGACGAATACGCATAGAACAATGATTTTTTTCATTTAAGGTATTTCTTAATAGATTTGTTGACTTGTAAAAATAAATAAACAGAATGAATTTCGGGTACTTCTGCTCATTTTCCTTCTTTTCCTGTATAAAAAATGAATTGTACAATTTCGAAACTTTTTATTTATCCGATAAAATCGTTGGCTGGAGTTGAATTGATGGAGTCTTTGGTGACGCCCAAAGGACTTGCACATGATAGACGATGGATGCTTGTGGATACATCGGGTGAGTTTATGACTCAACGGACGGTGAAAGAAATGGTATTTTTTCGCGTAGAACAAGCAGAATCTGCTTGGCGTGTGGTACATATCCCATCGCAAAGTGCTTGTTTAGTACCTTTTATACCTGAGACATCAGACTATTTTTCTGCAACAGTTTGGGAGGATGAAGTTCGGGTCGTTCGGGTTTCTACTGCTTTAGACGCATGGTTTAGTGAGCGGTTAGGCGTAGCATGTAGTTTGGTTTATCAGCCAGAGGAGGGTACTCGTTGGATTGATCCTGATTTTCAGATAACTGGCAAAGAAGAAACGAGTTTGTCAGACGGGTATCCAATTCTTGGCATTAGCGAGGCTAGTTTAGCAGATATTTCGGAGCGAATTGGAGAAGAAATGAATGTATATCGTTTTCGGCCTAATCTTGTGTTTTCAGGGATAGATGCATATGCGGAAGATACAATGGGGCAGATGCAGGTAGGAGTAGAAGGTGTTCGTTTACAGGGAGTTAAGCCTTGTGCTCGTTGTGTTTTAACAACCGTTGACCCCGTTTCAGGCGAGCGAGGGAAAGAGCCACTTCAAACTTTAGCTGCATTTCGTCAGAGAGGACGTAAAATTCTCTTTGGTCAAAATATAGTTGTTTTAGGAAATGGTGTAATTCGTGTGGGTGACGAAGTAGAAATAAAGACACGAATCAGATAGGGGGAGAATAAGTAGCAGCAAACGGCTTGCTTGCTAACTACTTATTGTAAAGAAGGAGGAATTTACATTCGAAGTCTTACTTTTCAATAATCTTGCCAAAAAGTAAAAACTGAACGAATATTGCTAATTTTAAGTAAGAATAGGTATATTCGAATAGTTATTAAAGTAGATTTTGTTCAGCGTTATCAGTATTTTTTAGGAGTTTGATGAGAGGAAAAAAGATAGTGTGTAGATTGGGTAGATGACGCAGATTTGGTGGATTTTTCTGTGATATCAGTCAAACCAGTGCTATCAGCGTTCTTTTTAGGAATTTGATAGAGGGTAAGATGGTACGCAGATTAGACAGATGACGCAGATTTGGTGGATTTTTCTTTGATATCAGTCAAACCAGTGCTATCAGCGTTCTTTTTAGGAGTTTGATAGAGGGTGAGATGGGTACGCAGATTAGACAGATGATACAGATTTGGCGGATTTTTCAGTGATATCAGTCAAACCAGTGTTATCAGTGTTTTTTAGGATTTTGATAGAAGGTGAGATGGGTACGCAGATTGGACAAATGATGCAGATTGTGTGGCTTTTTTCAGTGAAATCAGCCAAATCTGCGCTATCAGCGTTCTTTTTAGGAGTTTAATGAGGGAAAAAGATGATATGCAGATTGGACAAATGATGCAGATTGTGTGGCTTTTTTCAG
>JBKBRQ010000163.1:3230-6102 GCA_046292055.1 Spirosomataceae bacterium | reverse complement strand
GCCTCCCGCTATCATGTCCATTTTCTTGGGAACTTTGATGACCCAAGTTCTAGAAGATATTGAAAATAAGGAGATTGTGAGTATTGCGAAAGGAGAAAATGCCTATCTTAAACTCGGATTAACGCGTATTCCTTCTATTTTATTAGATAATACAGACAGAAACAGGACGTCCCCTTTTGCCTTTACGGGGAATAAATTTGAGTTCCGAGCTGTCGGAAGTACGGCTAATTCTGCCCACCCAATGATGGTATTGAATACGATTGTGGCTAAGCAGTTGAAGGAATTCAGACAAGAATACGATGCAGAACGATTGATTGATGATTCGAAAAAAGAAGGAATCGTTGTTAAAATCCTGAAAAGATATATCGCTGAATCGAAAAGCATTTTATTTGAAGGAAACGGGTATTCGAAAGAATGGGAAGACGAAGCTGCTCAACGCGGGCTTTCTAACATCCGGAATACACCAGAAGCACTTAAGTCGTTTTTACGCCCAGAATACATTGCCGTTTTTGAAGAAATGGGTGTATTGTCGCAGCGTGAAATCGAGGCTAGGTACGAAATTGAACTTGAAAATTACGTCAAGAAAGTTCAAATCGAATCTCGTGTTGTTGGAGACTTGGCACAAAACCACGTTATTTCAACGGCTATCAAATACCAAACAAGATTGGTACAGACAGCTAAGTCGTTGATAGACTTGGGTTTAACAAAAGAAGCTGAGCCCGTAATCCAAATCATTAAGGAAATATCCTCACGCGTTGCCACAATTAGCACTTTGGTCGAACAATCTGTGGAAGCGAGAAAATATGCCAACAATTTACCTAAAATTGAAGAAATGGCGGCCGTCTATTCAACAGACGTAAAACAGTACTCAGAAAAAATTCGAATAGAGGTAGATAAATTAGAGCTTGTCATAGACGATGAAGACTGGCCGTTGGTGAAGTACCGTGAATTGCTTTATGTACGTTAATTTTTATAATTGTTTATTTTAAAAGAAAGAAAGATGAATGCAGGTTTTGATCCTGAAGAAATTCAGATGTTAAAAGAAGAATGTGCGGAAGAAGGATATTCTTTTGTATTGGTTGAAGATGAAGATTTAGAACTCTCTGAAACGGGAGAAATGGCGCATATTCAGTTTGTTGGTATGTATGATGGGCGTGAAGTTATTTACGATGCAGTAATCAATACATTGCAGATTTATCACAATAGTATGGTATATGAAGCTGCTGAGAAAAAAGTAGCAGCGATTTACAAAGACTTTCTGCCTCTTGAGCAAAGAACGCCAGATTACAAAGTAAATGAAGAAGCTGAGCTTTTGATTGAAGAACTCATCGAGGAAATGGAAGAGGAAGAAACAATCAAAGTAGCTGAATACATTGAAGTTGATACTGAATTTGAGTATGGTGTTGGCTTAGATGTAGGTTTGAATGTACCTGAAATTACTACAGAAGTCATCGAGAAGTTTATTGAAGAATTTAACGAAGGGACTATTCAATTGGATACTACTTTGTACAGTTTTAAATTATCTGACGATTCGGAGGAGTAATTCAGACTTATGCAATTATTTTTTGAACCTCAATTGCTGCAAACACAATGCTTGGACGAAAACGATTCCAAGCATTGTGTGAAAGTGCTTAGGAAAAAAAAGGGAGATGAAATTCAAGTATTGAATGGGCAAGGTTCGGTATTTACTTGCCGAATTGCAGACCCCAATGCGCGTGCATGTCGAGTAGAGGTGATTCACGAAGAGATTGTTCCTAGAAAGCAAAAGCGATGGGTTCATATTGCGATAGCACCCACGAAAAATACGGATAGATTAGCGTACTTTCTTGAAAAAGCAGTGGAGTTAGGTGTTCAAGAAATTACACTTTTGGAGACAAAGCACTCGGAAAGACGAACACAAAAGATGGAAAGATTAGAGAAAATCGCTGTATCGGCGATGAAGCAATCTTTGCAAACGTGGGCACCAATGCTCCATGAAATGACACCTTTTGAGGAGTTTGTGAAAAATCAAGAAGTAGCTACTACGCGTTTTATTGCACATTTGACAGACAGTGCTGAGGCAATTGAAAAAGTAACTTTATCGGATAAAGTATGTATTTTGATTGGTCCAGAGGGAGATTTTTCGGAAGTTGAGTTAGATTTAGCCAAACAATGCGGTTGGACAAATGTTTTTATGGGTAATTCTAGGCTCCGAACAGAAACCGCTGGTGTCGCTGCTGCGAGTTTATTGACGATTTTATAATATTGTATGAGATACACTGCACTTTTTTTTCTTTTTTTCTTGCTTTCTGCGATTGGCTCTGCCCAAACAAGTGGAAGTATAAAAATTGCGAAGCTAAAGTATGGTGGAGGCGGAGATTGGTATGCGAATAAGACAGCTTTACCTAATCTCATCGCTTTTTGTAACGAACAACTTAAAACTACAATTTCAGGTGAAGAAGATCACGTAGAAGTAGGTAGTACTGAGTTGTTCAACTATCCTTTTGTTTATTTGACAGGTCATGGGAATGTCCTTTTTTCAGCATCAGAAGCTCGAAATTTACGGAATTATTTACTGGCTGGTGGATTTCTGCATGTGGACGATAATTACGGGCTCGACCCATTTATCAGACGGGAAATGAAAAAGGTTTTTCCAGAACTCTCTTTCGTTGAAATACCTTTCTCGCATCCTATTTATCGCCAAAAATTTACGTTTGAAAAGGGTATACCAAAAATTCACCAACACGATAATAAGCCACCACAAGGCTTTGGATTGTTTTGGAAAGGAAAATTGGTCTGCTTTTATTCCTACGAGTCTGATCTTGGAAATGGGTGGGAAGACGCCTCTGTGCACTCCAATTCACCCGAAAAAAGAAGAGAAGCACTCCAGATG
>JBKBRQ010000163.1:361-3220 GCA_046292055.1 Spirosomataceae bacterium | reverse complement strand
TGGGTGCAAATCTTATCCAATACGCTTTCTCAGTTCATTGATTTTCGGCACATTTGTAATTTACTCTTTTACACTTTTTATTTTTATTCAACGTACAACAATGGTTGCAGCAATCTCATTTTTTGTCGGACACTGGTACTTGTCCCTTTTCAGCCAAACTTTCTTCCTACACCGCTATTCGGCTCATAAGATGTTCACGATGAACAAGTTCTGGGAAAAGTTTTTCTATTTATTGACCTATATTTCGCAAGGTTCCTCGTATCTAAATCCGCGTGCGTACGCCGTGTTACACCGAATGCACCATGCTTTTAGCGATACAGAACACGACCCACATTCACCGCATCACACTAAAAATATCTTTACCATGATGTGGAAAACGAAAGATATTTATAACTCAGTTTTACAATACAAGCAGAAGGTAGAAGATCGTTTTGACCGTGACTTTCCGGAATGGAAAACCATCGATAAAATTGGTGATTTTTGGGGTAGTCGCATCCTTTGGGGTATTGGTTACATTGCATTCTACGTAGTTGGTTATATGTATTTCGATGTGCATTGGGCATTCTTTTTCTTACTCCCAATTCACTTTTTGATGGGACCAATCCACGGAGCTATCGTGAACTGGAGTGGTCATAAATATGGATATCAAAACTTTGATAACCGAGATGAGTCAAAGAATTCATTGGTTTTAGATTTCTTGATGATGGGCGAATTATTCCAGAATAACCACCACAAACATCCGATGTCTATCAACTTTGCAAAAAAATGGTATGAAATCGACCCTACGTATCCTGTAATTAAACTTCTCTCGTGGGCTAAAATCATCACTCCGAAAAAAGTGGCTGTGAAATCTCCAGATACACACCACGATTTTTGATAAATTCTTTTAACTTGACAGGCTATCGATTCAATCGATAGCCTTTTTTATTTCATTCTTTTCAACTTCTATTGCAATGCAAATGGATTTATCTCCTCAACTCCGTAATGAAATTTGGGAATGGCTCATTCCTCAATTAGAACAACACTATGCCAATCCGAAAAATGTAGCTGTCGCTCCTCCCTTACATCAAAGTGAAATTCGTGATTTTGTACGATTACCAACTGAAACAGAGAGTTTATCTCCTAAAGAGGCTTTAAATCACGTACTAACAGGTTTAAACAACTACCTTGTACACACGTCTCACCCTGCTTATTTCGGCCTATTTAATCCGCGGGCGAGTTTTGCAGGAATTCTTGCTGATGTGCTAACGGCACTGTATAATCCACAAATGGCCGCGTGGAGTCATGCTCCTTTTGCCGCAGAAGTGGAGCAATTTATGATTGAACAAATCGGTCAGAAAATGGGCTATGCGGTTAATTCGATAGACGGAAATTTTACATCGGGTGGGCAAGAAGCCAATCTTACGGCTGTTCTTTGTGCATTAACCCATCATTTTCCGAAGATTGGGTACACCGGAATTCGTCAACTTGACAAACAGCCGGTCTTGTACTGTTCAGAAGAAAGCCATCATTCTGTGATGCGTGCAGCAATGGTTACGGGAATAGGATTGGATTTTGTACGAAAGATTTCAACAACAGAAACATCTGAAATTTCACTTTCAGCACTCGAAGAACAGATTAATGCTGACATAGCTAATGGTTTACATCCGTGCTTACTTGTGGCTTGCATGGGTGCAACGGGCACAGGTGCGATTGACCCCATAGACGGGTTGGCAGATATTGCACAAAAATATCAGCTTTGGTTACACGCAGATGGTGCGTATGGCGGTGCTTTGGCATTGAGCGAAACGCATAAAAAGTATATAAAGGGCATTGAACGTGCCGATTCCATTACGTTTGATGCCCATAAATGGCTGTCTGTACCGATGGGTGCTGGAATGTTTATTACCAAGCATACGTCTATCCTGTCTGCTACTTTTCGCATTTTTGCCGATTACATGCCCAAAGAAACAATGGCAGAGGAAATCATTGACCCTTTTGCACATTCTATTCAGTGGTCGCGCCGTTTTATCGGATTAAAAGTGTACTTATCTTGGCTCTTTTACGGATGGAAAGGGTGGGAAGAGTTGATAGATGAACAGATGCGTAAAGGTGATTTCTTGAAAGAGAAATTAATGGAAAAAGGATGGGTTTTGAAAAATCATTCGCCTTTGCCTATCGCCTGTTTTATGCCAGCGGAAAAAGTGGAAGACACGTATCCTCATGAAACTGTCCAAAAGGTAATTCGTGATGGGAAAGCATGGATTTCTGTGTATAGTGTTCAGAAAAAACCGACAATTCGTGCTTGTGTAACGAATTATTTGACAGAAGAGACTGATATTCAGGATTTGGTGAACACGTTGGAAACTGTTCGGTAAATACGTAAAAAACGACTGACAGGCGTATAAAATGCCTGTCAGTCGTTTTGAAATAATTGTACGAAATGAAAATTCTTCTCAAGAAGGATTAATCGTGAGCATCATCACCGAATGCGGTGGGATTTCAGTACTTATTTTATTCTCCTGCAAACGTACCTTTTTGAAGGGTTGAACGGTGATTTTATTCGGTTCTTCGAAGGTATTGTAATCATTCACCTTAGGAGATGTAACGATTTCAGCACGAATGTTCTTCCAATTTTCTCCGCGCAACGAAAACTGAAGTGTATGTGTTTGCGTTGGGTCCACGTTGGTCAATGAGATATGAAGTACGCCTGCTGCATCTTTGGAGGCAGATGCAGAAATCGCTGGAATTGATTTTCCTTCAAACGAATACATGGGCGAGGTAAAATCAAGCGGAACAAGTTGCGCGTCTTGATGTACTTGGTACATTTTCATGACGTGGTAAGTAGGCGTTAAGAGCATTTTTTCGCCTTCTGTCAGG
>JBKBRQ010000163.1:0-351 GCA_046292055.1 Spirosomataceae bacterium | reverse complement strand
AATACATTGACAATTTGCGCCAAGTTTGCGCCTCTTACTCGCTCCGCATGATTATTGAAAATATTGAGGGTCATACCGGCAACTAGCGCATCACGAATGGTATTTTGTTGGTACAAAAAACCAGGATTTGTGCCGGGTTCCACATCGTACCATCCGCCCCATTCATCTACAATTAAGGCTACTTTTTTCTGTGGATCGTATTTATCCATGACAGTAGAATGGCGTGTAATCAATTCATTCATTTTCCAGGATTCTTCCAAAGTTCGGAAGTAATGGTAGTCTGTGAATGCAGTTGAAGGCCCTTTTTTGTTCCAATCAATGACAGCATAATGATGTAACGCGACTCCATGA
>JBKBRQ010000162.1:0-6156 GCA_046292055.1 Spirosomataceae bacterium | reverse complement strand
CTATAAAATTTAAAAACCCTTCAACCATGTTTGAGGATTGAAGGGTTAGAAGTACGGGCGGAGGGAATCGAACCCCCACGCCTTGCGGCACTAGATCCTAAGTCTAGCACGTCTACCAGTTCCGCCACGCCCGCAATCCGTGTGATTGGAGTGCAAAGGTAAATAGCTTTTTTTAATTGTCAAATAGTTTGGCGAAAAAAAATATTTTTTCTTGATTTTTTTTCTTCGAGACTTCCCAAATTATGCCTTAACAGACTACGCAAAGAAACTCCTTTGCAATAAAGCATGGAAAATTTTGTGAGATACGATATATTTGGTTTTATAACGGCAATTTAATTTATTGCTACTGAATCGTTAACTTTTAGTGATACCTGTGATGAAAACGGAAGTAAATCAAGTCCAAACAAAATCAGAAGAATATTATTCACCTGAAGAAAAGAAAGAAATTAGTAAAAGGTATCGCAAAATTTTACGCTCCTTGAAACCCTTTCTGAAGGGCAACGACGTGCAGCAAATCCGGAAGGCATTCAATATTTCTTTGGATGCGCACAAAGAAATGCGTCGAAAATCCGGTGAACCGTATATCTATCACCCATTGGAGGTGGCCTCTATTTGTGTGGATGAAATTGGATTAGGCCCAACGTCCATTATTTGTGCATTGCTACATGACGTCGTAGAAGATACAGACTTAACGCTACAAGATATTGAACGTGACTTTGGTTTAAAGGTAGCTCAAATCATTGACGGTCTCACAAAAATTGCTGAAAACTTCGAGCAAAGTCAATCGGCTCAGGCTGAGAATTTTCGCAAAATGCTCCTAACCCTTTCTGAAGACGTTCGAGTCATCTTAATCAAACTCGCAGACAGGTTGCACAACATGCGTACGCTGGAAAGTATGGCGCGAAACTCTCAACTCAAAATCGCACATGAAACCATCTACATTTACGCGCCACTTGCACACCGCCTCGGCTTGTACCAAATTAAATCTGAACTGGAAGATTTGTATTTGAAATACAATGAGCCTGAGATTTACAAAGAAATTGCACAGAAACTGAAGTCAACAAAGGCTGCACGCGAGAAAATTGTAGATCGCTTCATGCAGCCAATTGTAAAAAGGTTACAAGATGCCAATATTGATTTCTATATAAAAGGTCGGCCAAAGCATATTTATTCTATTTGGAATAAAATTAAAAAGCAAAATATTCCATTTGAAAAGATTTTTGACTTGTTCGCCATTCGAATCATTATTAAAGGGATTCCGGCGACAGAAAAGGAACGGGAAAAAGCAGCATGTTGGGCAGCTTACTCCATTGTTACCGACGAATATACGCCTAATCCTGATAGACTGAAAGATTGGATTTCAACGCCTCGTTCCAATGGATATGAATCGCTGCATACAACGGTAATGAGTCATACTGGTGCGTGGGTGGAAGTACAAATCCGAACGGAGCGCATGGACGAAATCGCAGAAAGAGGCTATGCCGCGCATTGGAAATACAAAGGAAGCAATACATTGATTAATCAACCATTAGACCAATGGATTAATCAAGTGCGCGAAACCTTGGAGGCAAAAGACCATTCAGCCATTGAATTTATTGAGGATTTTAGAGGGAATTTATACAACGAAGAGGTTTTTGTTTTTACACCAAAAGGTGATTTGAAAGTCCTACGGAAAGGGGCAACTGTGCTTGATTTTGCGTTTGAAATCCATACAGAAATTGGAAAAAAATGTACAGCAGGTAAGTTAAATGGGCATTTGGTACCGATTAGCCATGTGTTGCGAAATGGTGACCAAGTAGAGATTTTAACAACTAAAAATCAGTCTCCTTCTGAAGATTGGCTTCGATTTGTGGTTACTTCTAAAGCCAAAGCACGAATCAAGGATTTGTTGAAAGAAGGGAATAAGGTGTATATCACAGATGGAAAAGACATCATCTTTAAAAAACTCAAAAATTTAGGTCTTGAGAGTAATCTGGAAACTGTTAATCAGCTTCGTGCCTTTTTTAATAAGAAGGATTACAACGAATTGTATTATTTCTTCGGAAAGGGCTATTTGCAGCCAGACGAAATAAAGAAGTTTAAGAACGAGCGGGAGGCTAATATTAATCGTCAGAAGAAAATCGTAGGGGATGAAAAAATACCAACAGACGCGAAAAGTTTTGAGAAAGCACTCAAAAAATCGCAGGGGCAGGATACGATTCTGATCGGTGATGATATGCAGAAAATTGACTTTTCGTTGGCACCTTGTTGCAATCCAATTCCTGGCGATGACGTTTTTGGATTCTTGACAGTTACGGAAGGTATCAAGATTCACCGGAATGCCTGCCCAAATGCACAACAATTGCTTTCATCGTACGGGAACCGGGTGATAAAAGCGCGTTGGTCGTCTCAACTAGCTCAGTCTTACTTGGTGTCGATTAATTTGAGTGGGATAGATCGTGTGGGGATGATTCAGGATATTTCAAGAATTATTTCCGCAGAATTACATATTAACATGCGTGGTTTGCAAGTAGAAACTTTTGAAGGTATTTTTGAGGGAACCATCAAAGTGTATGTCAATGATACCAAACATCTCGATACGCTCATGTCAAAACTTTCGTCAATTGAAGGCATTGATTCAGTTTCTCGAATTCAATCCGAAGAATAAGGTGAAATATAGCGTTTTTAGTTTCCTTCTAGTAGGTTTATTTTTCCTTTCTTTTCAAGGTAAATGCCAATGGGACGGTCAAAATTTAGATACGCTTACTGCGTACAGAACCCCGTTTAATGTACGGTTGTATTTAGGTGAGATAAGATTAACGCGGCAACAAGGTTTAGAAGTATTGAAGAGGAATAGTCGAGCCAAGAAACAGTGGTTTGTGGGCTCGACTATCTCGACAGTAGGTTTTGCAACGGCAGGAGCTGGAGCTGCGTTGGCTTATGTTGCCTTAAAAGGAGAAACAGTTACAGCGCCAGATATAGCAGGAAAGTTGGTGACTTATAAAGTGAGAAATCAAGTAACTTTGGCATCGGGACTTCTTGCTTTTGTGGTGGGTGGGTCAATGGTACAAGTTGGTGTAGATAAGAAAATGCAAGAAATTCGTGTGTTCAATGGTAGTCTGCGTGCAACAAAACAAGAAAAAGTGTCCCTAAATTTCGGTTTACAAGGTAGAGACAAGATTGGTTTTACTGTAAAATTACCGTAAATTTGTATGCTGTTTGCGTAAACAAACAAGAATAGTACAAGAGAATAAAGAAAGATAATGAACGGAAGTTATTCGAATTTTGAATCAGCTAAGCAGATTTTCACTGCTTATCTTGAAAATAAACAACTGCGTAAAACACCTGAAAGATATGCCATCTTAGAGGAAATTTATGCGCGTAATGATCATTTCGATGTAGAGGACTTGTACATATCCATGAAAAACAAAAAGTATCAAGTAAGTAGAGCAACTGTTTACAATACGCTTGATCTTCTTGTAGAATGTGATTTGGTTACGAAACATCAATTTGGGAAAAATCTTGCTCAGTACGAGAAATCGTACGGTAGTAAGCAGCATGACCATCTTATTTGCTTGGATTGCCACCGAGTAGAAGAATTTTGTGACCCTCGCATACAGAATATTCAAAACATGGTCGGAGAACTACTCGAGTCAGAAGTGATGCACCATTCTTTGATTTTTTACGGTAACTGCAAAAAGGTTTCTTGTGAACACCGTCCCGTTGTAGCAAACCCGTAACTCCCCGATGAACTTCTTTTTAATCATACTTATTCACACAACATGGTAGATATTTTGTTAGGGCTCCAATGGGGCGATGAAGGTAAAGGTAAAATTGTAGATGTATTAGCTCCTGATTATAAGGTAGTTGCACGTTTTCAAGGTGGGCCAAATGCAGGACATACATTAGAGTTTGACGGACATAAACACGTGCTTCATCAAATTCCATCGGGTATCTTTAGAAATGATTGTACCAATGTAATCGGAAATGGTGTTGTTTTAGACCCCATCATTTTCAAAAGAGAAATCGAGGGATTACAGAAGTTCACCATAGATTTTGCCAAAAATTTATTCATTTCTAAAAAAACGGCTATCATCATTCCTACTCATAGATTGCTTGATGCAGCCTATGAAAAAGCGAAAGGCGATGCCAAAATTGGTTCTACTTTGAAAGGTATCGGACCAACTTATTCTGATAAAACAGCCCGTCAAGGTCTTCGTCTGGGAGATGTAGTCTCGCCACAATTCATTGAAAAATACGAAGCACTAAAAGCAAAACATATTTCTATCCTAGAGTTTCATCAATTTGAGTTTGATTTAACCGAAGCCGAAAATGAATTTTTTGCTGCACTTGAGTTCATCAAGCAATTTAACTTGGTTGATAGCGAATATGTCATAAATAAGTCCCTTAAAGAAGGAAAACGAATTTTAGCGGAAGGCGCACAAGGTTCTCTCTTGGATATCGACTTCGGTTCATATCCGTTCGTCACTTCTTCAAGTACAACAGCAGCAGGTGTTTGTTCTGGATTAGGTGTAGCTCCGTCCAAAATTGGTGAAGTATACGGTATCTTTAAAGCGTATTGTACGCGTGTAGGTTCTGGTCCATTTCCAACAGAATTGCTGGATGAGGAAGGAGAGAAAATGCGCAAAGAAGGCCGCGAGTTTGGGAGTACAACCGGACGTCCAAGAAGATGTGGTTGGTTGGACTTACCTGCCCTAAAATACTCGATAATGCTTAACGGTGTTACACAATTGGTTATGATGAAAGTGGATGTCTTGACCATTTTTGATGAAATCAAAGTGTGTACACATTATGAACTTGCAGACGGTACTATCACAGACGAGATGCCGTATGATTTATGTGATGAGGAGGTAAAACCTATTTATAAATCGTTCAAAGGATGGGGTACATCTTTAGATGGTATGCGTGCTTATGATGAAATTCCTGTTGAATTAAAAGAGTATGTAGAATACATCGAACAAGAGGTGAATGTCCCAGTCACGTTCATTTCAACGGGACCTGATAGGGAAGCCATTGTTATTAGATAAGAAAAAAATGCCTCGAAAGAGGCATTTTTTTCATCCATTTTTTCAAATCAAATGCGTATGAATCGGGAGTTAGCGGCCTATCTTTTTTTTGATGTTCCTCTGTATAAAAATCCGATTTTAAGTGAAAGTAATTCATTGAAAATCAATGATATATCAAAGGAATCGGAGGGGACAATAGGAACTGGGACAGACTTGGTGCAAGAAGCAACATTCATTATTCCAAAAACTACCAAAAAACATGTTTGGTTTTTTGGAGAAAAACCTACGGGAGAAAAAAAAGAACTACTCGTCAAACTATTGGCAGCAGTACAGTTGAAAGGTAGTGATGTGGAGTTTTTCTTTGATAAACAGCCTGTTTTTCCATTTGTGGAGGCAAATCCACATATAGAAACAGTCTTTATATTTGGACAAGAATCTGTAGTAGGGGAGTTGATGCAGCCGGTCAATCAGCCACAATATGTTCGCAATACGGCATTGATTCTAACCTATTCATTGGAGCAATTGGTTTCCAACACAACGTCAGAAAAGCGAAATTTATGGGGTATACTCAAGAAGGTATACTTGGATGCCGCGGAATAGCGTTTAATTGCTTAAAATCTCCGTTGGCGTTATCTTCAAAACAAAGTGTTTTGAGTCCGTTTGTTAAACAAATATAGGGAGCTTTAATCACTTTATTGTATGTAGCCGCTTGTTGTAGAACTTGTGCATTGAGACGTATTTCAGTAGATTTGCACTCAACAAGTAAGAACGGATTTCCCTGCCTATCATACACGAGAATATCTGACCGTTTGGCAAGCGAATGATAGGTAAGTCCCCCCTCAAGCCGGATGAGTCCTTTGTGATAGTTGTAATGATGAATTAATAAATGGACAAAATGCTGGCGAACCCATTCCTCTGGCGTTAAAACATAAAATCCCTTGCGAATCACGTCATAGATTTTGTATTGCCCTTCAAGACACTCAATCTTGGCGCTGATAGGAGGTAAACTTAATGTAGGGAATGGAATTTTTGAATTCATAAACAGTTAAAAAACAAAAGTAAGTACAGAATGCAAACAAAAGAAGAAATCGTAAAAAATTGGCTCCCAAGATACACAGGAACTCCATTAGAAGAATTTAGACCTTATATA
>JBKBRQ010000161.1:0-6167 GCA_046292055.1 Spirosomataceae bacterium | reverse complement strand
CGCGGCTACATCGGCATTAGCAATGTACGAAAATGGATCCATTATTATTTAAGTTATCTGCTTGATTTTTACTTATTGCAAAGTTAGAAGAACAATGATAAATACATAACAAAAAGTTATTATATTTATAGGTTGCCACTTCAATTCTTTTTTTTGGTTTGAAAATTTGTGTTTTTTCAATAATTGACCTATGAAAACGAAACATTCATAGGACTATTACTTGTTTGAAGGTATTTATTAATGATACTCAAATATCTTCTTTTTGGGCTCATTCTTCACCCCTTCGTATCTAAAAAAAACTTGAAATAATCCAATATTTTGTACTGTTCCAGATGAAAGACGATACAAACTCAAGGGCTTACTATCATAGGAAATCCCCAACCGAACACCTTCTGTAACACGGAGCTCTGATAGTAAAATAGGCTTGAACGTGACCGTATTTTCATCTACCGGGCTGTCATCTGCTTGCGCTACAACTCCAAGCGCAAATCTCTCCTGAAACCAAAACTTTGTAGCTAAGTGTACTCCGAAAGAGCTCGATGAACTAGAACTAACACCACGAAAAAAGTGCCCGCTTATGTGTGCTAATAAAGCTGAATTACCTTGAACAGTAGCAAAGCTTGCGATAAAAGGATTCATTCTTGGGTCTAAAGGAATACCTCTCAACAAAACAGCTGGAGAGGAAGCCCCCACATAAAAATTATCTGTATTCATCAAAATTCCTAACCCAACGACAGGATCAATAAATTGACGATTATCGAAGTTTCCGTTAAAAAAAGTACGAAAACGACCACCCACAGATACGCCTGCCCGCAGCTGAATACCATCAAGTTCAACTAAATGCGCATAATTTACTTTAATTCCAGAATTCACAAACGTTGCTGCTGTACTATTAAAACCTTGGAAAGAAACTCCACCTTTCCCATTAGAAAGCAATGCATCGGCTGTAATCACCTGCGAAACTTGTGCCGGACGTACTGTTCCATTCAACTGATTTCCAAGAATACCCGATAAATTAAAGTACCCTCTTGTTCCCGAAAAAGCAGGATTAAGACCCATGTTTTCTAATGGATATATATCCAATAGTGGTTGTTGTGCAACTGCTTTGAGCGTTGTTAAGTACAAGGAAAGTAAGTATATATACCGCATAGGACACTTGTTTCTATGGCAATATTACATTAAAGTCTGTAATTTTTTCGTCAAAATATGGAAAATTTGTATAGATAACCTTTTCCAGTTTTTTAAAACTGTCATTTTATTGCAACATTTTTTACTGATAGACCGTATCTTTGTTTCCAAAATACAGAAATACTGACAAATCATGCGTTTTGACACAACAAAGACTCTCGGAATACTAGGAGGTGGACAACTTGGTAAAATGCTCGTCCAAGCAGCCATGGAATTCGACATATACATAAAATCTATGGATCCTGATTCCCAAGCTCCATGTGCTACCTATGCGCATGAATTTGTTTGTGCTTCTTTGCTAGACTATGAGAAGGTGGTTCAGTTTGGACTTTCATGCGACATCATTACAATTGAAATCGAACATGTCAATGTTGATGCCCTCGAGTATTTGGTATCTTTGGGTAAAAAAGTATATCCACAACCTGCCATTTTACGAACGATTCAAAATAAACGAATACAAAAAGATTTTTTCATACAATCTGATATACCGACAGCTCCTTTTACAAAAGTAACGAAGGATTTATCTCATTATATTTCTCAATTTCCTGTTGTTCAAAAAGCTGAAACTGGCGGATATGATGGAAAAGGCGTACAAGTTCTTAGAACCCAAGAAGATGTAAGCAAAGCACTCCAAGGGGAAACTTTTTTGGAAGAATTAGTTCACTTTGAAAAAGAATTAGCCGTTATCGTAGCTCGTTCTCCTTCTGGCGAGATGCGCACATTTCCTGTTGTTGAGATGGTTTTTCATCCGGAAGCAAATTTGGTAGAGTATCTTTTTGCACCTGCTATTGTCTCTGAAGAAATTAGTCAGAAAGCACAAATACTCGCAAAAAAAACAGCAGATTCCCTCGGAATTGTTGGGTTACTTGCAGTAGAAATGTTTTTATTAACCAACGGAGACATATTGGTCAATGAATGTGCTCCACGTCCACACAATAGCGGACATCAGACCATGCGTGCCAATCATACTTCCCAATTTGAACAACACATCAGAGCAATATTAGACTTACCTCTTGGTGACTCTGATGCATTTCTACCCGCCGCGATGGTTAATATTTTAGGTGAAGATGGGTATACAGGCTCCCCCGTTTACAAGGGAATGGATCAACTTCTAGCCACATCTGGAATTCATCCATTTCTTTACGGAAAAAAAATAACAAAACCTTTTCGTAAAATGGGCCATGTTACCATCACAGGAAAAAATATGAACGAATTGAAAGAAAAGGTTGAACTAGTAAAAGAGCACTTGCGTGTAATCACTCACTAAAAATAATAATTCCAATGATAAGTATTGTAATGGGAAGTAGTTCAGATTGGCCAATTATGAAAGGAGCAGCCGACATGTTAGACTCTTTTGGCATCGCCTACGAAGTGGATGTAGTATCTGCACATAGAACCCCGTTGAAACTGGTCGATTTTGCTGAAAATGCACGCCAACGAGGTATTAAAGTTGTGATTGCTGGAGCAGGTGGAGCTGCTCACTTACCTGGAATGGTGGCAGCAAGTACTACACTACCTGTTATTGGCGTTCCAATCAAGTCGAGTAACTCCATTGATGGGTGGGATTCTGTACTTTCTATCTTGCAAATGCCAAACGGTGTCCCTGTTGCTACGGTTGCATTGAACGGCGCAAAAAATGCAGGTATCCTGGCCGCACAAATTATGAGCTTACTAGATGAAGAAACTGCTAGAAAGTTAACTATTCATAAAAGAGAAATGATTGAACAAGTAGAACAAATGAGCCAAGATATCCAACAAATCCCAAACAAATAAATCCAATGAGTGAAGAAAATCCAACACCGAATAAACGTCCAAAGGAGGCATCTTCCAACTTACCTATGGCGGTATTAATTATCTTGGTCGGTATTGTGTGTTTGTTGTTGTTTATTTTTTGGAAGTATCTTTCAGATGAACCTTCAACCATACAAGATTTGCAGGTGACGGCCGAGCAGCCCCTCGCACAAAATGATTTAGAAGAGTCAGATGACTTTGAGGAGGAGAATGTTTTAACGGATGAATCTGTCGCATCTATTTCAGCACCAGAACAGACAAATGTAGCTACTCCAACTCCTAAAAAGGAAGTGAAGGAAGTTCCGCAAACGGGTACTGTTTTTCATACCCATGTTGTTCTAGCAGAGCAAACTTTTTTTAGTATTGCAACCCAATACAATTTATCGCTTACCACGCTTCAGAATCAGAATCCGGAAATTAACCCGAATGCAATCAAAGTAGGGATTACGCAAATCAAAGTACCTGTCCTTGCCATACATACGGTAGGTCCTGGTGATATCCTTAAAGTAGTAAGTACAAAATACAACGTAAGTGTAGAACAAATCATGCTTGCTAATAACAAAACCAAAAATTACGCAGAAAGAGGAGAGAAATTAGTCATACCTTTTCCTACACGACGTTGATACGAAGAAAAAGCCTGATTAATCAGGCTTTTTCTTCGTCCATATTTCTCGAATTGGTTCACCTTTTGAACTCTTCCCCGAATGAATCCACTTTGTGTCCTCAACCTCTGCTTGAAAACGAAGTTGGGCTCCTACACGGGTTTTATCTCTCGAAAAAAACTGAATAGTTTCTGTGTATTCACCATTAATAAATGTGTAGGTACCTCCACCTGAGCCAAAGAACTCCCGTGTTTCTTTGTTTAGAGCAACCCATTGAAATGTTGTACCTGTCAATAACTTCACTGTTTTTCTTGGTCCTGGTTTCATAAGTACTTCGGTACCATCGGGCTGCATTCTGCTTGCAATACGCCAATTTCCAGCCAAAGGTGTTTCTGTACCTTGGTCTAATCGTTTAAAAACCATTTTTTGGAGTTCTACTGATTTTTTCTTCACTTTTAAAGAAAAAGTCTGAATAGATGCCACTGCTTCTGGTTCTTGCGTATCAAACTCTACATTCACAGCCAGTTGACCTTGTACGCTGATCGTGTACGTCCCTCCCCAAGTACGAAAAAAAGTTTGCTCTGACTCCGAAAACTCCGTCACAATAACGTATTCGTCATCTGCAACTAACCGAGTGACTTTCGCTCCCTCCTTACTTTGCCAAGCACCCTTCAATGTTTGTCCATTAACCGATTGTGAGAAGAATGCCCATAAAACCAACATCAAACCTACGTTTTTCATAAATTCTACTCTTTTTTATTGTTCTATGCAACGAATCTACAAAAAAACACATCGTTTAGACAAATTCCATTCAAAGTAGTTTTTTGCCATTTATGTATTAAAAGTTACCTTGTGATACATAGTACCTTAGATTTGTACATCCAAATTGTTGATCTAATTTATACAAATGAAAAAGCTACTTGTATTTTTACTCCTCTCCGTTTACAGTTTCAGTTCTGTACAAGCACAATCCAACGCTTCTTATCTCATTCAAGGGAAAATTCAAGATAAAAAGGGAGAAACGTTACCCTTTGCTACCCTTCTTGTTATTTCCTCTTCAGACTCGTCTTTGGTCAAGGGCGATGTTACAGACATCGACGGGAACTTTCAAATCGAACTCAAAAAAGGAGGAAGCTTTCGTTTACAAGCTACGATGATAGGTTACGAAAGTTTTTTCTCTCCTGTTTTTCAGTTGAATTCAGAAAACGCACGCATCCAATTTCCACTCATTATTTTGCAAGAGTCATCAACAACACTTAGCGAAGTAAAAATCGTGGCAAAAAAACCGTTTATAGAACAAAAAATTGACAGAACGGTATTAAATGTAGAAAATAGTATTGTATCTAGTGGAAGTACCGCACTAGAAATCCTTGAGAGGGCACCTGGGGTAACGATTGATAGTCAAAATGACCAAATCCGGTTACGGAACAAGTCAGGCGTTTTGTTCATGATAGACGGCAAGCGTACCTTTTTGTCTGAAGCAGATTTAGCTCAAATGTTACGTAACATGACAAGTGACCAGATTGAGTCTGTAGAAATCATTACCAATCCTTCCTCTAAATATGACGCGGCAGGAAATTCAGGTATTATTAATATTAAACTAAAGAAAAACCAACAAGTAGGAACAAACGGTACTTTTACGCTTGGTGCAGGAAATGGATTTATTCCAGATGCTCCGAAAGATTTGTCTCGCTACAACTCAAGCCTGCAAGTCAACCACCGAACCAAAAAACTAAATATGTTTGCCAATGTTTCTGCTAATAGAAACCTATT
Organism: Spirosomataceae bacterium; assembly: GCA_046292055.1. Classification (GTDB taxonomy): domain Bacteria; phylum Bacteroidota; class Bacteroidia; order Cytophagales; family Spirosomataceae; genus CAYNRA01. The sequence continues at coordinate 813 of JBKBRQ010000161.1, read as the reverse complement.
TTATAGTGACAATACATTAAATCGGCGGGTAACTTTTGAAAATACATTGACCACTTTCGACCAAAAGTCGCAGCGAGTACAAGAAGGAAAAGGAATTTCATTCAAAACGGGGTTTGATTACACGCTAAATGCCAAAACAAGTATTGGATTATTGATTGATGGTTCAGATTGGGAAGGCAAACTAGATGGAACGAATGCCACAGACATTAAAGCAATTGAACAAACATCACTTGCCCAAACATCACAAATTGATATGACACGTCTAAACTTTTCGTCTAGTTTACAAGTGAAACATGCATTTGACACCAAAGGGAAAGAGCTTACTTTTGATACAGATTATTCTCGTTTTGTGGGTGACAATACGCAAAATTTTGAAACTAACTTTTTTAACGCACAGAATATCCGAACAAGTCAGCTGTTTCAACGGAATTTCACGCCTACGTTCATCGATATTTTTACTGCAAAGACAGATTATACGCTTCCTATCAATGAAAAAACAAAATGGGAAGTAGGCGCCAAAACAGCGTACGTTCAGACGGATAACAACTTTGTATTTGAGCAATTAATTGAAGAAAATTGGGCAAATGACCCAACCAAAACCAATTACTTCAAATACACGGAATTCGTCAACGCAGGATATATCAACTATTCCAAACAATGGGAGAAAATTGGTGTACAAGCTGGGCTTCGTGCAGAACATACACACTCCATAGGCAATTCTGTAACCTTAGATGAAAAATTGGAGCGAAATTATCTGTCATTATTCCCGACTTTATTCATTAATCATACGCTTTCAAAAGACCATGCAGCCCG
>JBKBRQ010000160.1:0-6266 GCA_046292055.1 Spirosomataceae bacterium | reverse complement strand
ACGGCATTGAATCGTTCACCTATTATGCAAACAAACTCCCCTTTTGTGTCATAGAATGCGACATCACAACAACGAAAGATTCTGTCTTGGTGATGATGCACGATTACACATTAGACCGAACTACAACTGGTAACGGTAAAGTAGCCGAAAAGTCGTATGCGGACTTAAAGCCATTATTCTTGAAAGATAATTCAGGGAATGTGACTTCGTTCAAAATCCCTACTTTAGAGGAAACCTTGCGTTGGGGAAAAGGAAAAGTGTATTTTACCTTGGATGTAAAGCGAGGAACGCCCTTCAAAAAAGTAGTAGAGCTCATTGAAAAAACAGGGACAGAACAAACAGCAGCCGTTGTTACTTACAATGCAAACCAAGCGTTTGAAGTGTATCAATTAAATCCCGCGTTGATGATTTCTGTTGGAATTATGAAAATGGAAGATTACGAACGTCTAAACACAGGCGGACTTCCAGACAAAAATATGATTGCTTTTTTAGGTACGCGTGAACCAAACAAAGAACTCATTGATTTTTTGCACAGCAAAGGAATTATGACGATATTGGGAACCTTGGGTAACCTTGACAAAAAAGCAGCGGCGAACAAAGAATATCTCTACCAAGAATGGAGAAAGCTAGGTGTAGATATTTTCGCAACAGACCGCCCGCTACAAGCCTATAAATCTATTTTAGAACTCAACTAAACTGAACAATGAAAAAACAACTATTCACACTTTTGGCACTCGGCATTACAACCGGAGTCTCCGCACAATCTTCGCTTAAGCCTGCTATTTCAACAGCTACGGCAAAAGTAGAATCAAAAGTAATCGAATGGCGAAGAGATTTGCACCAACATCCAGAACTAGGGAATCAAGAATTTCGAACTGCCAAAAAAGTCGCGGAACACCTCCGTTCGCTTGGCATTGAAGTACAAGAGAACGTGGCTGTTACGGGCGTAATTGGTTCATTGAAAGGGGGAAAACCCGGACCAGTTGTTGCATTACGTGCTGATATGGATGCGCTTCCTGTTACAGAGCGAGTAAATATTCCGTTTAAGTCAGAAGTCATGGCGGAATACAACGGGCAAAAAACGGGTGTCATGCACGCTTGTGGACATGACAGTCACGTGGCTATCCTAATGGGAGTTGCTGAAGTTCTTTCAGGCATGAAAAAAGACCTACAAGGAACTGTCAAATTCATTTTCCAACCTGCTGAAGAGGGTGTTTATGACACCAAAGACCCTTTTGGTGCTGACGGTATGGTTCGCGCTGGATGTCTCGAAAACCCGAAAGTAGATGCCATTTTTGGGCTACATATAAATTCACAAACACCTGTGGGTGTCATTGCCTACCGTCCAGGTGCTACGATGGCAGCTGTTGACCAACTAAAAATACGTCTGAAAGGCAAACAAACCCATGGGGCTTATCCGTGGTCAGGCGTTGACCCTATCGTCACGGCTTCTCAAATTGTCATGGGCTTACAGACAATTGTCAGCAGAAATGTAGCCTTAACAGAAAATCCGGCAGTCGTTACTGTCGGTGCAATTCATGGCGGAATACGGAATAATATCATCCCTGAAAATCTCGAAATGATTGGTACGATTCGTACACTCGGAAAAGAACAAAGAACGATGGTTCATCGTAGAATTGAAGAAATTTCGACCAATATCGCTGAAAGTGCGGGAGCTGCTGCAGAAGTAACCATAGATCATGGCTATCCTGTAACATACAATGACCCCGTATTGACAGATAAAATGGTGGCTACTCTCGAAGGTGCGGCAGGAAAAGAAAATGTTCGCATTGTTCCAGCTACCATGGGTGCAGAGGACTTTAGCTACTACCAAGAAAAAGTACCTGGCTTATTTTTCTTCTTGGGCGGAATGCCAAAAGACAAAAAACCATCTGAGGCAGCCCCCCATCATACACCTGATTTCTATATCGACGAGTCAGGATTTGGACTAGGAGTAAAAACACTATCGAGCTTGGTAGTCGATTACATGGAAATGAACACACCTAAAAAGAAATAAACATGGCGGCAGAATTGGTACAGATTTTCCCTCAAAACCCAGACCCCAATCGGGTTGAGCAAGTGATTCGCTGTCTAAAAGACGGTGGCATCATCATTTATCCCACGGATACCGTTTATGCAATGGGCTGCGATATTTACCAGAACAGAGCGGTGGAAAAACTGTGTCAACTGAAAGGCATTAAGTTGAAAAACAATAATTTATCCATTATTTGTAAAGACCTGAGCGATATAGCAGCATACGCTCGGGTCTCTAATGCCGCTTTTAAACTCATGAAAAAGGCATTTCCTGGGCCATTCACGTTTATCCTGCCCGCTACAAATGAACTTCCAAAAACCTTACAATCTACTCGTAAAAACATCGGAATTCGGGTTCCAGACCATGAAATCCCCCGTTTATTGGTCGATAGACTTGGAAACCCCATCATTACTGCTTCTCTAAAAAATGAAGAAGGAGATGTCATTGAGCACCCAAATGAAATTGATTTTATTTACGAACAATACAAACATCAAGTGGATTTAGTCATTGATGGTGGATGGTGTGGGATTACTTCGTCCACGGTCATTGATGCCACCACCGACGATTTCGAGTTGGTTCGTCAAGGGCTTGGTGACTTATCCGAGTTCTTATAACTTCGTGTGCTTCCATCTTCGGTGACTCCAAAGCCAAATACTCGGTTCTTTTCGTATATTTTCCTCTAATAGTTCCGCGTATTTCTGTGTTAATTCAGTAGAATCAAAAGACTTGGGATTTGATGTAATTAACTCAAAGTCAAGTGCATAACACCCTCTTTTGGGTCTAGTTACATGTGCATATACAACAGGACAATCCAACCAATTTGCCCACTTTTCAGGCCCTCTAAAGAAAGTTGTTTCCCGACCAAAAAAGGGAAGCCAAAACGATTTGGCTGGACTCGCAGCCTGATCCGCAGCCAATGCCAACACAAAGGGACGGGTATCTTTTCGCAAGAAAAAGGCAGATTTTTCAGCTGGGAAAAGCACAGAACCGAACTGGCTCCTTGACTCGTTCACCCATTCTTCAAGAAGTAAAGGTTTGATTTTCCGGAAAGGTATTTTAACCTCCGCATGTACGATAAAAGGAAGGCACTTCGCGATAAGCTCCTGATTACCAAGATGTCCAATTAATAAAATACAAGATTTAGCTTTCCCGTTTGAATCTGTTAATTCAGGAAATTCACCAAATGTAATGCGTTGTCTTATCTCCTCTTCTGTCAGTGTAAACCCTTTGATGGTTTCTACAAAAACGTCCGAAAGGTATTTGTAAAATTGCTTTTCTAAAACTATACGTTTTTCCCTGGAATGGGATGGAAAAGCTAAACCTAAATTAGCTGAAACAACTTTTCGACGGTATTTTAATAGACAAAAAAGCAAGGGAAAAATGACATAATCAGAAATAAAATAATGCCATTTCCAATCCAGGGAACTCCACTTGAAAATACATTTCTTGAGAAAAGAAAACAGAAAAGATTTCATTAATTCCGACGAATAAACGACGCATAATCTTCTGGTGTATCCAAATCGAACGCCCCATTCGGGAAATCAACCAAAGCTAACTTTTCTTTGTACTGTTGAATGAGCTTTCTAGCTCCTTCTTCCCCAGATAACTCCAACAAATCAGTAAAAATCTCCCTTTTGAAAAGTGCGGGAATCCCGACAGTACCACCGTATTTACTTGCAACAACGAGCGCTTCAGACTCTTCCGCTTTTTGTATTATTTTTTGAATATACTCAGAGGTGACATACGGCATATCCGACGTTAAAAATAAAATAGAATCTATATTCTTTTCAATCATATACGAACCAATCAATCCCATTCTGATAGAACTTGCCATACCAGACTCCCAATTGGCATTATCCACGAGGTTAATCGGCATATCAATTAAAGTAGGAACAATTTTAGCCTTGTTCGCACCTAAAACAACAGTTATAGGATAGCAAGATGTTTTTAATGCTTCATCAATGAGCGTTTGAATCATATTTTTAGGCCCAATCGGCAATAATTGCTTCGGAGTACCCATTCTGCTTGATGCGCCTGCTGCTAAAAGAACAATACTTGTTTGCATGATGTACGTTTATATCACAAATTTTCCCAAATTTGCGTCCCAATTGTGTAATTTTCTTTGTCTTCTACGTTTTTAACCAAAATCAATCTCAAAAATACATGAATAATTCTGTTCAGCGCGTATTTGCTCTTTTAATCCTGTCCTTTGTTTTAACTTTTTTTACATTTTCGTGCGATCCCAAAGACGTTACTCCACAGAATGTCACATTCCGCATTTTTCTAGACTTTTGGAACACTACAGGAAGAACTCCTGAAATTCGTTTTGATGAACAGCAAACTTCGCGAGAGATAAAAATCGACTTCAGTAAAACATTTGGAGGATTTCCAGAAGGAACTTCTTTTACGAAAGTCATCATCGATAATTTTCGAATTGTAGACTTGAACTCCAATAATTATGTCATTGATAATATCAAAGCCTACGAATTTCGGCCTGAATTACAAGACTTCAAAGAAGATGTAGAATTTACCATGTCTTTCACTCAGTCGGATGATATAGCCGTTATGTTGGTATTAGATAGAAGTGAATCTTTGGGTGATGATTTCCAAAACGTGAAAACCTATGCGTCAAATTTTGTAGAAAAAGTATTTACTGACAGAGGTGCATCCGTCGAAATGGGTATTGTTGATTTCGCAGATAATATCAATGTTCTGCCACTCTCCAAAGATAAAAATAGAGTCAAAAGTTATGTGTCTAATCTATCAAAAGGTAAATTCACAACACTTTATGAGGCAGTTGACCGTGGAATTGATGAGCTCAGAAAGTCACAAGCACAAAGTAGGGTTTTAATTATCTTTACCGACGGGACAGATAATAACTCCGGTCCAACTTTTACACCTGATTTTCTTTTAAATAAGATGAGGAATGACCAAAATACAGCAAAAATCACAAGTTTTGCCATTGGTTTAGAAGGAAAAGGAGGCGTTGATAAACCCGTATTAACCAAACTTTCAAGCAACGGTGGAATCGCCGAGTTCCCCACGAACGCAGCCCAATTAAGTACAGTTTTTGACAAATTCTCGAAAGTTATCTCTAACGTCTATAACTTAACTTATTTGCGAAACCAACAAGTCGTCCCCAGAAATGCACCGAAAAAATTGCGATTTGATATCATCACAACAAAACAATAATCCAAAGGCCTTTCATTCGTGAGAGGCCTTTTACTTTTTGAACCAGTGAAAGTACAGACATTTGTGTTAATTTTGAAAGGTGCTGTATTTCTATACTACCACCATTCTATTCATCCTAACTGAAATCATCCTACAATGAAAAAAGCAAGCATTATTTTTCTCACCCTCATTGGTTTGGTAACCACTGCCTATTTACTAGGGCCGAAACCCGAACCACCGAACGAATTCAACGAAAAATTTTCATTTCCACCCATTACCGAACTTGCTACTTTTATCCAAGAAAAAGAAATGGCAACAAAAGGTTTAAAACCAGGGAATGAAGCCAAGATTATTTGGAATGATAGCTTGGTAAAGAAAAAAACACCGATTAGTATCGTTTACATTCACGGATTTTCAGCTAGTGGTGAAGAAGGTGCTCCAGGACACCTTCAACTAGCGAAACAGTTTGGAGCTAATTTATACATTGCTCGATTGGCAGAACATGGCATCGATCTTGGTGATTCCACAATGCAAACATTAACAGCAGATAAGCTGATTTATACAGCAGAAGAGGCACTTGCAATAGGCAAAGAAATTGGGGAAGAAGTCATTGTCATTGGAACCTCAATGGGTGGTGCATTAACAACCTATTTGGCAAGTAAGCATCCAGAAATCAAAGCAATCGTTCTTTATTCGCCTTGTATTGAAATATTTGATAAAAATGCAGCATTAATCGATAATCCTTGGGGATTGCATTTAGCTAAAGCAATAAAAAAGTCAGACTTTAATGACATTACGCCTAAGAATGACTTACAAAAAAAATACTGGACCTTGCATTATAGATTAGAAGGTGTACAAGCACTACAAAACTTTCTAACCAATACGATGACTGAAGAGACATTCAAACAAGTAAAATGCCCTGTCTATATGGGCTATTATTACAAAGACGAGGACAACCAAGATAAAGTAGTTTCAGTACCAGCCATGTTACAAATGTTTGCACAACTTGGCAGCGAGAAAAAAGAGAAAGAGGTATTTCCAGAGTCAAAGCACCATGTTA
>JBKBRQ010000159.1:0-6296 GCA_046292055.1 Spirosomataceae bacterium | reverse complement strand
CGCCCATCAAATTAGGAACGATGAGCGTCATTGTTTCCGATATCCCATAACTCCACCCAAACGCATACGTTACATCTAATCCGTCTTTTCCAGCTGTTGACTTGGACAATTCAGATGTACCACGCATGGTTTCTGCTGAATAAGTGAGGTTATTCCATAAACGCATCCCGTGTGAACCAACACCAATAAGTAAAGCAACCGTAAATGAAAGGACAATACGTGGTAAATCGTTTTTCCTTTTTTCATTAAACAAGGCTACTAATTTAAAGCCACTGTAAACAAGAAGTATAAAAAAGAGGTAATAGGTTATTTGTAAGTGATTGGCGTAAAGTTCTAACCCAAGCCCAAGTGTTGTGAGTAATGTACCTACTAAGTACTTTCTATCAAAAACAAGTACAAATCCTGCCAGTACTACAGGCGCGTACGCAAGTGCTAAGATTTTGGACAAATGCCCTGCCTCCGTAAAAAGTAAATTGTATGTACCAAATGCGTAGGCAAGTGACCCAAGTATAGCCAACCAACTTGGCTGTTTTGTTGTGTACATTAAAATATAGAACCCGAACATTAACAAGAAAATCACATTCGCTGGGCTTGGGAGAATACTGGAAAGTGCGACACCCACATAGGAGATAAAACTAAACGGATATTCACCAGCAATCATAAAACCGGGCATTCCCCCAAACATACTGTTTGTCCACCAAGCCCATTCGCCTGTTTTTGCATGAAAATCAACCAATTCCTTGGCTGCGGCAGTCGCCATATTTGTATCGTGCATGCTCAAAACTTTACCAGATAGCAACGGACTACAATATAAAACCGCTACCAAAGCAAAAAAGGCAATGCTCAAAACCGAAGGCAGTATTTTTTTTAGCATTATAAATTGGATAAGATTAAATAAATTTGTCAAAATTAACGAAAAAAGAAGAGTGCTACTTTCAAATTATACATTTAACATCGAAAAAGACTATATCTCGGACTGGGAAAAGTTCTTATCCAATTCTTTAACGCCTCTCATTCAGGCGGAAAAAATACATACTGACTATCGTGTTTTTCAACTTCTTACAGAAATTGAAAACGATGGAACGACGTATGCACTCCAAGTATATTTCGAATCAGAAGACAAAGCGGCTGATTTTGCTGACTTTTTCGAAAACCGACTTCTGCCCTCAATTCATATTCTATTTCGAGATAAATACGTATTTTTTCATTCGCATTTAAAAGAAATTCAAACGGTTAATCAAACAAAGGCCAATTAACTTGCATTGTAAACGAACGACCAAGCCCGAGATAATTGGGTGAAACAAAGTATCCGTTTGTTAGTACACCTTTGTTTACATGAGTGAAAGAAAAAGAAAGTTTCACGCGGTTAATCATAAAAGCAGTATACACATCAACGACAGGAACACCCCAAACAAGGGCATCATCTTGGAGGATGAACTGCTGTGTCATGGGCTGATAAGCATTTGCATAATAAGCTGACTTATAATGAATTACACTCCCAACAGTCATATCAAGCTTTTTAGCCCAAGTCAAGTAATATTCTGCCCGGAGTTGGGCAGTTAGCAAAGGAACGCGCAAAACGAAGTCATTATCTGTCAATCGTACGCTTGTATGAGGGGCTAAACGCCATTTATTAAAAAGAAAATTCGCATCCATTCCACCTTCAAAGTAATTCATGGTTGGGGCTTGTTGAGGCATACTTTTTGTATCCCAATATACAGCATTGAGGGCAAGTACATAATTTCCATACAACTCAACGCGCCTGTTTGGCTTAGCACTTATCGGAAACGAAGTACCTACTTCTTGTGTAAATGTTTGATTAAAATCAGAAGACCAAGAAATAAATTCACTGAAAAAAGAGCGTTCGAATACGGCTGTAGGTCGTCTAATTTGTTTAAAATTAATGCCAAATCGGCGGTATGACCCTTTTCCAACAAGTAGAAATCCACCATTTGTACCAAATTTCACGTGTGTTTGTAAGATAAGCGCACTATCCTTTGAAGAGAAATTAAGCCGTCCACCTACAAAAGTCTCAAATTGCCACGGAGTTGTATTTCGCACATCTTCTCCCCCAACACGTCTATAAAAACGAGGATTTATGTATGCGTTATAACCAAAACCCTTCCAATTGCCTTTTAGTCCAAAAGATTGATCCAATGAGCGATACCGCACAAACAAAACAGCAGTATCAGCCACAGAATTAGACATAGGATAGACTTCACTTGCTACGTTACGTGCATAAGTAGCATCAATGAAAAACATCTTCTGATAACCGTAATCTAGTTGATGGAAAAGCGTAAAACCTTCTTTTTTGGCTAATTTATATTGATGATATATATGCCAATCGTTCCAATATTCTCGGCTATATGCGGAGGCCAATTGAGCTTGATAATCGGTGTATTCAGGAGAAATTGTAGCCAAATTCAAATCCAATGTTTCAAAGCCTTGTATACCACCTTGTTCATTTTGTTTATGATTTAGATGGTTATAATGCGTTAATAATACATATTTTCCTTTTTTATCCGTGTAATTGGACGAAACATGCACAGCCCAATGATCTACTAAACGCTCTTCACGAGAACTACCTGTAAAACCAAACTGCTTGGAAGCAGAAAAACGATTGATGTCTAATGTCAGGTTGAGTCTTTCGTTTATATTTTGGCTGTGGGTAAAATCCAAAACAGCAAAATTACGCGACCCTTGCACATAGTGCATATTCGTAAACGGTGATTTGGTGTTAAAATACCTAATTTGCTCTTTTTGAAAAGCATACAAACCAAATGGAGAAAAGTACAATGGTGTATTTACTTCCTCTTCTGTCCGCCAACCTATCCATTTCGCCGCAGTACCTAGATTTCCTAAATGCTGAAATTGAAACGAAGATTTTGAAATGGTATCCACCAAAGCAAATGAACCTAGCGTAGAATCGGGGTGATAGATTTTTACTTTAGTGTTCAATATGTCTTTTTCTAGCTGATATTGCACAGAGGAAAGACCATAAATCTGTCGTGTAGAGTCATCTACAATTTGTGCAGAAAGGGACTTACTCAAGAAAAACAAAAAAAGAAGAGGCGGATATATTCTGTGTAGCATGTGCATGTGTGAAATAAAAACAACCGCAATTTACTAGAAATTAACCCTGAAATGCGCGGTATTTTCCCAAAATATATAATTTGAATTCATCTTCATTTTGGATGTGAATGGAAATTGGCCAAACAAAAATAGGCAAATCTGTGTCAAGTTGGAGAAATTTCCACTTTACAGCATCCTTTTCTGTGATTACTACTGGAACTCCTGGATATGCATCAACTATTTTTTTAATCTCCTCTACCTTATATATATGGTGATCAGGGAAGAAGAAAGTAGCCTCCACAAAAAAATGCTCCCGAGCGGAATTAAAAAAAGACACAGGGTCAGCTAAACCAGCCACTAACACGATTTTTGCTTTTGAAGAAAGTATATCCTTTTTTCTGTAGTTTAAAGAATAAGGAACTCCATATAGTGTATTTGAAAAAAATATCGGAGTACTAAGATATAGATATGAGCGACATTTTTGTGTCCAATATTCTTTTTGCTCTCTTGGTAAATCTTCAGGACAATGTGTAATAAGAAGTATATCTGCTCGCTTCAAAGCACTTCTCCCTTCCCGCAAATGCCCTAGAGGAAACGGAAAGTCAGAAAAAAAGGGTGCATGAAAACTGGTCAAAACTATTGAAAGTGTAGGCTTTAAGGCACGATGTTGAAATCCATCGTCGAGCAAAATAACACGTGTGCTTGGTTTGTTTTTCAAAATTTGTAACCCCGCCTCGTACCTATTTTCTCCGACATAGACAGTAAAATGGATTGGCTTTTTTTGAACATGTAGCATAGCTTCGTCCCCTACTTGTTCGGGGTTCGAAGAAACATCAACAGCGCGAAATCCTCTCGACTTTCGTTTATACCCGCGTAAAAGAATTGCACCCATTTCATCGGTAAAAAGAGTCGATAAGTAATGAACAAAAGGTGTTTTTCCGGTTCCTCCCAAACGCAAATTTCCAACCACAACAGTAAATACAGGCAAAGAATTGGATTTAAGTAGACCAATATCGAACAGAAAATGTCTGTACTTGGTTATTAAAAGCACAAGAACAGCCAATGGGCTAACTATCCATTTACACCATTTTATCCATTTAACTATGCTTTTTGCAACCATTGCGAAACATTTACTTCAATTTACTTTTGATGCAGGGACATCCAGAGGGGTACTTAGACAAAAATATAGCTATTATATTAAAATTCAATCAACAAAGAAATGGGAATATTTTGGAATCGGTGAAGTTGCCCCACTAGTCGGGTTAAGTCCTGAATTAAATGAACATTTTGAAAAACGAGTACATCAAAGTGTCGCGCACTTCAACCAACTCCAAATAGAAGACAATGAACTTACAATCAATAATTTATACGTTCATCTTGCACAAATAAACGAGTTACAAGGTGCGTCCTCTCTCCTATTTGGATGGGAAACAGCAATTCTGGATTTTCTGACATGTGGGAAAAGGCAATTGTTCGACCAATCTTTCTCCAAAGGAGAAAAAAAAGCCATCGAAATAAATGGGCTTATTTGGATGAATGCTTTTGAACACATGCAACAGCAAAGTGTTCAAAAAATTGAAGCTGGTTTCCATACCATTAAAATGAAAATTGGCGCCATTCAGTGGGAGAAAGAATACCAATTATTGACTCAAATTCGTACACAAAACCCAAATCTAACCTTACGCGTTGATGCAAATGGTGCGTTTGACGCTTCGAACGTCTGGGCGAAATTAAATGAACTTGCTAAATTAAATATCCATAGCATTGAACAACCCATTCAGCCTAAAAACCATACGTTGATGAAAGAACTCTGTGCACAATCTCCCGTTGCTATTGCGCTAGATGAAGAATTAATTGACATATATACTGACAAAGAAAAGCTTTTGAATGAGCTTAATCCCGCATACATTATCTTGAAACCGACACTTCATGGTGGTATTAAAGGAACAAAAGAATGGATTACACTTGCAGAAGAACGGAATATCCGATGGTGGATGACCTCCGCACTTGAATCCAACGTGGGACTAAATACCATTTGCCAATTGACGGCCACATATCCAATCGATTTGCCTCAAGGGCTAGGAACAGGTCAACTATACCATAACAATATTCCTAGCCCTTTGCATGTATCTAACGGTACTATTCAGTACAAAGAAGATGACCAAACGTGGGACTTTTCTAGTTTGACTTTCTCAGACCCAATCAATTCCTTTTCGGAGTAATTCCAGCGTTTTTTGTTCGGGAGAATTTGGTTCCGGTTGGTGGTTGTACGCCCATTGTGCAAGTGGAGGTAAACTCATCAGTATGGATTCTGTGCGACCATTGGTTTCTAGACCAAACTTAGTTCCTCGGTCCCAAACCAAGTTAAATTCAACATATCTCCCACGACGGAATAATTGCCAGTCTTTGTGCTTTTCAGTATACGGGATTGACTGATTTTTCTCCATAAAATGGGTATAGATAGGTGCAAATTGCTGCCCAACTCGCAGTACAAAGTCAAAAATCTCCTCCTTGGACTTACCCTCTAAGGTAGGTTTGAGGTAATCAAAGAAGATACCGCCGACCCCACGTGTTTCATCTCTGTGTGGAAGATAAAAATAATTATCCGCCCATTTTTTATAATCGACATAAGCCGTGGACTTATACGAATCACACACATTTTTTAGTTGAGAATGAAACCAGGCAGCATCAGATTCATCAATATAATGGGGAGTTAAGTCAATACCACCACCAAACCAAAAATCTCCATTACTCATTTCAAAATACCGAACATTCATATGAATAATCGGTACAAATGGATTTTGTGTGTGCATGACGATTGAAACACCAGTAGCAAAATAATCTGCTGATTCAGAAAGTTTCAATTGTTTTTGGAGGGCTTCTGATGTTTGACCTTGCACTTGTGAAAAATTCACACCTCCTTTTTCGATGATGTGACCATTTGTTAATATCCGCGAATGTCCTCCACCGCCAGAGTGATGTGTCCAAGTGTCTTCTTGAAAAACGCCAAGCCCATCTGTTTTTTCAATAGCTGCACAGATGGATAGTTGTAGATTCCGAAAAGAATCCGAAATAATTTCCTTTGATACCATTATTTTCTTTTCAAATTTTGTAGCCCAAACACAAAATTAACAACAATCAACACCTAATTACTAAAAACAGACATGGATATTCAAGGAAAAAATGTACTCATCACAGGAGGTAGCTCGGGACTTGGCGAAGCA
>JBKBRQ010000015.1:0-24841 GCA_046292055.1 Spirosomataceae bacterium | reverse complement strand
CGACTGTTGCAACAATTTTGGTTTTTTTGTTCATCATAAAATTAGAGTGAGTATGTCTTTTTGGCTTAGGAACCGTGCAAAATTAAAAATATTCGAGCAGACTTACAGAATAAAATTTCAGTTTCTTCCCTGAAAGTTAGCATATTATTCCTAAATGGTGTTTGTGCATAGGGCGAGTTTAGCAGTTAGAAGTAATTTATTTTACATTTGTAGGGCGTTCATTCAAGGTGCGTCATTTCAGATAGATGACTTACTTAATTAAATTTTTTAGTACATTCTTATGAATCAAAAAATCTACGTTTTCGATACTACGCTGCGCGACGGCGAGCAAGTGCCTGGCTGTCAATTAAATATCGATGAGAAAGTAATGATTGCCCAAGAGCTAGATAAATTGGGGGTAGATGTGATTGAGGCAGGCTTCCCGGTTTCTAGTCCTGGTGATTTTAAGTCTGTGGAGGCGGTGTCTAGAGCTGTTCAAAATGCAACGGTATGTGGGCTTACGCGGGCAGTTAAAAACGACATCGAAGTAGCCGCGCAAGCGTTGAAATTAGCGAAAAGACCTCGGATTCATACGGGAATTGGCGCTTCTGATATTCATATTCAATACAAGTTCAATAGTAATCGGGATGCGATTTTAGAAAGAGGCGTGGAGGCTGTGAAATATGCTCGTCGCTTTGTTGAAGATGTAGAGTTTTATGCAGAAGATGCAGGTCGTGCAGATATTGAGTTCTTGGCACGTTTGACGGAAGCCGTGATTAAGGCAGGTGCTACAGTAGTTAATTTACCTGATACGACAGGTTACGTTTTGCCGCATCAAATGTATGACCGTATTTCCTATTTGATGAATAACGTACCGAATGTAGACCAAGCGATTTTATCAATGCATAACCACAATGATTTGGGTATGGCTACTGCAAATACAATCGAGGGGATTCGGGCAGGTGCACGCCAAGTGGAGGTAACTATCAACGGAATTGGAGAACGAGCGGGAAATACGTCTCTTGAAGAAATCGCAATGACGCTCAAAGTACACAAGGATTTAGGCTTTTATACAGATATTAAGAGTGAGATGCTGACTCCATTGAGTCATTTGGTGTCTAAAACAATGCGAATGCCTGTGCAAGCGAACAAAGCAATTGTGGGTAGAAATGCCTTTGCTCATTCGTCAGGTATTCACCAAGATGGCTTCTTAAAGCATTCTGAAAACTATGAAATTATGACACCTCAAGAGGTAGGTGTGGATAAATCAGATATTGTTTTGACGGCAAGAAGTGGAAGACACGCCTTGAAACACAGATTGGAATTACTTGGTTTTACGCTTCAGAAAGACCAAATAGATGCAGTTTATGATCAATTTTTGGAATTAGCAGATAAAATTAAAGAAGTAAATGATAAAGATTTGGTAGGTCTTATGCGTGAGATGGAATTAATTTAATCGAATACACAAAAAAAGAGCTAGTCCGATACGAACTAGCTCTTTTTAATTTATAAGCTCATTAAATCTTTAAATTTGATAGCTTGTCTTCTTGAAATTTCAATTTTTTCACCACCAGCATTTTTTTCACCCGTTTTCAACGTAACCAATAAACCACCTGAGAACCAAGGTTCAATTTTAGTAATCCATTGTAGATTGATGATATGCTTACGGTTTGCTCGAAAATAAATTTTTGGGTCTAGTCTATCTTCAAGTGCATTTAATGATTTGAGAATTAATGGTTTTTGGTCTTCAAAATGTAATCGTACGTAGTTTCCCATAGATTCAAACAAACGGACGTTCCCAAGTTTGACGAACCAACATTTTTCACCATCTTTTACGAATACTTGGTCGTTTTCTCCTAAATATTTTTGAGTTTCTTTCTTACTTAGTTGGTCACTTAACTCATTTTCTACTTTTTGAATTGCCTCTGCAAGTCTTTGTAAATCGATTGGTTTTAAGATATAATCTAGTGCATTTACTTCAAAGGCTTTCAATGCATAATCATCGTATGCTGTGGTAAAAATAACATGAGGTGCTTTATCTTCAAGGCTTTCGAGAAGCTCAAATCCGTTCTTTCCAGGCATTTGTATATCAAGAAATAGTAAATCTGGAGCCAGTTCTCCGATTAACTCAAGCGCTTCTTCCGCGTTGGCAGCTTCCCCGATTAGTTGAATTTTCGGAAAGTTCTCCAAAAGTCTTTTCAATTCATTTCGTGCTAGTCGTTCGTCATCAATAATAAGTGCTTTCATAATTTATGTTGTTTTATGTTAATGGAGGGGAATGTGAATCTCTGCACAAACAGTTAATTCATTTTCCTGATAAATCGAAAAGTGAGATTCAACTCCATATAGAAGTTGGAGACGTTGTTGTGTATTCATTAGTCCGAATCCGCTACTTTCCGTTTGGTGCATTGTAGAGGCAAGTACACCTGTGTTTCGTATGTATATTTGAAGGTGTTGATTATTGGCACTTATTTTCGTTGAAATGTCAATATAACCCCAGCGAAGTGCTTTTTGAACTCCATGTTTTATCGCATTTTCTACCAATGTTTGTAACATCATGGGGGGGACTTGGATTGATAAAGTTTCAGGCGTAATATCCCATTTAATTTGTAGACGTTCTTCGTATCGTACTTTTTCGAGCGCCAAATAGTCTTCTACAGTTCGGAGTTCTTCTTTGAGTGTAACTGTTTTTCGTCTGTCAGCGATGAGTGAGCTACGAAGAATATTTGAGAGTTGTGTAATTCCTTCTTGTGCTCTTTCTGGATTTTCTAAGACAAGAGCGCGAATACTATTTAAGGCATTAAACATAAAATGAGGATTCATTTGCGCGCGTAAAACCTTTGATTCCGTCTCTCGAATGAGAGACTGTAGTTTAATCCGTTCAATTTCATCATTTTTTCGTTCGTCAGTGTAGTGATAAAAGACATAGACGAGCACCCAAATGAGTAGGGGTTTACCTTGGGCAATTAAGTAAATAAGGTCTCTCATCGCCCAATTCATGGCGGAAGTATTGATGAGTGAGTTATCAAGTGGGATATTTAGGGCGGCCATTAGTGTGGTCATTAAGACGAATCCAATGAAAGCCCGAGCTACAAGGCTGACAATTGGCAGTTTGATCCACTGATACCTCTTAAAAATTAGTTTGAAGGAGTGTGTGAGCGTAATACCTGCAAACATGTTGGCAATGGCATTTCCAAAAAGACTTTCAAACTCTGATGCGCTAAAAGAGAACACAGCAAAGTAGCCCGTTAATTCCGTAATGGAATAAACACCCCATCCTGCAAGTTGACAAAACCAGTAAAGTCTATTTTTATTCAAAAGGTATAAATCAATGTAATGAATCTAAAAGTAATGGATACGAGTCATTTCTAAAACGGATTTATACATAAGGAAATTTCTATTCATAAACGGGTATTAATCGAGTTGAAGTACACGTAGGTGTTCCGTATCATTTTCTTTTATGAGAGAGAAAAGGCGTGATTCATAAGAATATTCTAGTTGGTATAAACAGAGATTGGAATGTCCAAAGTTATCCATTTCAGATAAGGGTTTTTTCAGAAGTTGCGTAAGCAGAATACGCAATGCTCGCCCGTGCATGGCGATTAGAATCGTATTCTCTTGTGGTCTATCCAGAATTAAACGCATTGCCTCCATTTGTCTTTCAGCTACTTGTTCTGGACTTTCACCTTCTGGTGATGCAAGGTATGTATGTCCTTCTCTCCATTTTTCTATCATTCGGAAGTGCTCTTGGTCGTCACTATCAGATGGCTTTTTCCCTTCTTTAGTCCCCCAAGATATTTCATTAAACCCTTGGTGTTTTTCATAGAGAAACCCTTTTTCCACAAAGGATTGCACACTTTGGTACGTTCTTTTAAGTTCAGAGATATAAATTTTATCAAATGGGATTGTGGAGTACTTTGAGAAGAAAGCATTGGCTTGTGCGCGGCCTAAATCATTTAAGTCTGCGTCAATACCGCTACCTTGTACAATTCCTTGTTTATTGAAAGCCGTTTCTCCGTGTCGGATGATGTAAATGTTTTTTGTTTTCAAGTTGTGTAAAATGGATGTGGAAAGATGATTTTTTGTATATTGTGTTGATACACAAGACAAAAATACAAAAAGATGTTTAAGCAAAATTTTGATTTAGAAAAATTAAAAGAAATGGATGCCAATTCTATCGGTGGGCATCTTGGTATTGAGTATTTGGAAATAGGGACTGATTTTATCAAAGCAAAGATGCCTGTCGATTACCGTACCAAGCAACCTTTTGGTTTACTACATGGTGGGGCTTCTGTTGTATTAGCGGAAAGCCTTGGGAGTGTAGCTTCTGTTTTATCTTTGGATGACCCATTTACGCAAAAAGCAGTGGGAGTTGAAATCAACGCAAATCATTTGCGTGGTGTTCGAGATGGTTATGTATATGGGACTGTGCGCCCTCTTCATGTGGGGAAACGAACGCATGTTTGGGAAATAAAAATTGAAAACGAGGAAGGTAAATTAGTTTGTGTCAGTCGTTTGACTGTGGCTATTGTTTGATCTGTTTTTGAATGAAGTACAAATAACTTTCATTTTTAACAAAGTGTAGACCAACGAAAAAGAAAAAAGCTGTTCTAGCTCGCAAGGAGTAGAACAGCTTTTTTATAGGCTGCTTTTGGCGTTTAAGACGCTGGCGCAGTGTCTTCCGATGTAGCATCTTTTGTGGTCTCCACTGGTTCAACAGTAGTTTCTTCTGCTAGTTCGGTGCGCTTTGCTGGAGAGGTAGCATCTAGAAAAGCTTGGTATTCTGTTGGTTTTTCGAAAGGTCTATCCCCGATTAACTCAACCAAGTCATGTTGGAAAAGAATTTCTTTCTTAAGTAATTCCTTCGCTAGTATCTCCAATAATTCTCTTTTCTCAATGAGAAGATTTCTGGTACGTGTGTAAGCGTCAGAAATAATTTTTTTCACTTCTTCATCAATTGCCTTAGCCGTATCTTCCGAGTAAGGCTTGGTGAACGAATACTCGCCTTGTCCCTTGGAGTCATAAAACGAAACATTACCGATTCGTTCGTTTAACCCGTACATTGTGACCATTCCATAGGCCATTTTTGTGATTTTTTCAAGGTCACTAAGGGCACCCGTTGTGATTTTTCCGAATACAACATCTTCAGCTGCACGTCCGCCGAGTGCCATGCACATTTCATCAATTAGTTGTTCTGTTCGGTACAAGTACTGTTCTCTTGGTAGGTATTGTGCATAACCAAGTGCTGCAACACCGCGCGGAACGATACTTACTTTTACCAACGGATTTGCGTGTTCCAAGAACCAACCTGTGATTGCGTGACCTGCTTCGTGGTATGCAACGATTTCTTTTTCTTCAGGCGAAATAAGCTTGTTTTTCTTCTCTAATCCACCGATTTCACGGTCAATAGCATCTTGGAAGTCTTTAATTTCGACACTTTTCTTATTTCTTCTAGCTGCTAATAGGGCAGCTTCATTACATACGTTTGCGATTTCAGCACCAGCAAAACCAGGTGTTTGTGCTGCAAGTTTTTTTGCATCTACATCTGAGGAAAGTTTCAAATTTCTCATGTGAACTTTGAAGATAGCCTCACGTCCGATAATGTCTGGCGCATCTACAGATATTTGTCTGTCAAAGCGACCTGGACGTAACAACGCTGAGTCCAATACATCTGGTCTGTTGGTAGCGGCAAGGATAATGATACCTGTTTCAGAACCGAAACCATCCATTTCTACGAGAAGAGAGTTTAACGTATTTTCTCTTTCGTCGTTTCCACCTGGCATAGCACCACGTCCTCTTGAGCGACCGACTGCATCAATTTCATCAATAAAGATGATACACGGCGCTTTTTCTTTCGCTTGTTTGAATAAGTCTCTAACACGCGCAGCACCTACACCTACAAACATCTCGACGAAGTCTGAACCTGACAAAGAAAAGAACGGAACGCCTGCTTCACCAGCTACGGCTTTAGCCAATAAGGTTTTACCAGTACCCGGAGGGCCAACAAGTAGCGCACCTTTCGGGATTTTTCCACCTAAATCTGTATATTTCTTAGGTCTTTTCAGAAATTCGATGATTTCTTCCAATTCTTCTTTGGCTTCATCTAGCCCAGCGACATCAGAGAATGTTATCTTAACTTTATTATCTGCGTCAAATAGAGCTGCTTTGGACTTACCAATGTTGAAGATAGCTCCTCCGGGGCCGCCGCCGCCACCCATTCTGCTCATGAAGAAGTACATGATACCGATGAAGAATAGAATAGGTAGCCAAGTGAGTAAAGTGCCCATGAAATCTTCTCGGCGGACACTATTAGGATACACTTCGTTTTTGTAGTTGTCTGGTAAGTTACTTTTTTTAAGAAACTCATCGTATTGACTCATGAAAGAGGTCTCAGATACAATTTCAACAACAAGGTGCGGAGCTTGTTTGTAGCGATTATTGCCAAGGATTTTTTTATACTCTTGTTTTTGCAGTGCTTCTTTGGTGAGTGTAACCTCTACCATATTTAAGCCATTGACAACGGAAATCTCTTTGACGTCTTGCTGAAGAACCATGGACTCCAATTGTTTGTATTTAATTGGAGAAAGTGGATTAGAGCGATTGAATAGAAAAAAGCCAATGATTGTCACAATCAGGGCAGCAACCACCCAGCCTTGGATTCCTCCTGCTGGCGTGGGTTTCCCTTTTTTAGGAGGGAAATTATTCTTGTTTTCAGCCATCTGTCTGTTTTATTAATATGGTAAGTTGTTTTTATCTAATGTAAAAAACGAAGTGTACTGCGTATTGTTTATTTCGTTACGAGAACATCCCCCTCCTGAATGACCCGTATATCCGCATCTCCCCAAAGAGATTCGATATCGTAGTATTCACGACGGTCTTTTTTAAAGATGTGTACAACCACATCAACATAATCTAAAAGAATCCATTCTTTGTTTTGCTGGCCTTCTTTGTGCCACGGATTTTCTTGAATGGCCTTGTGAACTGCCTCATCTACAGAATTGGCAATTGCATCAATTTGTGTATCGGAAGATCCGGAGCAAATCACAAAAAAGTCGGTAATGGCTTTATGAATTTTTCTCAAGTCTAGGATAACTACATCAAACCCCTTTTTTTCTAGCATGCCATCGGCGATTATTTCTGCTAACTCTTTGCTGGAAAGTTCATTTTTTTTCTTCATTCAATTCTTTAATACGTTAACTTTGTCTTCCCAATATGGGGTACTAATCCTACTTTTAAATCAGATTTTGAAACGCTAATTTAAAAAAAATTGTACAAAATTCAGCCCAAAACTTTATTTCTAGGTAGAAATGTAATTTATCTGCCATCTTGTCATTCAACTAACGATTCTGCCTTCGAAATAATTCAACTTAATCCCCCAATCGAAGGGACGGTGGTCATTACGGACAATCAAACGGCAGGCCGTGGGCAGCGTGGCGCATCTTGGGAAGCAACCTCTCATCAAAATTTGACATTCTCTCTTATTCTGTATCCTTCATTTCTTCCCGCATATCAACAGTTTAAATTAAATCAAGCTATTTCGCTAGGTATCAATGCTTTTCTTCGTAAACAAGGCATTCAAGATGCGTTGATTAAATGGCCAAACGATATATATGTCGGAGAAAAAAAGCTGGGTGGTATATTAATCGAAAATACCTTGTATGGCTCTATTATAAAAACATCTATTGTCGGGATTGGACTAAATGTCAGACAACGTGTCTTTGAAAATCCCAAAGCAACTTCTTTAGCATCTGTTTTACTCAACAATAATTTTGATCTTTCAATATGTTTGGAAGGACTACTTGAGGAAATTGACCGGTTTTATCAGATGGTAGCAGATACCACAAATTGGGCGTTAATCCATCAATTATATGAAAGTCATTTGCTTGGAATTGGGCAAAAAAGAGATTATTTGGACGAGGCCGGTAATCGTTTTCAAGGTATGATTCGAGGGGTTCACCCGTCAGGTTTACTACAGGTTGAAAAACAGGATGGAACGCTTCAATTATTTGATTTAAAACAGGTTTCCTTCTGTTTTACGTGATAAGTAAAAGCAATGTAAGATGTGATTAATCCGTTAGAATGATTGGCGAAACTAAAGGAGAATACTATTTTTGTGGATTGCGTATGCAACCAAATATACTTTACTTATGATGATTCCTATTTTTTGAATAGGAAATAAACGAATGACCAAAGACGACATGACTAAAAAGAATAAAGAGCGTATGCGCTTATCTGAACGCGCAGACAACAAAGGATGGAAGAAATGGGGGCCTTATTTGTCCGAACGCCAATGGGGAACTGTCCGTGAGGATTACAGCGTCTATAGCAACACATGGGACTATCTACCTCACGACATGGCGAGGTCACGGGCGTATCGCTGGGGAGAAGATGGTATTGGTGGTATCTCTGACAATAAACAACATATTTGTTTTGCTTTTGCTTTTTGGAACCACCAAGATGGTATTCTGAAAGAGCGACTTTTTGGTGTTACGGGCTCTGAAGGGAACCATGGAGAGGATGTGAAAGAGTTGTACTATTATCTAGATAGTACGCCAACGCATTCATACATGAAAATGCTTTACAAGTATCCTCAAGCTGCCTTTCCGTATTCAAAACTGCTGGAAGAGGCCAGAAGTCGCTCGCGAAAAGATCCAGAATTTGAACTAATGGATACGGGGATATTCGATGAAAATAAATATTTTGATATTTTTATTGAATATGCTAAGGCAGAGGAAAATGATATTTTAATCAAAGTAACGGCGCATAACCGAGGCGAAGAGGCCGCACCGTTGACTGTTCTGCCGACTCTCTGGTTTCGGAATACTTGGTCGTGGGGATACGAAGATTTCGAGCAAAAACCCATGATGAATGGCATTGCCAACGCACAAGTTGAGCTATTTCATCGGCTTTTTGGAAGAATGAAGTTATACTGTGAAGGTGCAGATGAGCTAGTTTTCTGTGAAAATGAAACCAATATGGAACGCGTTTTTGGTAAAGAAAATGAAACTCCTTTCGTAAAAGATGGCATTCACAATTACATCATCACCGGAGATAAAAAGTTCATTAATCCGAACCACATAGGCACAAAAGTGTCGGCTAAATATCAACAAGATATTGCAGGTGGTGCATCTGTTTCGTTTCGTCTTCGGTTTACGACTAAAACACAAATGACGCAACCATTTGCTGATTTTGACGAATTATTTGAAGAGAGACTTCAGGAAGCGAATACATTTTATGATGAAGTTCAAGCGAATGTAGAAGACCAAGAGCTGAGAACGATTCAACGCCAAGCATTTGCCGGAATGATGTGGTGTAAGCAGTTCTATTATTACAATATTGACCAATGGATGACGGGCGACCCTAAAATGCCTTTTGAGTTTCGGGGACGTAATTTCCAACGAAATGCACCTTGGAGACATGCATATATGGCAAATATCTTGTCAATGCCCGATAAATGGGAATATCCTTGGTTTGCGGCATGGGATTTAGCGTTTCACACATTAACCCTTGCACGCCTTGACCCTGACTTTGCAAAAAGGCAGCTAGCCGTTGTTCTGCGTGAATATTACATGCATCCCAACGGGCAAATCCCGGCCTATGAATGGAACTTCTCGGACGTCAACCCACCTGTACATGCGTGGGCAACCTGGAAAGTATATGAAATAGATAAGGAACTCAATAATGGGGTAGGAGACGTCGCTTTTTTAGAACGAATTTTTCATAAACTCTTATTGAACTTTACGTGGTGGGTTAATCAGAAAGACGAAGAAGGAAATGGTCTTTTTGGTGGTGGGTTTTTAGGTTTGGATAATATTGGTGTTTTTGACAGAAACGCACAAATTCCGGGTGTTCGTCTACAACAAGCGGACGCAACTGGTTGGATGGCCATTTACACGTTAAATATGCTGCGGATTTCGTGTGAGATTGCCTTGGAACGTCCTGTTTATCAAGACATGGCTTCTAAGTTTTTTGAACATTTCTTGCATATTGCAGCTGCTATCAATCCACCACAAGGAAGTGGAAAAGTAGGTCTTTGGGATGAGTTAGACCAGTTTTATTACGATAAAATTTCCGGGTTTCATGGAGAGACATTACTCATGAAAATTCGCTCTTTGGTAGGCTTGATTCCTTTGTGTGCTGTGGAGCTACTGGATGAACAATTACTCGAAAAATTGCCAGATTTCAAACGCCGAGTAGAATGGGTTCTGAAAAATAGACCGGATTTGGCTGCGTTGATTTCACGTTGGGATGAGCCAGGAAAGGGCTCGGTGCACTTATTGGCACTTCTACGCGGGCATCGGATGAAAATGGTGCTGCGTCGGATGTTCGATGAAATGGAATTTTTATCTGATTACGGAATTCGCTCACTTTCTAAATATCACAAAGAAAATCCTTATACATTCAATTTACATGGCGAAAACTTGAGTGTTGTCTATACACCTGGGGAGTCAGATTTGTCTATCATGGGTGGAAACTCTAATTGGAGGGGGCCGGTTTGGTTTCCTTTGAATTATTTAATTATTGATTCGTTATTAAAATTCGATCAATACTATGGAGATGATTATGAGGTAGAATATCCAACCAATTCAGGGAATGTGATGAGCATCAAAGAAGCAGCAATGAAAATATCAGAACGATTGATTTCTATATTTAAACGGAATCAGTCGAACGAGCGTCCTGCTATGACTGCTACAAATGGGGTATTTGAGAAAGATCAACATTTTAAAGATTTGTACTTGTTTTTTGAATATTTCCATGGAGATGATGGCAGTGGTTTAGGTGCTTCGCATCAAACAGGTTGGACTGGTTTGGTAGCTGATTTGATTGAGCATGTAAGTGCATTTAAAAAAGAAAATAAGGAATAATTGGAGTTGGTTTGAGGTGTGTTGGGAGAATTAATTAGATATATTTCAGGGTACTTTGAGGAGTAAACAAAGGTGACAGTGCCAAGTACATCGTAAAGTAAATTTGTTAATCTACTGATTTACAACTTACTGGAAAATAAGTCTTTTGTTGGTCTATTTTTTGTTAGATTTGATAAATGGGTAATTGTCTTTAAATTTGCATTATTTGCAGAATTGTATCATTAAATTAGCGTATATGAAAAGAGCATTAGTTTGTGGAGCTGGTGGGTTTATTGGTGGTCATTTAGTAAACCGTTTGAAAGGAGAGGGATATTGGGTAAGAGGGGTTGATTTAAAGTACAACGAGTACGGAAACGGAAACGCAGATGAGTTTGTGATTGGTGATTTGACAGATCCTGTTGTTTGTCGCCAAGTTGTAGAAGGTGGTTTTGATGAGGTGTATCAATTAGCTGCCGATATGGGTGGAGCTGGTTATATTTTCACTGGCGAAAACGATGCAGCGGTTATGCATAATTCGGCGCTCTGTAACTTAAATATGTTACATGCTGCACAGCAAGCTGGTGTGAAAAAAATCTTCTATTCTTCTTCTGCTTGTATGTACCCAGAGTATAACCAGTTAGATCCTGATAACCCGAAATGTTCAGAGGATTCGGCTTATCCTGCTTCGCCAGATAGCGAATATGGCTGGGAGAAGCTATTCAGTGAAAGACTTTACTTGACATACCAACGTAATTTAGGTATCGAAGTAAAAGTAGCTCGTTTTCATAATATTTTCGGTCCACAAGGTACATGGAAAGGTGGTCGTGAGAAAGCCCCTGCTGCCATTTGTAGAAAGGTAATTGAAGTAGAAGACGGTGGAACTATCGAAATTTGGGGTGATGGAAAACAGACGCGTTCTTTTCTCTATGTCGATGAGTGTTTGGAGGGTGTTCGTCGCTTGATGGACTCAGATTTTTCAGGGCCAGTGAATATAGGTTCGGAGGAAATGATTTCAATCAATGAATTTGCGAAATTAGTAGCAGAGATTTCTGGTAAAAACATTACAATCAAAAATATTGATGGCCCACAGGGTGTTCGAGGTAGAAACTCGGATAACACACTTATCCAAGAAAAACTTGGTTGGGCGCCCTCACAGGCTTTGCGTGATGGTGTAACCAAAACGTATCATTGGATAGCAAGCCAAGCAGCTAAAGAAGCTGAATTGGCCAAATAACATACTTTATAACTCTAGTAGCGCTTTAATAAACGCTTCGCCACTGTGTTTGTCTACAAAGGCACTTGCTCTCTCTGGGTAAGTGCTTTTGTTTTTTGCCAAAGTGAGAAGTGCTTCTTTCATTTCTTGGTGATTTAATCCATCTACAGTCAGACCAAGGTTGTACTCACGCGTAAGGTTTCCGATAACTCCGTGTTTGGTGGCGAGTACAGGCTTGTTATGTCTAGCAGCCAAACCAATGACACCACTCGATGCAAAGAAATTGATGTAAGCAATAGATATGATATCACTTTGTCCGACGAATACTTCCATCTCGTCATCATCAATAAAGCGTGTTTCAAGCTCAATTTGTAGTTCGGGTCTCGTCGCTTTCGCTATTTCGAGTGCTTCCATTACGGCATCATTATATGCCGCACTGATTTTCCCGACGATGAGTAAGCAGAAGTTTGCCGCTTCTTCAGCCTGCATAGATTGCATGGCTCTGATAATATTTATGATGTTTTTTCGCTCTTCAATAAAACCAAAAGCCAAAAATATCTTCTTATTTGGAGCAATCGCGAATTTCTCACGTATCTGCAAACCTGCACGTGTTGGATAATCGTAAACAGGGTCAGGTAAGTAAGTGAATACGTTTGTCCGAAGGTTACGATTCATTCTTTCTACAGTTTCTGTATCATTGAAAACAAAAACCCTTCTTAACTGGGGGTTTCTACACATCCACCAAGTTGTTAGAAATTTTCTAGATTTAGTTAAAAAGGCCTTCTTTTTAGCAGAAAAAGAATCATCTTGTGGAGATATCCGTGCATAAGGGCTAAATAAAACGCCACTAATCTGGCAAGGGAAATTTCCATTACCGACGGTGTGCTGAAACATATCTACCATCATCATAATGACACGATCAGCTTGCAAATCTGTTGCGTATCTCGTTATGTGTCTCCAGAGTATTTGTGTCGACTTTATAAGATTCGTTCCTGAATGAAAAGCATCAAATTCACTATCTGTAAAAAAAATAATATTTACATTTTCAGCTGAAGTCACTACAGACGGGATTGTTTTTGCTTCTGGATTTAGTAAAAAAATATACTCATTATCCGTGGAAGGATATTTTTCTAAAAATTGAAGTATATTTTGAATATGGCCTAGATTGTGACCCATTAACCGAACATATATATCACAAATGATAATCCGCATGAGGAGGAGATGTCTTAAGATGAAAAAGCGTTTTTGACGCTAATTGGTGAATGAATAGCCTCAAAGTTACATGGATTCGCCTGTTTTTACAAATTGGGTTCGATTTCAGATTTCTCTCACAGATAACTCCGGTATGATTCCTTACTGAATGTTTCCTATTTTAGGTTCTGTTACCAGTGTATGTTTTGTGTTAAAAATAAAGCGTCATTTCCTTTTGTACAGAAAATGACGCTTTACTTTGATTAATAGACTCTTTTTTACTTCTTTTTTGCTAATTTCTTTTTTGCGCGCTTATCCAATGTCATTAAAAAGGAAGGAAGGAGGACGAGATTGGAAATCATGCCGATAAGTAAGGTCACGGAAACAAGTAATCCTAAAAAAACAGTTCCTTTGAAACTCGAAGCGACAAAAATACCGAACCCAAAAAAGAGAATAAAAGCTGTGTAGAACATACTAATACCTGTTTGGCGAATAGTTGCTGTTACTGCATCAGAAAGAGAAGCACCCTGTTTTACTTCTTCTTTGTATTTGGTTAAAAAGTAAATTGTACCGTCTGAGGCAAGACCGAATGCTATAGAGAAAATAAGCGTAGTAGATGGCTTTAAAGGAATTCCGAAATACCCCATGATTCCAGCTGTGATAATCAAAGGAATAATGCTTGGAATAGCAGAAATTAAGATGGTTCGGATATTTAAAAATTGAGTCGCCATGACAATAGAAACCAAAAGAATGGCGAGTAAGGTGCTTTCGACAAGGTTATCTAACAAATAAGCATTTCCTCGTGTAAATACCACTCCATTTCCGGTCACATGTGCATCAATTTGTTCGTCTTTGGGTAGCCAATCTTCCGTAGCTCTATCATAGTTAAAAATAGTATCAATTTTGGCTTGTAGGTCATCTGCTAAAATACCTAGTCGTTTCGAGCCAATATCACCTACTTGGAAACTTACTCGTGTTTGGCTACGCGTAGAGTCCATGAAAGAAGCAAGTTGGCTTGATCCACCTTCTGCCATTCCTGCGTATTCTCCCAACTTCTGTAGTTCAAGTGCGCCTGGTAAGGCATAATATTTAGGATCTCCGCCTCTAAATCCTTGATAAATGAATTTGATACCTTCTACGACAGAAATAGGGGACGTGAACTCAGGGTATTGTGCAAACTGAATCTGAACAGCTTTAATCTTAGATAGAACCCGTGGATCTAAAACACCATTAGGCACTTTGGTATCAATGGAAACCTCAAATGGGACAATCCCTTTAAAGTTTTTTTCGATGAATTTTAAATCTCTGAAAATAGGGTCATCTTCGGGGAGGTCATCTACAACGTATCCAACGGCATCAATCTGGGAAATACCAATGATAGATACAACCAAAAGAGCAGAAATGCTCCAATATAGCTTGGTTCTATGGCCATGTACAATTTTTATGACCGACTCCAAAACAGCTGCTACTTGTTTGTTTTCTAAGTGTTTGACATGTTTTTGGCTAGGTGGAGCTAAAAAAGCAAAGATGCTTGGAATCAGTATCAACGAAAGTGCCCACGTGCTCATGACGCATATAGAGGCAACAAGGCCAAATTCCATAAGGAGACTACTTCCCGTAAAATAAAAAACAAAGAAGCCTATGAATGTAGTTAAGTTGGCAATAAATGTTGATTTGCCTACTTTCTCAATTGTGGTAGCTAAAGCTGTTTTTTGATTTCCAATTTGTAGGTATTCTTCTTGGTAACGGTTAATTAGAAAAATAGAGTTAGGAATACCAATGACAATAATCAACGGAGGGATAAGTCCGGTAAGAATGGTGATTTTGTATCCAAACATTTGAATAAACCCGACAGACCAAACAACAGAAATAGCTACAATTAATATAGCAAAAAAGACTATACGAAGCGAGCGGAAAAACAGATATAGAATGAGTGTGGTAACCAGAAATGCAAGCCCCATGAAGAGTGCTAATTCTGTACTGACCTTTGACATAAAGTTCGTACGAATAAAAGGCATTCCTGAATAATGAACCTCTAATCCAGATTTTTTGCCGAAAGCGTCGGCAATGCGTTGTATTTCACGGGTTGTTGTGATTCTCCCTTTGCTGTTCAGCTGGGCCTGATCAAAAGTAATGGCCATCAAGTGTGCGTTTCCTTCTTCGCTGTAAATAAATCCTTTGTAAAAAGGCAAACGAAGAATGTTTTTTTGGATGCTATCTACTTCGGCTTGGGTGCTTGGTAAAGTAGGAGAGAGGGGTTTAAAATCGAACTTTTTCTTTTCGTCGTTTCGAACGACATCAAAAATAGTCGTATTAGCAGCGATGTTCTTAATACCTTCTACTTCTTTGATATCTTGGGCTAACTTGTACCAGTTTTGGTAGTTCTCTAATTGGTACATATTGGGGTCATCAACTGCAATGACCATAACGTTCCCGTCTTCGCCGTATGTTTTTTTGAATTTTTCGTATAGCTGAAAGCTAGGGTCACTCTGAGGTAAAATTTTAGCAAGTTCGTAGGAAAGTTCTAATTGAACAGCCTTGCTACCCATCCAAATTGTACTGAGTACAATGAGCCCGATGAGAATAATTTTGTTTGAAAGGATGAAAGAGGAAATCTTATTCCAGAACATTCGCTTATCGTTTAATTATAAAATAGATGATGTAGGTGTATTAAGTAACTCATGAACAGCTTGAATCGGTGTGAGCTGGTCTGCAAGCACTCGTTTTTCTAAAGTTTCAATTTGTTGGATTCTGTCTTCTTTTTGCATAAACTGCTGAATGAGGTAGTCATGCAGATAGGTTTTCATCCATTCTAACTTTTGATTTTGTCGATTGTTTTCCCAAAATCCATTTTCTTGTGTCTGTCGTTGATAGGATAGGACGGTTTCCCATATATCGGTGTGTCCCGTCTTTTCCAAAGAGGAGCAAAGCAAAACAGGAGGAAACCACTGGTTTTGTTGAGGAGGAAAAAGATGAAGTGCATTTTGATAATCCAAACGGGCTAGTTGTGCCTTTGTGACATTGTCGCCGTCTGCTTTATGTACAACTAAGACATCTGCCATTTCCATAATTCCTTTCTTTATTCCTTGCAGTTCGTCGCCTGCACCAGCAAGTAACAAAAGCATGAAGAAATCAACCATATCGCGAACAGCCGTTTCTGATTGTCCTACCCCGACAGTCTCTACCAAAATAATCTGATAGCCCGCTGCTTCACATAGCAACATAGACTCGCGGGTTTTTTGAGCTACACCTCCCAATGTTTGACCAGAAGGCGAAGGACGAACGAAGGCATTTGGGTCATGCGAGAGTACTTCCATTCGGGTTTTGTCACCCATGATACTGCCTTTGGTTCGTTGGCTTGTTGGGTCGATGGCTAATACAGCGACTTTGAACCCTTGTTGTGTAAGATATTGTCCAAAATTCTCTATAAACGTACTTTTACCTACACCAGGAACACCTGTAATGCCAATGCGTATGGATTTTCCGCTATGAGGAAGTAGCTTCTGCACAACTTCTGAAGCCAGCGCCCGGTCACTTGGTAAAAGGCTCTCTACCAAGGTTATAGCTCGGCTGAGAATGACTCGATTTCCAGCTAAGATGCCATCAATGTACTGGTCGGCCGTCAATCGGTGAAGAGCCATGTTGCAAGTGAATTGATTGAATGTAACAAAAATACGTTAAAATGTGCTGTTTTTCAACGAATACTTTTGTCTTTAATCTTGTCTATTACCTAGAAAAGAAGCTGCTAGTAATAAATCCTCTGGAGTTGTTATTTTGATATTGGTATATTCGCCTAAGACTAGAGAGATGGGATGTCCCCACGTTTCAATGACACTTGCACAATCGGTAAAATAAGCCTGTTCTTCTTGTGAAAAAGCTTGTTTCATTAATTCGTATTGAAAAACTTGTGGTGTTTGCATCAATTGAATGGACTCACGAGGAATAGATTGGTTTGTTCCATCTTCTTTTACGAGCCTTGGCGTATCTTTCAGCGGAACTGCAACAGCCGCTGCTTTGGTCTGTTTTGCCTTATTTACAACACGTTGAATTAAATCACTTGATAATAAGGGTCTTACGCCATCATGCACAAGTACAATAGAATCTGATTTTGCATTTTGAATCGAATGTAGTCCATTTTTAACAGATTGAAAACGAGTAGCCCCACCTTCTACAATCGTTACCTTTTGTGCTAGTTCTGTCTGCGTTTCCAATGAAAACGTGTTGACCAACTCGTTCCAATAGTTCATTTGTTCTTTAGGAAGAACAAGAATAATTGCGTTATCTTCAAGTGCAGTAAATTTGCGAATGGTATGCAAAAGAATAGGGGCACCATGTAACATCAAAAACTGCTTCGGGATATCTGATTGCATGCGACTTCCGCTTCCGCCTGCAACAAGGATGGTATAGTGTGTCATATCAATAAGAAAAAAGCCTACTTGAATGCAAGTAGGCTGTGTATTTTAGATGATGAGCATCGCGTCTCCATAGGTAAAAAACTTGTACTTTTCCTTGATAGCTATCTCATAAGCTTTCATAACAAGGTCGTAACCGCCAAACGCAGTTTTTGTCATGAGTAGGATAGATTCGGGCAAATGGAAATTAGAAAGCAGTGCATTAGCGATTTTGAAATCGTGTGGAGGGAAGATAAATTTATCTGTCCAAGCGTTATCAACAGGTTTCAAACGGGAATTCGCAGAAACCGAAGACTCCAAAGCTTTAAGTGCGGTTGTTCCAATTGAGCAAACACGTTTTCCCCCATCTAAAGCTGTGTTGACGATATCACATGTGTTTTGTTGAATGAAAAAGTTCTCTGAGTCTGTTTTATGCTTCGTCAAATCCTCTACGTCTACTTGTCTGAAGGTACCAATACCGATGTGTAAGGTAACTGGAGCAAAAGTAGAACCGTTAATTTCCATTCTCCGGACAATATTTTTCGTAAAGTGCATACCTGCTGTAGGAGCTGCAACCGCGCCTTCGTGTTCGGCAAAAATAGTCTGAAAACGCTCTCTGTCAAGCTCGTTTACTTCCCGTGTAATGATATCTGTTGGGAGTGGTGTTTCGCCAAGTTCATAAATGGTTTGCATCATTTGCTCGTGGTTCCCATCAAATAAAAACCGAATGGTACGACCGCGCGAAGTTGTATTATCGATGACTTCAGCAACCAAATCACTGTCTCCAAAATATAATTTATTACCAACTCGGATTTTACGAGCAGGGTCTACCAATACATCCCAAAGACGCATGTCTCTGTTCAATTCCCTCAACAGAAAAACTTCAATTTTAGCACCTGTCTTTTCTTTGGAACCATACAAACGAGCAGGAAATACTTTTGTGTTATTCATCACCATGACGTCTCCCTCACCAAAATAAGAAACAATGTCACGAAACATTTTATGTTCAATTTCACCTGTGGCTCTGTTGACAACCATCATCCGGTTTTCATCACGTTCAGGACTTGGATGCATCGCGATTAGGCTTTGCGGAAGATCAAATTTAAAGGCTGATAGCTTCATTTAAACGAATTTAATTTCACAAATGTACGAAATACGAATAGGGGTTGTCAAGTTTATGAATTAATAATAAGGTATTTACTATCAATTTGTTATAATTCGACTTTTTTAGTCTATAAAATGGGGTTTTGGTATTACTTCTAGGCAAGATATATTTTTCCTTCTAAGTATAACTTCGCATTTCCTTGGATTAAGACACGGTTTTCTGTTTTTTCAAGTGTCAAAATACCTGTCCGTTTTGAGATTTGTTTTGCAATGAAAGTATTTTTCTGCCTTTCTTCGGACCAATATGTAACAAGCGACGTATGCGCAGAGCCTGTCACAGGGTCTTCAGGAACGCCCACTTGCGGGGCAAAAAAGCGGGAAACAAAGTCAATCCCTTCTTCTGAACTAGGCGCAGTACAAATAATTCCACGACAATCTATTTGTTCCAGTCGACTCATGTTTGGTTTCAATTGGGCTACCTCTTCTTGTGTTTCAAATACGACCAATATATCACTTCCAGCTATCCGAATTTCCTTGAATTGATTGTAGTTCAAGGCATTCATTAACTCTTCTTTGTAACGAGTTGTGGTTGTTGTCTGTGTCTGTGGGAAGTCCATTTGAAGTAAATTCCCCACTTTCTGAACACGTAATTCGCCACTTCTTGTATAGAATGTCAGTGTTTCTTTTGGGAAATCAAATATAAAAAAAAGAACGTACGCTGCAGCAAGTGTGGCGTGTCCGCAAAGGTCTACTTCTGCTATCGGCGTAAACCATCTTAATCGGTATCCTTCGTCTTCCTCAACGTAAAAAGCGGTTTCAGATAGGTTATTTTCAGCAGCGATTTTCTGTAAATAGGTATCCGGAATCCAAGCTTTTAGAGGAACAACGGCAGCGGGATTTCCACCGAATACATCGTTTGTGAATGCGTCAATTTGATAGATTTGAAACATAAAAGGCTTCTATTAATGTGTTTTTTGAACAACAATATACCGAGTAAGCAAGAGACATGAGACAAGCCAAGATACGAAATATACGATATTTCTTGTATCAATTACGCCTCTACTAAGTGCGTCATAATGAAATTGGAAACTTAGTAACTCCAAGGAAGAAAAAAGCGTTCCACGTGTCAGAAGGGCTAATTGTAATAAGCCGTCATAGAAGAAATAGCTCACCAAAGCAGCAAGGATAAACGCTATAATTTGATTATTGGTAATCGCTGAGCAGAGTAATCCGATGCCTGTAAAGACACCACCAAGAATATATAAGCCTAGCAATGAACCAAAAAATCCGGCAGTATCGATGTTGCCAACCGGGCTACCGAGTTGATACGCAGCATAATAGTATACGAAAAATGGCAAAAGTGATAAGCCGACTAACAACCAAGAAGCCAAGAACTTTCCAACAACGATTTGCCAAGAAGTAAGTGGTTTTGTTTTTAGTAATTCGATGGTTCCTGTTCTGTATTCTTCGGATAACGAACGCATTGTTATAGCTGGAATAACGAACAAAAACAGATAAGGAGCGAAGGA
This sequence comes from Spirosomataceae bacterium, assembly GCA_046292055.1. Classification (GTDB taxonomy): domain Bacteria; phylum Bacteroidota; class Bacteroidia; order Cytophagales; family Spirosomataceae; genus CAYNRA01. Next base: position 4,590 of record JBKBRQ010000015.1, on the reverse strand, counting down.
AAAAAGGACAGATAAATCATTGAATCCATAGTCAAAAAGGGAGGTATCAGGTAGTACCCAACCAATCAAACCCATAAAAATAAAAAAGGTGGCCAATACAAGATAGGCCACTAAAGAATTGAAAAAACTGTTTATTTCTTTCTTGAAAATCGCAAACATAATTTAGGAATTAATAATCTAATGCCGGTTTATTCTTTTTCATAACAGCTGAAACAATGAGAGAAAGGAGAAATCCGACAAATAAGACACCGATGATACCGAATAAAAAAGTGAGTCCAGGTGAGCTGAACTTTTCAAACGTTTCGATTGCTTTTTCAATAGCTTCGTCAGGTAATCCTTGTTCTTCTAGTTTTTCAACCTGAAAATCAAGCATCTGTGAACGGAATGTTGTGTCAATGAACTGCATGTATACATTTCCATATCCCGCACTCAATATTCCCGCAATAGCGCTGATAAACATACCTATACCAAGCCCCTGACCGTAGGTCATGTAGCCACCGTTACTTTCTTTGTATTCCTTCATACTTAGCACAAAAGCACCAACTAAGATAAGATAGGTAATACTTGTGAGCCAGGTTATTTTCCATGCCCCCGTTACATACAAAATAGTCATGAAAACGATAGAGGCAATGCCTGCGATAAGGCCCCATTTCAAGGAAACTTTGGTTGTTGTGATTTGTTCCATTTTATTTTTTTAAAGTAAGGTTAATATCTGTGAATTTAACCAAAATTTCCAGGAATACAATTGTAGCTTTTGATAGTCGGTCGATAAAGAAGACAATCGTTTTATTCAGGTCGTTTTTTTCGAAATACCATACCTAATAATGTGATTCCTACAATAGCGACTTGCTTAAACATGAGCTCATCTAGGAATAATTGATACGGCTTCACGTTTTTTAATGCCTCCATTTGTGCTGCATACATTTCTTCATTAAGGATTTTGTCAAATGTACCTCGTTGGTCACGGAGTAACTGTTGACCTTCCGTCATCCAAGTTTGTAGTGGTGTTTGGTCAATCCATTGAATAAATACAAACAGGAAAAGACCGCTTGTTAATGCTGCAAAAATATTGGTTAAAAACCCTGTGGAAAATGCCTGATAAAAGTGAATAAATCCACCATTTGATTTTTTTAGATACCACATAGATAATCCAACAAAAAGTAAGTTAAACCCAATGTCGGGTCTTCTTTTGGCGAGTGGATTATCTGTTAAAAAATATAAACCGATAAAAAAGAGGAAGCCAATAGCTCCGGCGAGAAGACCAAATGCCAGAGATTGACGTATTATTTTGTTTTTCATGCCGGTATATTTGTTTGATTTTTATGAATAATCCCAAGTACCTTTCCTTTCAGTATTTGTCCAAGATAAGGAGAGTTTTTAGACTTTGACAGGATTTGTTCCTCTGTAAAAACGTAGGTGCTTTCTGGTTCAAAAAGGGTGAGATTAGCTAATTCACCTACTTCAATTTTGGGGATTGGTTGGCGTAAAATACGTCGTGGGCTATCTGTGATGAGTTGAATAATTTTTTCTAGTGGAATTTTGTCCAATGTTTGTAGTGCTGAAAAAGCGGTTTGCAAGCCAATGATACCGTTCTCAGCTTGGTCAAATTCTAGCTTTTTCGCTTCTTCATCTTGTGGGTGATGGTCTGATACAACGGCGTCGATGGTTCCATCAAGTAAGCCATTCAAAAGAGCTAATCTGTCATTTTCTGAACGAAACGGAGGGTTCACTTTTAGATTTGTATTGAAATCCATTAAATCCTCATCAATAAAAGAGAGTTGATGCGCAGCAATGTCACAGCTAATCGGCAACCCTTTTTGCTTCGCTTCGCGGATGAGTTGGACACCTTCAGCTGTTGAGATGGTAGAAAAGTGAAGAAGAGGCAAGTCAGAAGTAAGATTTGCGTATTCGAGTAATTTTAAATCACGGAGTAGCATCAATTCTTCAGCGGCGTTAGGAATGCCCTTCATGCCTAAAAGTGTACTTATAATACCCTCGTGCATTTGTCCGAACATACTCAAAGAGGCTTCTGTGGGTTGGTTCATCAATAGCTTACCTGTCGGGTATAAATACTGAAGCGTTTTTAGAAAAATATCTGCATTCCAGAGGGGAATATGTCCGTCTGAAAACGCGATAGCCCCGGCTTTATTGAGATCCAACATCTCCGTAAAATCAGTTCCCTTGGTATCTTTCGTAACGGCAGCTATTGGTAGTAAATCAACGAGACTTTGCGTATTGAAGTAGTTGAAAAGCGCAATACTTTGCTTGGTTTGCACAACGGGCGATGTATTGGGCAATACAGCCAATTGAGTAAAACCGCCTGCCGCTGCTGCATTTGTAAGTGACTGGAAATCCTCAACAGACTCATGACCAGGTTCTTTAGAAGTCACGCGTAAGTCAAGCCAGCCCGTTGAAATATGCAACTGATTCCCCTGTAAAATACGTGTATCTTTATTTAGAGGATTAATAGAAGGGGCGATTTGAGCAATTCGACCATTTTGAATAGAAACATCGAGCACCTGTCCGTGATACGAAGAACTAGGACAAACGATTCGGGCTTGATGAATGAGAATATCCATGCGTTTGATTCGAATAAAATAAATGTGAGAAGTGGAAATGTAAAAAAAAAGCCCTAGCTGGGCTCTTTCTGTTTAAATGATGGCCTTATAGGCATCTACATCCAATAAGTTATCTAAGTCAGATGGATTAACTACTTGAAGTTTAATCAGCCATCCTTCACCGTAAGGGTCATTGTTAACCAATTCTGGACTATTTTCTAAGGCAGGATTTACTTCTACTACTTTTCCAGCAACAGGAGAGAATAAATCAGAAACTGTTTTTACAGCCTCAATTGTACCAAAAATACCATTTTCTTCTACGTCTTCACCTTGTGTTTCGATTTCAACGTAAACAATATCACCCAATTCACCTTGTGCGAAAGCCGTGATACCAACCAAAGCGGTTGTATCATCAATCATTTTAATCCACTCGTGTTCGCTTGTATAGCGTAAGTCTGCTGGAAAATTCATTTGCTAATTTGGAATTTAATGTTGAAAAAGAATTCTGTTCAAATTCGTGTGCAATTTACGCGAATTGCATCGAAACTCAAATTTGTTTTTGTCTATTCCGCCAAGTTGAACCGAACATTTACCCCACCAATCGTTGAACTTCTGTAAAAGGATAAGGAATTGTATGGATTATTTACCAATCGTTCTATGTAAAAACTTCCTGAGAATCGTTTGTTAAATTGGTATTGAACCTGCGGACGAATCTGCAAATTGTAGTTCCCTTGCGTCACTACAGCATCCCCATCTAGACGTCTCTGCAAAGCAATAATATCACGGAGCGTCACGTCAAATCGGAAGTTTAAGTCATTTTTCAGTACAATTTGATTTCCATCAGCGCCCCGAATTGGAATTCGGATATTATTGCGTTTGAAACCAATCCCGACAACAATATCGTCGCTTGAATATTCTGCCACCTGTGAATTGGATAAATTCAATCCTGCCCGTCTTTCTTTGTTGTATTCCACGCGGCCTGTCACGCTTTTCTTGGTCGTAAATTGTACGCCGATGAAAGGTGCATAACGTTCTTCCATCGTGATAGTACTCATCACGAAAACAGGAATAAACAAGGCTTGTTGGTTGGTTAAAAAACCAAGTGGATAGCCTTTCATGAGTAGGTTGAGATTTTGTGCGCCATACTCCAAGGACGATGTAAAATTCCCTACGTTGTACGTGGACGTATAGCTATGGTTAATGGTTATCGAACTGAATGCCCGGTCAATTCCTAATATTTTCTCGACACCCGTAAAGTCTACCCGCCAATTAGGAAGTGGGAAACGTAAGAAAGGATTCAACCGTACTTCTCGTGGGTCTTTTCCACTGTAAGCAGCAAAAAAGGAAGCGATGAGGACATCTTGCGAATTGATGTCATAAAAACCATTTTCAGCGTTCGGGTTTTCAGCATACAAACGATCTTGTACAACTTCTCGGTAATCAACCATCCGGTTAAATATCTCGTAGTCGTAGTTGTCTTCGGGGTTTTTACTCATCTTGACAAATCCTGTCTTGAATGACCAGAAAGACATGCGGAAAGTCCCGTTTCGGAGTGGATTTAAACTCTCGAAAGCCCCGCCTGTTTCATTAGGGCGATATAATTCTTGGTAGCTATCTCCGCGTGCTAGATTTCCGCGAATAGACATCCGGAAACCTTTGAATGGCTCTAAGTTTGTATTGTATTCAAAGCGTTTTTCGATGGATTGCGTGAATGGGTCGTTCTGAATAATACTTCTAGATAGCCAGCCATTCTCTGCTGCTCGAACATGAATATCCCGCGATTGGCTCCCCAAAACAAAAGGTAATCCTGGTGCATTTGCCCAATTTCTATCCATTCCAAAAAACGTTGGGCTAGGTAAAAATCCAGGTAAAATAGTGGATTCATTCTGAGAATAGCTGAAGTTAATTCCCCGAACGGTCATGAGCAAGCGCGTCACAGATTTAAGCAATGAATTAGACGATTTTTCGAAACTTTCTTCATCCCCTGGTGCACGTGTGTAGCGTAATTTAGGTGGATTAGGTGAATTGGCAA
>JBKBRQ010000158.1:0-6338 GCA_046292055.1 Spirosomataceae bacterium | reverse complement strand
ACCCTTTTGATGGCCGTACTCTTGAAAGATACGCCGTGGACACTTCCCAACAGTTAGAAGGTAAAATACAAACAAGTGAAACTGTTTTTCAAGATTGGAGAAAGAAAAGTTGGCTAGATAAAACACATAAATTCAGCGTATTAGCTGATTTATTAACGGCAAACGAAGAAAAATTAGCCCAATTAATTACTCTAGAAATGGGTAAAACGATACGTGAGTCGCGTGCTGAAGTTGCCAAATGTGTGCAAATGACTCGGTATTACACAACGCATGCTGAAGAAGTTTTGCAGGCAACGCACGTGCAGACACAAGCGTTTGCGAGCCACATTAATTACGCACCGTTGGGAGTTATTTTCGCGATTATGCCTTGGAATTTCCCTCTTTGGCAGGCACTACGTTTTGCCGTTCCAACGATGTTGGCAGGAAATACCGTACTCTTAAAACCAGCGCCGAATGTTTGCGGAAGCGCATTAGCTCTCCAAGATTTAATGAATGAGGCAGGATTAGATGGGGTATACCAAACAATTTTGATAGATATTCCAGCGATTGAGTCCGTAATTGCAAATTCGGCTGTTCGTGGTGTGACACTAACAGGAAGCAACCGAGCGGGTGCCTCTGTGGCTGCATTGGCAGGGAAAATACGTCAAAAAATCTGTCTTGGAATTGGGTGGAAGCGACCCATTTGTGGTATTTAAGGATGCCAATATTGCTGTGGCAGCACAAGCAGCCGTGACGTCTCGTTTTCAAAATGCTGGACAAACGTGTATTGCAGCCAAAAGATGGATTATTGCAGAAGAAGTCAAAGAAGCGTTTTTGGAAGAGGTACTTCGAAAGGCAAAAGAAATTCTTTTGGTAAATCCATTGGACTAACAAACGACGATGGGACCCTTGGCAAGACCAGATTTAGCTGCCAATTTATCGCGGCAGTGGCATGAAAGTAAATTGAGTGGAGCTATCGAATTACTTGGGGGAGAGGCGCGTTTTTGTCAGTTTGAACCCGTCATTTTGGAAGTTAAAGAGCCTTCGAATATAGCTTTTCAAGAAGAATTTTTTGGGCCGATAGCCACCGTAATCTCTTTTAAGACAGAGAAAGAAGGAATTGCTCTGGCAAATAATACACAATTTGGGTTAGGAGCTTCTATTTGGACGACAGATTTAGAAAAAGCCAAAACCATTGCTCCAACATTGGAAGCCGGTGTTGTAGCTGTAAATCAATTGGTAAAGTCTGATGTACATTTGCCTTTTGGTGGAGTGAAACAGTCAGGATATGGCCGTGAATTGGGCGTGTATGGTCTTCGTGAGTTTACCAATGTGCAGTCAGTATGGATGGAGCAAAGCTAATCTCCCCTTATTTCTAATTTCTATGAAAAGCTTCAACAAGGATATATTTGATTCAGTAGAGGCAAGATTACGAGGACTAAAAAGGCAATAAAAAGATAAAAATCAATGGGAAAGACTACCGCTTTATTGTGTAATCTTTCCCATTCGTGCTTACTTTCTAGATTAAGAATAAATCTCTAGAGGTTGGGTTTGGTGAGATGTTTTGGTAGGGGAGGCTCAAGATTGATTGATATTTACTAGTACTTTAATCTTTTCGTGAGTAAAATATCTTATGCTTTGGTTAGCTGTTTTAAACGTCCTTGAAACGATTGGAAATAGTTTCTTTTCGTGGTTTCATCAAGAAATGAAGCAGCGACCATTTTCTCAACTAAATCTGATTTTGAAGTCATGAACGTCATCATTTCCTGAAAAATTTTTTCACTGATTTCAGCTTTCTCTGCTAGTTTGGCAAATTGTAAACTGATTTTACCTTGAGCTAGGTTTCTAGGTAACAGACCGTCATCTAATGCAAAGTCTTTATCTTTTATATGGATACGGCTATTTAGCAAGTCATAAGCTGGGCTCAGTCGATAATCTCCAAAAGATGTTTCTAGTATAGAGAAGTTTTTAAGGTGGGCGTCACCATTTGAGAAAAGATAATTAAAGACAAGTAGTCGTAAAAGTTTTGGTGCTTCAATCTTGTACGTAGGTAAATAGTCACGCATTAATTCAAATAAATCTAAATAATTCCCAAGATACTTGTAATGTTCTCCATGTGTCTGTGGGGTTCTTTTGGCTAAGGATGCAAAGTCATCTTGAGCTAGTTTTGAGCCATCCTCTTTTACATCAAATCTTTTTGTGATATAGGCAGGTGTACCATCTTTAAAAAATATCAATGCATTTTCTGCAGTCTCTATTTGATAAACCTGACGGGCAATTTGCATAGTTAAGTGCTCATTAGCAGGCATTTGGTCATATTTTTTGCCAGCATTTGGTATTGGTTTCAAAATGTAAGTACCTTGTTCATTTTCATGAATAAGCCTCAACTTATTTTTGTCAAGCAATACAGAAAATTTTTCTTGTACACCTGATATCGACATATAGCTGCGATTTTCTTCAAATAGTTGATCCATTTCACGGTTAGAGGCTGGAGAATCGTAAGGTAAAACATGGTGTACTTTCTTGCCCTGAAAAACTCTATTCAATGCTGTTTTACTAAAGGTATTAAAACCTTCAGATAGTGTGCCTGGACAATTTTTAATTGTTAGTAAGCTCATTCATTGTCTAGTTTAATGATTCTAACAGCACCTATACTATCATTTTTTGCAGTAGTCATCAGCAGCCCGAAATAGTCTTCGTTATCGATTCTATTGTGTTTACACACTACCTGTTTATTAGAGCCTTCAGGAAGCATATTGAAAAAAAATGGAAATAAGTATTTAGAATGAAATTCTTTTTCTGTCTTAGGTAAAGTTAGACTAATGCTTTGTCTATCATTGTTGGCTATCCAGTCAGCATGATAACGAAATGAAAATGAGCCATCATCGTGTTGGGTTAGAATACCCGCTTCTTCATTCTTGAATAATACTTTAGCTTTTCTCATTTCGTATGCGTCACGTTCTTGATTTTTAGACAAATCTCCATACCCAATACATCGGAGAGCTTGTGCAATGTTGACAGCGTAGGGTTTCCTTTTCCACTCTCAAACTGTTTTAACGTTCTCAATCCAACACCTGAGAGTTCTGCTAATCTCTCTTGTGTTACTTGTAGAGCCTCTCTACGTTCTTTTATATTTTTTATTAATTCTGAAAAGTGCATTATAAAGCATTATTTCATGTAAATGTACTACTTATTTACATAAATACTATAAAAAGAGCAATAAATTGCACTATGTTCTGTGCTTTTTGAGTTTTCTTGTATTTTTCCGCCCAATAGTGCTTTTTAACGCACTATTGGGCGGAAAATAAATTCATATCCTTTTTTACCAAGTTTGTCACATTATAAATAGACACTAGCCAATAAACTCTTTGCTTACGGATTCGCTAAAATCATACCCGCCCCCTTTTCAGCAATCATATATACGGGCGCATTTGTATTTCCGGCAACAATGGTAGGCATAATCGAAGCATCAATGACCCGAAGTCCGTGCAAACCGTGTACTCGTAATTGCGTATCCACCACACAATCTGCCGTATTTCCCATTCGACAAGTGCCCACCGGATGATACACCGTTTCGATTTGTTTCTTGATATGTTCCCAGATCCCTTCGTCCGATTGCCGAAGTGGAGGTGTAATCCATTCTTTTGTATATTTAGCCAATGCTTCTTGTTGAATTACCTCCATCGCGATTTTGGTCGCATTCAAAAGCACCTTTCGGTCTTTTTCACTTGTTAGAAAATGAGGTTGAATCTCTGGAAAATGAATGTTCCCTTTTTCTCGAATTTTGACATATCCACGACTTTCTGGTTTTAATAAGGTAGGTAAAATAGAAAAACCATCTTCTTTTGGGTATGTTTTGGGATTATATGGATCTACTGTGTAGTCAGCACCCAATTGAATGGGAATAAAATGGAATTGATAATTGACTCCCGAAGTCGTATTTTCTGTGTGTCCAAACGCAACGGCTTCCAAAGGACTAACAGACATAGGCCCTGTCTTTTGGAACGCATATTCTGCCATTCCTTTGATTAGGTGCCAAGGTTTCAGCGTATGATTTTGCCCCAAAGGTTCACGCGCCAACGCACTGACTCCGAAAAATAAATGGTCTTGGAGATTTTTACCCACGCCTGGTAGCGCGTGTTTGAGAGAAATACCTGCTGCTTTTAATTCATCGGGGTCGCCAATGCCCGATTGTTGGAGAATGGTAGGCGAATGAAACGCACCTGCCGACAGAATGACTTCTTTTTTTACACGAATTTCTTCTCCATTCGTAAGCCGAACTCCATAAACCGTTTGGTCTTTTAGAAGTAATTCTTGCACTTGTGCCCGTGTACGAATATGTAAATTAGGTCGGTTTGTAACGGGTTTCAAGAAAGCATCTGCACCCGAATGTCGGCGTCCATTTTTTATTGTAAACTGAAAAAACGAAGTTCCCACTTGCGAAGCTCCATTGTAATCTTTGTTAAAGGGCATTCCTGCTTGTTGGCAAGCTTCTACAAAACCATTTGCAAACGGTGTTCTGAAGGATTCTGCGTGGGAGACATATAATTCGCCGTTTTGTCCGTGGTATTCATTCTGGAATTGCGCATTATGTTCTGATTTCTTAAAATAAGGCAAAACTTCTGCATAACTCCAGCCTGGTAAGTTCCATTCGTCGTAGTCGGCGGTATTTCCACGTACGTACGCCATGGCATTCGTGGAGCTACTTCCGCCAAGTGTTTTTCCGCGTGGAAGGTAGATTTGTCGGTTATTCAAGTGAGCTTGAGGTTCGGTGGCAAGTTGCCAATCAACGGAAGAACGATGCAAATTGGCGTAGGCAGCCGGAATATGAATTTCGAATTTTGTATTGGGGCCACCTGCTTCCAAGAGAAGAACCTGAAATTCTCCGCTTGCCGATAGCCGATTAGCCAATACGCAACCAGCAGAGCCTGCGCCGATGATGAGGTAATCCATTGTTTTCATTGAAGGGGTTTCGTTTAAGGGTTGATTTTGAAGTGGTTAGATAGATGTGTTCTTGAAGAGAATGTACTTCTTATTCTTCAAATTCACACTTGAATATACAAATTCACAAAGAATAATCTGGTTTTTATACTTTTTATTCTAATACAGGGAACAAGATTTATTACTTTATTTGATACCAGTACACTAAGGAGAGATGAATCTTGAATTACCTTAAAATGATATTGGAAGTGAATAAGTACTACAACTGAAATGCCTTATTTTTTAGATGAATCCATTTGGAATAGCTTGGTTTATGAAATAGAAGATTTCTTGTGTTTATCCAAACTATATCTTTTTGTTCCTATGTATGCAAGGTGTAACTTTGCCAACGAGCGAAAAGAATATGGTTTCTTGTGAAACCACAGGCATTCCGTTCAAAAATCAATTACAACACATATACTTTCTAAATTATATCAACTTATGCGGCCTATCACTTTAACGATTTTATGCGTATTAACTTTTATCAACAGTGGATTTCAGCTTTTTACCTCGTTTGAGCAATTCTCCAATCCGGAAGCACAAGTAGAGCAAGGCTTACTCATTTTTGAGCAAGTGCGCGATGTGATAGAGGAGCAAAATCAGGAACTTGACTCTGAACAAGAAGAAGGTTTTACTGCCATCATGGATTCGTTTGAGTCCCAATGGACGGTTTCTGCCGTAAAAACCATGACTATCTCTGCTATGCTTACATCCTTGCTTTGCATTGCAGGTGCTGCTATGATGTGGGGACTAAATGGCAAAGGTTTTTGGTTTTATTTGGCGGGTCTAAGTATCAGTGTTTTGGCTCCGTTTGTTGCATTTAGTGGCATTTTAGCTATTGCCCAAGGTATTTTTTCTTTGATTGGTAGTGCAATTCTTGCTTTGATTTACCGCTCTCAACAAAAATTCATGTTGGATTTTGAAGGAAACAAAGAATGAGAAATACGTCCGATTATTTCCCTAAGATAAGTATTCTTTTAGCAGCAAGAAATGAAAAGCAACTCATTTTAGACGTTTTAAATTCACTTGCTTCTTTAGATTATCCTGTAGAAAAACTTGAAATATGGATTGGAGATGATCATTCGACAGACGGCATGGAGCAGGTTATTCTTCCATTTATAGAAGATAAACCTGCTTTTTTTTATGTACGAATTGATGAAAGGGAACCTTCTCCTTTGCAAGGGAAAGCCCGGATTTTGGAGTTTCTAGCGCAAAAAGCCACTGGCGACTATTTTTTCTTTACGGATGCAGATATGCAATTACCCAACCGATGGGTGAAAGGTATGTTAGCCGGATTTAAAAAAACAGATGTAGGCGTTGTGGTAGGCATGTCGGTCGTGAAAAAAACATCTATTTTCAGTGCGTTGCAAGGCTTGGAA
>JBKBRQ010000157.1:0-6363 GCA_046292055.1 Spirosomataceae bacterium | reverse complement strand
CGGTTGTAGTAAAAGCATGAATACAACTCCCCACAAACCTCCCCATAAATGGGCGAGATGATTGATGTTATCCATTTGTCTTTTTTCCATATAAACGGAATAAGCTGTGTAGAGAATGGCAAAAATCCAGGCAGGCATTGGAATAGGAATCGGGAAAATAATAAGTTTGGTCAACGGACTAATGATGATACTAGCGAAAACAATAGAAGAAACTCCACCAGATGCACCGAGAGAGAAATAATTGAATTGATTACGTTTTGAAAAAAAGTCCGGCAAGTTTGCAATTATGACACCCGAAACGAAGAGTAATAAGAAAAAGCCACTTCCTTGTGTGCCAAATTGCATGAGAAAATATCCCTCGACAGTTCCACCAAAAAGATAGAGTGCCCACATATTGAAGAACAAATGGAGGTAGTCTGCGTGGATAAACCCGGAGGTAAGTAGCCGCCAATATTCTTGGTTTCTGTGTGCAATGCCAGGGCTATGAATGAGCTTGTATTTCAGCGTAGCATCCCGAAAGGCAAACAGACTAGTAGCTACAATGGCAATAATGAGCAAGATATGAATAGACATAGATAAATGAGGGGTGGTTAAAGATTAGCTTTCCCGTTGCAACAACAAAGTAGCTAAATCTTTCAGTGGTTTTTTTCTATTTTCATCAACAGGTAGCTGTTCAATTAATTGGAACGCATAATCAAAATACGTAGCGACTTTAGCAAGTGCTAGTTCCTTGATACCTAGGCGTGTATATAACTGAGTGACGGCTTCAACCTTCTGTGCAGATTTGGAGGGTGCTGTTTGTGTGAGCCAATACGCAAGTTCTTCCTCTTCAGAAGTTCCCTTAGCAAGCTGTTGTGCGCGGAGCATCAACCACGTTTTTTTGTTTTCAATGATATCCCCGCCGACTTGCTTTCCGAATTTTTCGGGATCACCGTATACATCAAGAACATCATCTTTTAACTGAAAACCAAGGCCGATATTTACGCCAATTTCGTACAGTTTTTCGATTATTTCACTTGGAGCACAAGCTACTAATCCACCGAGTTCCATGGCAAAACCAACGAGAACGGAGGTTTTCAAACGAATCATTTCTATGTATTCTTCTTCTGAAACCGTCTCTAAAAAAGCAAAATTCATGTCGAGTTGTTGCCCTTCACAGACTTCTGCAGCTGTCCGGTTAAATCGTTTGATGACTTGTTTGAAACACGTATCATTGACTTCTGTGAGGAGTTCGTAGGCTGCTACGAGCATGACGTCTCCGGAAAGAATCGCTGTATTTGCATTCCATTTTTCATGCACAGTCGGTTTCCCTCGTCGTAGTGGGGCAGCGTCCATGATATCATCATGCATTAACGTAAAATTATGGAAAACTTCGACAGCTAATGCAGGCCGTACGTGTGCTTTCCAGTCGTCGGTAAACAAATAAGCCGAGATAAGGGTAAAAGCAGGACGAAGCCTTTTTCCACCCAAAGACATCAGGTATTCGATGGGTTCGTATAATTCGCGCGGGCTTTCTCCGTACGTCGTCTGCTGTGTTTGTTCAGCAATGGTATCAATACACTCTTGAATCGTCATAAATAGTTAAAAAGTCTTGTTACGTAACTCTATACGGACTTGAATGGTTTAAGGTTTTAACTGTAAATGTACACGTCTATTCCCAATTTTTTGGTAAGAAACAACCCGACCAATACCTTCAAATGTAACATAATAATTTCTGCTTTCTAAAACGGGGGCGGCGTCTCTGAGCGTCATCCCAATCAGATTAGGTAGGTCGTTGGTGAGAGCTAATGGAACCCAATCTATTTTTCCAGCTTGTATTTTTGAGCGAATAATACCTGTTTCTTGCGGGGCATCAACGGCTACATCTAGTTCCTCTGCTATCGTACGGAAATCAGAGCTATGACCAACGAGCTTGTCTGTTCGAAGCAAGTGTTTATTTACTTTGGGTTTTTCGTTTCTTTTATTTTTTGGGATGTGCAACGAAATATCAATTGCATACATGCGATCAGCAATATCACGGAAAACAGGTGCACAGACGTCTGCTGCATAAATATTGGAGCCCATTGGCTCATCGATTATAACGGCACAACTATATTTTGGGTTATCTGCGGGGAAAAATCCAATGAATGCCGTGTAATAAAGTCCCTCTCGGTAGCCACGATTTACTCTTTTTTGGGAAGTTCCTGTTTTACCTGCCACTCGGCAATATCCTTCTTTTATGCCCGCCGCTGTCCCGTTTTCAACAACGCCAATCATCATTTGGGTTAATAATTGGGCGGTTCGTTCTGAGACAATTGGTTTGGGAATTTTATTTGGTTCAAATCGTTGAATGACTTCATTCACATCCCGGATTTCTTTGACCAAAATAGGTTGTACCCACTGCCCTTTGTTTGCTATAGCATTGTAGAAAGTTAGCATTTGCAATGGGCTTAGTCTTGTTTCGTACCCGATGGACATCCAAGGAATGGTCGTATGACTGAAGGACTCACTGCGCTTATTTTTGATAATTGGTTCAGATTCTCCTTTCAATTGGAAACCAAGTGATTGATCCAATCTGAATTGATTCATATAGGCAACGTAATCGTCTGCGCGGGAGAATCCAAAATGTTTTTGCACCAACTTGTAAATACCAATATTGCAAGAGTTTTCGATAACTTGTTGGACTGTCTGTGACCCGTGGGTGTGAGAACATTTGAAATCAAGTCCGTAGTGCCTAAGTTGCCCATTACATTCTGCAGCAAAATCATCAGGGTTTAAGGGTGCTTTTTCAAGCAAAGCTGCCATGGTTGCCACTTTGAACGTCGAGCCCGGGTCTGTCCCTCCTCGAATCGCATAGTTTTCATCTTCTAAGTAACGGTAATTCCCATCTGTTCCGCGTCTACTTAAATTAGAAAGCGCCCGTATTTCTCCCGTTTCTATCTCCATCAAAATAGCTGAGCCGTACTTGGCATTTTTTTGAATGACTTGTTTCCGTAGCGCCGTTTCTACAATATCTTGAAAATTAACGTCTATCGTACTAACGACGTCTAGACCAGAAATGGGCTTGGTATCTTGGGTTGGGTCCACGGGCTTCCAAACGCCACCCGTAATTTTTTGGAAGACACCTTTTCCTTCTTTTCCCGCCAAATATTGGTTAAAGCTATATTCGATGCCATACTCTCCGCGTGTATTGGTTTTTCTATCCAGTCGACCAATCGTTCGAGAGGCCATATCTACAAAAGGTAAAATACGTTCCTCTTTTTTCTCGAAAATTCCACCAGCTTTGAGTCTATCGTCTTCAAAAAAAGCAAATTTTTGAATAATATCTCGTTCTTCGTGGTCAATATCGCGGTTGCCAAGCCGAACATAACTGTTCTTTTCTTGTCTTTTCTCACGAATTAAGGTTTCGTATTCTTTGGGTGTTCTGTCCTTGAAATAATTGGATAGTTGAGTAGAAAGTGTTTTGATGTATTTATTAAAATACTCTTTACTTGGTACAGTGGGATCAATCGCTACGCGGTATCTTGGGATAGAAGTTGCCAATAAACTCCGGCCGTCACGTGCCAGGATATTTCCACGCGTGGCAGGAATCGCTTTGGTTTCAAAGATTCGACCAGCTGTTCGGTTGATGACTTCTTTTTTCTTAACCGTCTGTAAACGAACCATTTGAATGACAGCACAAATGGCAATGATTAGAAAAAGAACGAAAGTGTTTTTCGATTTTTTTACCAATTCGTCACGAATCGGGCGTTGAGGTTGTGAATTTGGCATAAGAGACAGAAACTTCAAATTTTATGGACGCACTTCTAGTTTGGTCGGTGGAATAAGGTTTTTATCGATTGCTTCGTCGTTCAATTTACGTGTCACCTCAGATTGTTTACTTGCATACATGAACTTCGCTTGATGCGTTACATACGAGGCACGCATTTCCTCCATATTGGTACGCGCATTTACTATTTTTCGGATTAAACTATCGTAGTTATGCTGGAAAAAAATATAGATAATAATCAGAAAAACAGTCCAGCCAATTTTTAATAACTGACTTACCGGTAGTTCATCACCTAGATTTATTCGACTCGAAATAGTTTCTGAAAGCCGCTTTGCAATGCGAAATCGAGGGAGCTTCCCCTTCGATTGAGGTGCGACTCGTGTATTTCTTCTTACATTTGTCATAACAATTGGATATTTTTTTGGTAAACAATTAATAAGAATGAATTTTCAAACAGTTTCTTAATCTGCATTGTAAAGGGTAGCAATACGCAATTTAGCACTTCGTGCTCTTGGGTTTTGTTGGATTTCTTCGGGTGTTGCTTCTATCGGTTTTCTATTAACTGCCACCAACGGCTTGATTTCATTCCCAAAAAAGTCTTTTTCTACATCGCCACCAAACTTACCACTCCGGATAAAGTTCTTTACAGGTCTGTCTTCCAACGAATGATAGGACATCACAACAAGTCTGCCTTTGGGAGTTAATAAATCAGGAACTTGCTGTAAGAATTCTTCAAGAACAGCCATTTCTTCGTTTACGACGATACGAAGTGCCTGAAAAATCTGTGCAAAATATTTGAATTCCTTGCCACGTGGTGCAATACTCTGTAAAATACCTTTTAAATCTTGGATGGTTTCAATTGGGTGGCTTGATCGTGCCATGACAATCGCTTGTGCCGCCGACTTAGCGTTCTTTATTTCGCCATACATCCCTAAGATACGGTGTAATTCTTCCACAGAAGCCGTTGCAATTAACTCTTTGGCTGTCAGATTTCCTTGCTGGTTCATGCGCATGTCCAAGGTGGCATCGAAACGCGTTGAGAATCCTCTATCAGCTGTATCAATTTGGTGAGAAGATATTCCCAAATCTGCCAAAATTCCATCTACTTTTTTTACACCATACACACGCAAATATTGCTTGATATATCTGAAATTAGCTTGAATGAATGTAAAATTCGGGTCTGAAATCTTTTTACTTTCTGCGCGGGCATCGGCATCTTGATCAAAAGAATAAAGTTTTCCTGTTGTCAATTTTTCAAGAATTGCGCGCGAATGTCCACCGCCACCAAACGTGACATCCACGTAGATTCCGTCTGGTCGGATGGCCAATCCTTCCAAACATTCTTGTAACATAACCGGATGATGATAGCTGTAATCGTTGGTTTCCAAATGAATCGGCGAATTAAATGTGTGAACTTTTTTGTATGTAATTGCTTTACAAAGGTAATCATTTTGCCTAATTTTCGTGGATTATCCAATGGCTACAAATTCCATCTTTCTTTAAAGGCCTGTACATGTCGCTTTTTGGCTATCTTACCACTCCACTCATTATTCCCACATTTACCAATGAAAAAGACCAAGTTCTCTCTTTTTATTACGTGTATAGGGCTTCTTTTTAGTACACAAATGAGTTTTTCGCAAACACAAGTGTCTGAAGCTACGGGCTTTTGGCGTGCGGAACTCCCCACCGTTGCTGGTATGTTGCCGTTTCATCTTTCTCTTGAAATAGAAAATGGAAAGTTACAAGCCTACGCAATCAATGGAAAAGAAAAATTGGGTTTAGATGAGCCCTTTTTCAAAAATGATTCTTTACATATTCCGATGGAAATATTTGATGCAGAAATCATTGCACACCTTTCAGGTTCATCGATGAAGGGTATATTCAATCGCAAAGCGTCTAATTTGTCCCTCCGAACGGTTCCTTTTTCAGCCCAAAAAAATCAATACCACCGTTTTGAAAAAGAGAAAAAAGAAGTTGCTACCACAAATATTAGTGGTACTTGGGAGGCTGTGTTTAGAACAGAAACAGGCAGTTACCCTTCCGTCGGCGTTCTCGAGCAATCGGGTAGCCAAGTTACAGGAACGTTCTTGACAACCACCGGGGATTACCGTTTTCTTGCTGGTGATATCGTTGGAGATAGTTTGAAACTTTCATGTTTTGATGGTAACCACGTTTTCTTGTTCAAAGCCAAAATAAACGACGAAAAGCTGGAAGGAGGCGTGTTTTGTGCTGCTTTTTCTTACACCGAAAAATGGGAGGCCGTCAAAAATCCTGCTGCCTCTTTGCCCGACCCAACTACCTTGACATACCTCAAGCCCGGTTTTGAAACCATTGATTTTGCCTTTAAAAATACCAAAAATGAGTTGGTACGTCTTCAAGATGAACGATACAAAGGGAAAGTCGTTTTGGTACAAATTATGGGTTCTTGGTGTCCCAATTGCATGGATGAAAGTCGTTTTCTAGCTCCTTATTATCAAAAAAACAAAGACAAAGGAGTAGAAATAATCGGTTTGGCGTATGAAAAAAGTACAGACCCCACCTTTGCGTACCCCAAACTTGACCGGATGAAAGAGCGTTTTGGTATTGAATACGAAATCTTACTCGCCGGGACTAAC